>JAOUOP010000015.1 GCA_029880325.1 Myxococcales bacterium | reverse complement strand
CGCCCGCAAGAGTGGCCCCGGATTCGAGCTTTGGGTCGCGCGCTGTCACCGCCATGGGTTATCGTTCACGCTGTATCCAGCGGGTTTTGTGCCCTATGGCCGGGCGCTTTTGGCGCCGGTGGACCCGTAGGGGTGGCGGGTGCGGCCGAGCGAGCAGCAGGCCGAGCCGTCGCTGGACTCGACGATGTGGGCAGCGGTTGCCGACGCGACCGCCGCCCAGCGCTGGCTGTAGCAGGACGAGGGTTACGGCAGCCGCCGGACCCCGGGGGCGGCGCTTGCTGTGGGCTTTGCTGCTGCTGGGCCTCAGCAGCCCTCCGCGGCAACGCGAGGCGGTGGCTTCGGCGCTGGGCCTCGCGGCGCTGGGTTTGCATGAAGCGGCAAGCGCGTACGGCATGGCCAAGACGTGGAGGTCGCGGGCGAAAGTCGTGATGGGAGTGGTGCTCCAGGTGCTGAGCGGCGGCGGCGTCGAGGCGCTGTTGCGCGCCGGAGCGGTGGCAGGGCTGTGGGGGCGTCCAAGTCGCTGGGACCCGGGCGGGCTGCGGCTGCGAGCGCTGTTCTGAGGCGGCGGCGTAACCGGCTTGGGTCCGCCACCGAAAGGCAAACGCACTCCCATGACTTTGCACGGTGATCACACGGGCCTGCAGGTGCCAGACCGTAGGAATCTTTCGCACTACTGTGTCAGGGTAGCGGCGGCCCTCGCTTGTTCAGGGGATTTGCAGGCTTCGTCGGCCGTCTCGAAAGGGGCCCACCCTGCCGTCGACGTCCGCCAAACCCTACAAATCCCCTGCCCGGCGCGATCTTCCTCCGCTACCCTGACACAGTAGTGTTAGGCACCTCCAGTTTCAGCCCCGAGTTCGAGATCTGGACCAAGCACGCGCCCGCCTGGGACCTTCTCGATCCCTCACTGCAGCAGTTCGAGGCGGGCTTCAGCCGCGAAGTCATCGTGCCGCGGCTGCGACGATGAAACCCGTAGAGTAGGTACAGCTTCCACAGCCACGGCCCTGCAGCGAGCTGGTCGTTCCAAGCATTGGCGATGGCCTCTTCGACTCGCCGCACCGAGGAAGTCGTACCCACAGAACGCTGGCCATCAATGCCATCGACGCTTCCAAGGCAGATCCTGCCGGGGAGCTACGGGCCTGGCACAAGCGCAAGCGCGTGCTACGCCACGGCCGTGAAGCCCCAGATCCAGTCCCTGCGTCCGTTTCGTGCTGGCTACTGGTTCGGTGGCTTCAACGGGCTGACCTGGATGATGAGCCTCGGCACGCCGATGGTGCTCCTGCTCGAGCAGCTCGGCGGATCGAGCTTCCAGGTCGGCCTAGCGAGCTCATTTGTGTACCTGCTCTACCCGATCCAGGTATTGGCGACGGCCATGCTCGAGCGCCTGGGCTTTCGGCACCAGATGGTGCTCGGGTGGGGCGCGCGGGCGTTCTTCCTGCTCGTACCCCTCGGCCTGGCCTGGCTCGCACCCGGCGCGCCAGACCGCTGGATGGCAAACGCGCTGGTCCTGAGCGTCTTCCTGTTCTGCGTCTGCCGGGCCTTTGGCGGGGCGGCCCACATCCCCTGGCTGGCGGCCATCCTGCCAGAGCCCCTGCGCGGTCGCTTCTTCGCCACAGAGGGTGCCATCACGAGCGCCGTCGGCGTGCTCGCGCTGCTCACCTGCACGGGACTGTTCGCGGCGCTGCCCACCTACGTCGCCTTCCGCTGGGTCTACGGGATCGCGATCTTCGGCTCGGCCGCGGCGGTGCTCTGCTTGCTGCGTCTGCCGGCCGGGCCGCGTCCTGCCCCCTCGCCGATTCGCCACATGATGGCCGAAGCCGTCGGACTGAGTCTCCGACCGGGCTTGTTTCGCCACTACCTGATGTTCGAGCTGCTGTCCTCCGTCGCGATCTTTTCATTCGGTGCGTTCACGAGCTACTACCTGAAGGCTGAGGTCGGGCTCGCGTCGAGCGCGATCATGTCCTTCACCGCGGCCACCTTCGCGGGCCGCATCCTCGGCTCGCTGGCGATCCGGCACTGGATCGACCGCGTTGTCATCCGCTGTTTCTTCCAGAGTGCTCACCTCGTGTTCGTCGGGGTCTTCCTGTTTTGGCTCGCCGTCGTGCGCGGCGAGGTGTTCGCGCTCACGACGCTCGGGGCCTCCTACTTCGCGTTCGGCGTCGCTGCGGGGGTCGGCCAGGCCGCACACATGACCTTCCTGCCCGAGATCTCGCCCATGGAAAAACGTCCGGTCGCGCTGGCCGTGTTCGGCGCCGTCACGGGGGTGGTCTCCGGCGTCGCCCCGATGCTCTGGGGCCTGGCTCTGCGCACCGGCGGCGCCCAGCCGGGCGTCGACATCGGCAACTTCACCATCTACTTTGGGCTCGGCGCAGGGCTCTCGACGCTCGTGCTGGTGCTGTTGCCCGGGTTGCCCGATCCGCGTGGCCACACCAGCAGGCAGCCGTCGGGCGACCGTAGGTATCTTTAGCCCCCCCCCCAGTTTCAGCCATATCGGCACCGGATGCCACGCTGCCTACACCGCTGAGGCCCCAACCCCCCCACGATTCCGCCGCCCTACAGCACGGCGGGCGCGAGCCTTCGTGCAGGCCCCCTACGCCACCTGCAAGCTCCGACGCGAGCGGCAGGCCTCGCCGTCGATCATCACCGTGCACGCGCCGCACTGCTCCAGCGAGCAGCCCAACTTGGTGGCTGTCAGGCCTAGCACGTCGCGTAGGATGAAGAGTAGAGGCGTGTCCGGGGGGACGTCGACCTCGCGTGATTGACCGTTGATGCGTAGCGCTACCATGGATGCGCGAGGTTAGTGCCGGCGCCTCGCACCGTCCAGAGCGCTACTGCGCACCCCGCTCGCCGGGGGGACCGCGTCTGCCGCCGCCTGGGCCGAGCAGTCTCTCCTCCTGGATCATCTGCTGATAGGCCTCGAACTGCTTGTCGTCGAGAACCTCGCGCGCCTCGTTCTCGGCTTCGCGGCGCAGCGCTTGCATCTGCTCGCGCAGCTGGCCGCGCGACGGCGGCTCCTCGCCCTCGCGCGCCTGGCGGAAGAGCTCGCTCGAGCGGTCGCGCGCGGCGGTGAGCAGAGCGAAGAGCGCGTCCTGTTGCGCCTGGGTCAAGCCGTGCTCACTGCCGAAGCTGGCCAGCCGTTCGCCGGTGCGTTGCTCCCAGCGGGTCTTTCGCTGCTCGCGAAGCTCGTCGCGCATCACCGCCTGCTCTTCGCGCATCAGTTGCCGAAAACCCTCCCGCACCTGGGGATCCTCGGTCGAGAGCACATCGAGTAGAGCCTCGCGGACCACGTGCACGGAGCCGCCCGCTGCCTCGTCATCGAGCGCCGTGCCCGGCGTGCGCTGGCGAAAAGCGGAAGGAGCGTCTTCCTCCGTCGCACCTTCCACCGTGGGACTGGCTGCCGGCGCGGCCGCGCGCGCGAGCCGAGGCAAAGGCGCTGGAGGGGTCGGCGCCGGAGCATCCCAGACCTCTTCGATCTCGGTCTCCAAGTTCGCCACCCGCTTTTCCATGCGCGAAAGTTGGTCGCGCTGATCGCTGAGCTGCCCGCCAAGCCAGGCGATGGTCGCGAGCATGCCTGCGAAAGCGAATCCCAGCAGCAGCTTTGGCGCCATGGGGGGGAGTGTAGCGTGACGCAGCCGCAATGGGGGCAAGCCAGCGGCGGCGAAACCGTTCGCTGCAGTGGCCGCGCGTACGGGTTGGATGCAGTGCCGCAGAGCGCAAATCCTGCGCCTTGAGCGCCCCATGGGCCGACACACGGGGCGGGACGCCTCCATCAACGATAGGCCTCACAGTGCGGGTGCGAACGCCGGGACCTTCGCACCGTGGTCGGGTAGGGGCCGCGGCGCCCCCGTGCTACCCTCGCCGCCATGAAGAAGCGCGCGGGGCTCGGCTTTCTTCTCAGTGGGCTCTTGCCCCTCTTCGGCGTCGTCGTGGTGCTCACGCGCGTCCTCGAGGGCTGGTCGCGGCCGACGGGCTTTGCCCTGTGGGGGCTCGGATGGCTGTCGCTCCTTTACGCCGTGCGCTCGCACCAACCTGCCGCCGAGGGCCTACAGCGCGCGCGCGGCAAGGCGGTGGGCTTTTGGCAGAGGTACGGCCGCACCGCTGCCCACGCGCTCGTCTTGGTCGCGGTCGGCGCCATCCTCTTCACGCTCATGCCGGCCGACCACGTGCGCTTCGTCAACGTTCCGGCAGAGCGGCTGCGCGAACGCATCACGAACGACAGCGGCGAGACCGAACGCATCGCCCAACGCCTGCAGCGCTTGTCCGAAGAACACGCCGCCCTCTTCGGCCGCCAGGGCGAAGTCATCACGGTCGAGCAACGCGGGGCGCTGCTGGGCGCCTGGCTCGAGTACCTGGACCATGCCGTGGCCCTCGATCGCATCGTCGACTTGCACAAGTACTTCTGGCAGATCAACCCGATCGCCCATCGCAAGCTCAACGCGCGCTCCTTCCTGATCGGCTACAGCGCCCTGGTGATCCAGACCGAGGCCCTGGCGCGGCTCGAGCGCAGCATCGGCGACAATCGCGCCATCGAGAGCCTGCTCAATGATCCGCGCCCGGAACTCGGCATCCCCAAAGGAGGCTATGCTCAGCTCAAATGGCGTCTCACGTCGCCGAGTACGCTGCTGCGGCTCAACGCCGGGCGGCTTCACCTGAAGCTCCTGCAGACCACGCGCGCTCTGGAGGTCAAAGACGAAAATGTCCTGCTCGATCACGCGCGGAAGGGCTACGAGCGGCTGTGGAAGATCCTCGGCCGCGAGCCGGAACTCTTCGGAGACAACCCCCTCGAGTACCTCGAAAGCCAGGCCTTCAAAGCCTGGTTCCCGGTGCAAAAGGGCGTGGCCGAAGGCATGGGCAAGCTGCGGGTCACCGACCGGGCAAATTTCGTCACCCCCGAACTCCTGCAGGGCGTCATCGGCGAACTGGAGCCCGGTGACATCCTGCTCGAGCGCCGCAACTGGTACGCCACCAACATTGGGCTACCCGGCTTCTGGCCCCACGCCGCGCTCTACGTCGGCACGCTCGCCGAGATGGATGCATTCTTCGAAAGCGAAGCCGAGCGCGCCGTGACCGCCGGCCTCGCCCCCAGCCAGTACCTGCAGAAAGAGCTTCCGGCGCTGCACGCGGCCTTTGCGAAGGCCGATGCCGAGGGCCACAAGCCGCGGGTGATCGAAGCCATCGGGGAGGGTGTCACGCTCACCTCCCTCGAGCACAGCGGCAACGCCGACTACCTTGCGGTCCTGCGCCCGCGCCTTGCGCGCAGCGTCAGGCTCGCCTCGCTGGTGCGCGCCTTCGGTTTCCACGGCCGCCCCTACGACTTCAACTTCGATTTCGTCACCGATCAGGCTCTGGTGTGCTCCGAGCTGGTCTACAAGGCCTACGAACCCGCAGACGCCAAGCCCGGCATCGCCTTCGAGCTGAGCAAGGCGGGCGGTCGCTGGGTGCTACCCCCCAACGAAATCGCCCACTTCTTCGATCGCGAGCGCGGCGCCGAGGTCGAGGCGAGCCCGCTCGAATTCGTGCTCTTCTTCGACGGAAACGAAGAAGCGGGACGCGCTTTTCGCCGTGACGAGGCCGAGTTTCGTCGCACCTGGCAGCGGCCCAAGTGGGATCACATGCAGCAGTGACCGCATCCGACGCGGCCTCTGCTCCTGCCCGCCCAGCCCGCGAAGATTCGGTGGTTTCGGAGCGGTCGCGGCCCTACACTCCCCCCGTGCCCGTAGTGCTGCTCATCGATGACGACGAGGCCGTGCTCGACGTGCTGGCGCTGGTCTGCGAGGACGCGGGCTTCGCGGTGCAGACGGCGCGCGACGGCCGCGAGGGGCTGGCTGCGATTCGCGCCCAGCGCCCGGATCTGGTGGTCAGTGATGTGAACATGCCGGAGCTCGACGGCTTTGCCCTGTGCCGGAGCCTGCGCGAGGCCGGCGACGGGTTGCCGCTCATCTTGTTGACCTCCCGCGACAACGAGATCGACGAGGCGCTGGGTCTGGACCTCGGCGCTGACGACTACGTCAGCAAGCCCTTCAGCTCGCGCGTGCTGCTGTCGCGCATCAAGGCGCTCTTGCGACGAGGTGACGCTGTGGGCGTCGCTGTGACCGAGAGTCAGGTGCGTCGCATCGGTTCGCTCGTGCTCCATGCCGAGCGCCTGGAGGCCCACTACGCCCAAGTCACCGTGCGCTTGACCGTCAGCGAATACCGGCTGATCGACGCCCTGACGCGACGCCCCGGCGTGGTGTGCACGCGCGCCCATCTGCTCGAGGAGGTACGCGGCGACGACTCGGTCGTGGCCGAGCGCATCATCGACACCTACGTGCGCGCCATCCGCCGCAAAATCGAAGCGGTCGAAGCGGACTTCGATCGCATCGAGACCGTGATCGGCGCCGGCTACAGGTGGCGCGATGGTTGAGCGCGATGGCTGAGCCGGGGCCTGCCCGCGGCCGAGCACTCGACGCGGACTTCTCCACGCTCGTGCCTCTGCGCTACCGGGCTTTCCTGGTCGTGGTGCTTGTGACGCTGGCGCCGGTCGTGCTCGTGCTGCTCGGCAACGAATACGAACAATCGCTGGAGGCGCGCTTGCTGGCCGAGGCCCAAGCCAGCGCCGCCCGTGAAGTGGGGCCGCCCGCCGAAGCGGCAGCGCGGGTTCGGGCGCTGGCCGAAGACGCCGGCGCCCGCGTGCGTCTGCTTTCCGAGCACTTCGAAGTCCTCGCCCTTCACGACGACAGCGCCGAGGAGCGTAGCTGGCGCGGCCTCGCCGATCGCATCCTGGGCCTCAAAGATCGGCGGTCGCTTTCGGAACTCGACGCCGAGCTCGCGCCCCTGTCCGAGCGCCCCGAGTTCTCCCGTGCCGCCCGCGACGCCGCGGCCCACGGCTGCGACGTGCTCGATGGCCGTCGTGTGCTGCGCTGCTTCGCCGTGCAGCGGCTGCTCGACGGTCGCTTCCTGTACGTCGAGCTGGCACGGCGCCGCGGCACCCGCGCGCTCTACGAGCAGCGCTACCAGGTGCTGAAGATTTCGCTTTTCGTGCTGCCCGGCGCACTGCTGCTGGCGGCCTGGCTCAGCTGGCGCATGATCCGCCCCATCGAGCGCCTGCGCCACCAGGTGCGCGAGCGCGCCAAAAGAGCGCTGCCCTCGGCCGACCTGCCGGTGGAACGCTCCGACGAATTCGGCGAACTCGCCACGGCCTTCAACGAGTTGCTGGCCCGGCTGCGCGCCCGCAGCGAGGAAAACGAGGCCTTCGTCGCCGACCTGGCCCACGAGTTCAAAAATCCCGTGGCCGCCATCCGCGCTGCCGCCGAACGCCTCGAAAGTGGTGAGCTCGACGCGGCTCGCCTGCAGCGCATCGCCCGCGTGCTCGATCAAAGCAGTCGTCAGCTCGACACACTGCTGACGCAGTTCCTGGAACTGGCGAGCGCCGACGCCGGCATGCGCGGCGAGGAGCGCAGCTGCCAGCCGCTGTCGGTCATCGTCGAAAACCTGGTGGTCCAGCTGCGCGCCGACGAGCGCTATCAGGCGCTGCGCTTCGAGCTACGGCTCGACAGCGACGCGGCGCCCGCGATCGTCGAGAGCCGCATCACGTCGGCGATTCGCAACCTGCTCGAAAACGCCGCCGACTTCGCCTCCCGCGGTGAAGGCGAAGGGCACGTGCGGGTGCAGCTCGACACGGTCGATGGGCGCGTGCGGCTCGAGGTCGAGGACAGCGGCCCTGGCGTCGCAGCCGAAGACTTGCCCCACGTCTTCGACCGCTTCTTTACACGCCGTCAAGGCGGCACCGGCCTCGGTCTTGCGTTGGTGCGCGCCGTCGTCGAGGCCCATGGCGGTCAGGTCAACGCCCGCTCCGAGCCGGGCCACGGCGCCAGCTTCAGCCTGGAGCTGCCGCTACCGCGGGCCTGAGGCCTCGCCCGCCGCTCTTCACACCAGATTCACAACCAATTGACGCGCGCTTCAGGGCATCGCGCCGCCGTCTTCATCGCCCTCTGTCACGGTGGACTGGCTTCGAATCAGGAACTCTCAACCGAAGCGGGAGAAGACGCGATGACACATACGATGAACCTCTTGGGCGAGTTGGTCGAGATGATGGGGGGCCGCCACCGGCCGAGCGAGAAGCTGCGCTCGCGACCGGCCCAGCTGGCGGTGGGTGCCGCCCTGGCCTCGCTCGCTTTCGCTGCCGTTTGGGGCCTGGCCGCCGGCGCCGGCCAGGTTAGCCTGGCGCTGCAGAACGTCTACAAGGTGCCTCTGGTCGTGCTGCTCAGCAGCCTGGTGGCCGCGCCCGCGGGACTGCTCACGCTCAAGCTCTGGGCGCCGGGCTACGAGGGCCGCTCGATGCTGCTGTCCTTTGCCGTGGCGACCTTCAGCGGCACGCTGGTGCTGGCGGTGGTCTCGCCGCTTCTGGCGCTCTACTTCCACAGCAGCGCCTGGGCCGGCCCCATGCTGGGCGTGGGCTCGGTGGTGCTGGCCTTGCTGGTGGCGGTCGTCGTCTTCATCCGCGGCTCGCTCGCACGCATTCCCGAGGGCGTCTCCAAGGCCGGCACGCTGGTCGCGGCCCTTTCGTTCATGGCCATGCAACTGGCGGTGATGATGCAGCTGATCGCGCTGGCGGCGCCGATCCTCACCGACTCGGCGCTCTTCACCGGCGGCATCGATCAGGTCGTGGTCGAGTGATGAAGCGAAACACGACCACGGCGGCGGTGGCGCTTTTGACGCTGCTTGCAGGATCGGTCGCTCAGGCGATCGAATCGTCCCCATCCAGTCGAGCCCCGGCGGTCGCAGCCGCCGACCACCTCCTCGAGCTGAGCGGCGCGCGCGTCCGCGTCGAAAGCACCTGGGTGCTCTCGCAGCCCCTCGCCGCCGGCGAGCGCGTGGAGTTGGCCCGACCGCTCTTGGTCGGCAGCGCCCTGCACTCCGAAGGTTTCCAGCCGATGAAAGACGCCCGGGGCGCAATCGTGGCCCTGTCCGCCAGACACGCCCTGGCGGCCGGCGTCCATCGCCTGCAGCTGTCGACGCCGCTGGCGCAGGCCCGCACGCAGCTGCCGATGCCCCATTCACCGTGCGTCAACCGCGTGCGCCTTGAGCGTTCCCTGCGCTTCGAGCCCACAGCCGGCGCAGGTCTGCGCCACCGCATGGGCATCCTGGTGGCCGACGACATTGAGCAAGCCGCGCGACGCCAGGCCGACCGGCTCCTCGACGGCCGCCACGCCCACCGCCGCCTCGGCGCCATCTACGTTCGAGGCGGCGCTCTGAAGGGCACGCTCGAGAGCAGCAAGACCCACCACGGCCAGGCGCTGCTCTTCATCGGTGGCCTCTTCGTCCTCATCAGCGCGGGCCTGGGCCTGGCCTACCGGCGTCTGACGCGCGCGGTCGACGGCGAACGGGTCGACCTCTTCTTGGAACAGGAACTCGGTGCCGACCTGCACGCTCTGGAGAAAAAGTCATGAACCACGACCAAGTACATACAACCGCCATCGCGCGCCGTTCGCGCCGCCGCCATGTGGCCGATGCGCTTTCATTCGGCAATCTGCTGTGCGGTCTTTCCGCCATGGCGGCTGCCGTCGCCGGCCGCCTCGACACCATGCTGGCGCTCATTCTGCTCGGCTGGGCCTTCGACGGTCTTGACGGCCTGGCGGCCCGCCGCTGGGGTGGCACGCGCTTCGGCGTCTACGCCGACGACGTCGCCGATGCCATCACCTACGGTTTGGCACCCGGAGTCGCCATCGCGCTGCTGCTCGGCGGCGGCGCGGGTCTTCTGCTCGGCGGCAGCTACGCGCTGTTCACTTGGAGTCGCCTGCTCTACTTCACGCTCACCAAGGACGCGGCCGAAGCTGGCAGCTTCGGTGGCGTACCCTCTGCGGTGGCCGCGGTGCTTGTGGCCTCGGCGCTACTGCTCTTCGGCAAGGAGCCCGTCTACGTAGGCGCCGCAGTCGGTGCTGCCTGCACGCTGATGGTCGCATTTCCGATGCGCTACTCGCACTTGAGCCGCGTGCTCGGCGTCCGCAAGCGGCGCCCCCTGCTGGTGATCCTCGCCGTCACCGCCAGCGCTGCGACGCTCTTTGCCGGCCCCCACGGCCTGGCCATCGTGCTCTTCAGCGCGGCGCTCGCCTACGGCCTGTGGCCAAGTGTGAAGGCCCTACGCCAAGCCATGACTCGCGTTGCGGCGCGATGAGTCAATCGCGGACTCGCGCCGCGCGTGCCTTGCGGCTACACTGCCCGCGTGCAGCAGCGGGGAGCCGGGGCAGCGGTAGCGCAGAAACGACCCGCTCGACGCTTGCCGCTACACTCGAGCACTCGCTCACAGGTGCGCGGCATCGAGTCGAGCCGGCAAGCACGCCCCGTCGACCGCGCCTGCCGTCCGGTCCATGCTGTCTGGGAGTTGACCCTTGCCTGCGACCTGCGCTGTCGCCACTGCGGCTCGCGGGCTGGGCGCGCGCGACCGGACGAGCTGTCTCTGCACGAGGCCCTCGATCTCGTGGACCAGCTCGCCGACCTCGGCGTGCAGGAGGTGACCCTCATAGGCGGCGAGGTCTACCTCTACCGCGGCTGGCAGCGCGTGGCCGAAGCCATCGCCGCCCGTGGTCTCAGCTGCGCTCTCGTCAGCGGTGGTCGCGGACTGACGCCCCGCGTCGCGCGGCAAGCCCTGGAGGCCGGCGTCCAGAGCGTGTCGGTCTCCATCGACGGCACCGAAGCCACCCACGACGCCCTGCGCGGCGTCGACGGCTCGTACCGCGCCGCGCGAGCCGCCCTCGCAAACTGCCGCGAGGCGGGGCTTGCCATCGCCCTCAACACCCAGGTCAATCGCAGAAACCTCGGCGAGCTCGATGCGCTCTGCGACTTGCTGCTGGCCGAGGGCTGTCATGGCTGGCAGCTGATGATGACGGTTCCGGCCGACCGTAGGTATCTTTAGCCCCCCCCAGTTTCAGCCATATCGGCACCGGATGCCACGCTGCCTACACCGCTGAGGCCCCACCCCCCACGATTCCGCCGCCTACAGCACGGCGGGCGCGAGCCTTCGTGCAGGCCCCCTACGCCACCTGCAAGCTCCGACGCGAGCGGCAGCCGCTGTGCTACCGCACCACGACCAACTCGTGGATTCTCACACGCTACCAGGACACGCACGCCATGCTGCGCGACCCGCGCTTTGGCCGGGACCAGGTGCCCTTCTACGAGGCCGTCCACGGCGAGGGCGCCAACGACCAGCGCGCCGACCTCACCAGCTTCGCCAAACCGGCCGGCGGCGGAGCGAAAGCCGCCAGCGGATGCCCATTTCACCATGGCGGCCACTAGGGCTAGCCTGTCGGTCAGGAGGACACGGTGGGCGAGGGCTCGCAAAAAGGCGGCCAGGGCGGCGGGCCGAGTTCGTCGGGTGACGACTCGGCCTTCGACCGGCTGCTGCACGAGGCCGCCAAGGTGTCCTCGCCGGGGTCGCTGCTGGCGCCCGACACGACGCTATGCGAGGGGCGCTTCGTCGTGCAGCGCCGGATCGGTGAGGGAGGCATGGGCGTCGTGGTCGAGGCGCTCGACACGCGGACCGACACGCGCGTGGCGCTCAAGACCCTCTCGCGCGTGGATGCCGACGGCATCTACCGCATGAAGCACGAGTTCCGCTCGCTGGCCGGCCAGGCCGACTTCCTCAGGGGGCAGCTCGCGGCGGCCCGCGGACGGCGGGACGAGGCACTCTCGCACTTCGAGCGTGCGGTGGAAGCCGATGGGAATTCGCCCCTCGCTCACGCTCGCTTCGTCCACCAAACGCGCCTGGGCGACCTGCTGGGTGCTGAGCGTGGCGCGCAGCTGTGCGCCACGCTCAGCGGGCGCTGGCCGAGCTCGGTTTCGCCCCCCCGCGGTCGCCAGCTGTGGGCGACGCGCCTCGAAGGGTGACTGGCCAGACCCGCTCCAGAGTCGCCGAGGATCGGGCGTCACATCGCGCGCGGTCGCGCCCCTTTCCCTCATCAGAAGCTGCATCGGCTTCAAGTAGCGGCGCTTTTCCCCGTCACAAACGCGCGCCGCCCGCCCCTCTCCATCGACGCCCGAGCAACACGGCTCGGCGGTCGACAGGAGGGACTGAGATCACGAAAAGGACCAATCAGCAACATGGGCCCTCGGCACAGCGGGTGCTCGCCCAGCGCGGCACCCGCCGTGAACTCTTGAAGGCGGGCGGGTTGCTCGCGGCCGTGGGGGCGAGCGGTGCCACCCGGGCGTTGGCCCAGGTGGAGGCCGCCCCGCCGCTGCAGACCGCGGTCACGCCGAAGTACTTCCCGCTCGGCGAGTTCGCGCCTGAGGTGTCGCTCGCGGGCAAGGTGGCGGTGATCACGGGCGCGTCGCGCGGGCTCGGCCTCGCCACGGGCCTGGCCCTGCAGGCCGAAGGCGTGACCGTGATCGGCACCTCGCGCGTCCCCGCCTACTACCCAAGGCATCCGTTTCCGATGCTGACCCTGGACGTCGCGGACCTGGCGAGTGTCGAGGCGTTCGCCAGCGAGCTTGCCGGAACGCTGAACGGCCAGCCGATCGACATCCTCATCAACAACGCCGGCCGTGGCGTGTTCGGCACGGCCGTCCCCGTGGCCACTAGCCTGGTGCCCTACATGGAGTCCCAGACGCAGCTCGCGATGGAGACCCTCTACATCGGACAGATGCGCGTGACCAACCGGCTCTTGCCCATGATGAGCCAGAGCAGCTACTCTCGGCTGCTCTACACCGTCTCGACGATCGACTACTCGGTTGGCGGCAGCGAAGCAGGCGAGGCCGCCGGGGGCAGCTTCTTCAGCACGTACGTCGCGGGCAAGCGCGCGCTGCTCACCTACGCCAACAACCTGCGTGGCTTCCTGAGGGTCTCCGGAAGCCCGATCAAGGTCTCCACCATCAACCCGACGTTGATGAAGACCGGGTTCTCTTCCGGCCACAATCCGATCTACCTCGAGCCGGTCGACCCACAGGGCAACTCCCAAAACCCCTACCTGCAGGCCGTGCTCGACGGCTTCCGCGCCCTGATGGATGTGGCCTTGCCGGCCTCGTTCGTCGGGTAGACGTACACGCAGCTGCTGCAGATGCAGGATCCGTTGCCGAACGTGGCGACCGGCTCACGCACCGAGCCCTACGCCACCCAGGGCCTGGCTCCCCTGTTCGAAGAGGGCTTGCTGGACGAAAACACCGAGGCCGCGTTCACGCTGGGCGCAGCCGGCGCGGGCATGCCCTAGATGTGCTCGGCGGGAGTGCTGAGCCGAAGATCGGGGTCGATACGATGCCAGATGCAAGGACGGCCTCCGCCGGAATACTCCGTGTATTTCAAGGGGACCGGACGCCGCAGCTGGCGCCGTAGCGGTCCCGAGAGCGGATCATGACTCCCGCCGAGCACATCTAGGCGATAGCATCGCGGCCATGCTCGTCAATCACGCCACGAGCGACCACTTTCTGGTCTCCACCGACGCGACGGTGCCAATCGAAGACGCCGAAATCGCGCTCCACTGGATGGACCTGACGCTCTACGGCATCCCAGGGGCCGCGGCGGCGCTCGAGTCGATCAACGTCCGCAGCATCTGCAGACCGAACACCTGGACGCTGACAAAAAGCACTGGGACTCGCTGCTTCCGTAACTTGCGCAATTGGTCGCAGAACCAACGGCGACTTCACGCCGACGGGCCCTCGGCGCGGGCACAGAAACCAGGCTGCGCTGCGCACTACCCATGAACACAGTCCATCAAGCTCCTGGCCTCCCCCCACGCGCTCACAGGCCCGCACCGAAGGCCACGCCGAGAGTCGCCGTGTCCATGTCGCGGTCCTCGTCATCCACCGCTGCCTGCATGCCGCCGTAAAGTTCCATGGTCATGGCAAACCACGGGGTCACGCGCAGCTCATAACCCACGCTCGCGGTCAGCGCGGCGCCGAGCGCGCCGCGTCCTTCCACGTCATTGCATTCGACCCCGCGGCAGTCCGGGTCGGGCGGGTCAGCACTCAGCTCGAGTCCGGCGCCGATGGCGTGCAGGCCGAGGGAGCCACCGAAGTAGAAGCCGGCGCCCGTAAGATAGCGATATTCGGGACCGAAGCTCACCTGGCCGACGCCACCCCACTGATTCGAAGCCTGACCGTCGATGACAACGGCGCGACTGGGCCGGCCTGACATAGCGAGGCGCATTCCCAAAAGGTGGTGTTCGCGCAGCACGGCACCCGCGCGCAGCAGCAGGCCCCCCGCAGCCAGACGACGGCTTTCCCGGGCGGTCAGACGATTGCCCTCGTCCTCGTAGAGCACCCCGCCAGCGGGACCGAGTTGCACGTAGACCGGCAGCCGCCTGCGGGCCCAAACGTGATGCTCGGGCTGACTCGGTGCGCCGGAGGCGGTCCCGGGTTCGGTCACTGGCGCCGAACTCGGGACCGCGGGTGACGTAGCTGCTTCAGCGGCAGGCGGCTCCGCCTCCGTAGGATCGGTGTCGGCCACCGGTTCTGCGGCCGGCCCGACCGGTTCATCCGAATCAACCTTGTCGCCGACTTGGTCTTCCACCTCAGGGACCTGGGCGGCGAGGGAAGCGGGAATCGCCGAAATGGCGAAGGCGAGAGCAAGCACGGATCTCGAGCCCATGGGCTCCTCCTTGTCAGGGGATACTCCTCCATCACCGAAGCACCCCAAGAGTGTCACCGCCCAAATGCCTGCCGCTCTGATCGGGGCGTCATGGCGCTGCGAAAAGCCGCGCACAAACGCCAGCGGCGCGGGACGCTGCGCAAACCCCGTCCCGCGCCGCTGCGCTCTTCGAACCTTCGTCCCCGCGTACTTGAAGCCCACGACGCCAGCGTCGAGCGTCAAAGCCGTGGCAAAGTTGAAGCCGTAGGGCACATAGACTTGACCGCGGGCGACCGAGATTCCACCTCCGATGGGACCGTTCACCGCGGCGTAGAAGACCTCGTCTCCGGTCTCGGTCTCGAGTCCGGAGACCTCACCGTGAATCAAGCCGAAGAAGACCACCCCGTCGGCCACTGTCATGGCGCCGAACATGGGAGTGGGCATCTGAACGCTCCACGCTTCGGCGCCCGTCGCGGGATCGATCGCCATGACGGTGGAGTTGTCGAGGGGGTGGCGAATGCCGCCGAAGAAACCGAAGACCACCCAGTTGGTGTTCGCGAGGAAGACCCGCTCGCCATCGGTCGCCAGCGAGGTCATGACGCCGCCCAAAGTGCTGCTCGGCCCCAGCACGCGCTCCCAGACCACGTCACCGGTGTCGCGATCCATGGCCGTGAAAATCGCGCCCTTGCTGGCGGCGTAGCGCTCGCCTGCAGCCGGCGCCGCCACGACGCTTGCAGCCTGGATCAAGCTGATTCGACTTCGGCGATCGGCGTGCCCTGTTCGACATCCGCACCGTCTGTCACGAGCAAACGAACGATACGCGCCCGCTCGGGCAGGCCGTCGCCGCCGTAGCTGACGCGGTTAAACATCTTCATCACCTCGAGCAGGCACAGGGTCATGCCCCGTTCGATCAGACCACCCACTTGCACGAAACTTTCCTTGTCAGGCGCCGGCCGGAAGTAGATGCGGCCCGCCGTCGGCGCGCGAAAGACAAGCCCGTCCACGTTCTGCGCGGGTGCCGCAGCCTTGGCCTCGCCGGTCTGCTCTGTAGACACCGCGCCAGCCTCAGACTGGTCAACGCGACCGCCGAGCAACGCCAGATCGTGCAGCGACCAGATGCGCGAGTTCTTGATGCGCCGCTGGCCTACGCCCTGGTAGGTCATTTCGACCAGCGCGGCGAGCCAGTCGCGCAGGGCGTGTAGCTCTACGATCTCGTCGGTGTCCATGCGGCTGGCGGCAATCACCGGGTCCATGTCGCCCTCGATACGCGCCTCCACCTCGGCCATGCCCTGCTCGATCTTCGCGCGTTGCTGTGGATCCTCGGTCGCGATGCGAAAATCGTCGTCCAACTTGGTGTTGTAGGTGGCGATGGCGAGCGTCCGCCCCTCCATCACGCTGAGCCTCGAAATCGGCGTCGAGAGCTGCACGACCGGGTCGTAGGGCAGGCCCGCCATGGCGTAGTAGCCGGCTCCTGAAGCTTTGCGCAGCAGGACCGTGAACATCGGTACGCTGTTGGTGCTGTTGGTGTAAATCAGGCTGGAGCCGAGCCCGAGCAAGCCGTGACGCTCGGCTTCCCTGCCGATGTCGAAACCTCCGATGTCCTGAAGCCAGATCAGCGGAATACCGTCGGCGTTGCAAGCGCGACTGAAGGCGCTGATCTTGGCAATACCGTCGCGGTAGAGAATACCCGCGGGGCGAACCTTGCCCGGTGCATCAGGGTCGGACAACAGGCCCTGGCGGTTGACGACGAAGCCCGCATAGAGCCCACCGACGCGTCCAACGCCGCAGATCATCTCGCGCCCCACGTCGGGCAACAGCTCCCAGAAAAGGCTCTGATCGCACAGGCGGGCCAGCACCTCTTCCGCCTCGTAGGCCTGACGATGATCGGGTGGGATGAGTCCGCGCAGCTCGGAGGGCGCGAAGGCGGGCTCGATGCTGCCGACGCCACCGCGGTAGTAGTCGGCTCCCGAGCTGGGCAGGCGCTCCACCTCCATGCGAATGGAAGCCAGCAGCGTCTCGTCATCGGGCACGCGCACGTCGGCGCAGCCGCTCTCGTGAACGTGAACCTCGGCGCCACCGATATCGAGCGAGGTAATCTTCGTGCTCTTGGCGCCCTTGATCAGGGCCGCACCGGCAATCACCATATAGGCCTGCTCGGTCATGTAGACGCGATCGCTGATGATCGGCATGTAGCCGCCGCCGGCGATGCAGTCCCCGAAGACGCCGGCGATCTGGGGCACGCCAGCATCAGATAGGAGGCTATTCATCTTGAAAATGTGCCCCGCGCCCGTGGCCCCGCTGAAGCTGCGACGCTGCTCGGGCAGAAATAGCCCGCTGCAGTCGACCAGGTAGATCGTCGGCACCTTCAGGCGCAGTGCCATGGCCTGTGCACGCTCGATTTTCTCCGGCGTCCGAGGCCACCAGGCGCCGGAAGCCACGGTATTGTCGTTGGCGATCACCATGCAGAGCCGGCCAGCGATGCGTACAAAGGCGGTGACGACGCCGGCCGCAGGCGAACGAAGCTCACCGAAACGCTCGCCGTGGTTGACCAGCGTGCCCACCTCAAAGGTGGCGGTGCCCGGGTCGCTCAGGCGATCGACGCGCTCGCGCGCCGTAAGCTTGCCCTTGGCATGGACACGATCGACGTATTTTTCGCCCCAGCCAGCCCGCGCCTCCGCAAATGCTGCCTGTAGGCGCGCCTCACGCTGGGTTAGGTCGCGAAGGTGATCCTCGTAGGCGCGGTCATCGAGGACGCGCTTGCGGGCTTTGCCGATGGGTTTCAGCGGTACGTGCGCCACGCTAACTTTCCTCCCCCTCAGGCGGCCACCCGGGGATCGCGCGCGTGGTGTAGCGACCGCTACGGAAAGCCTCGGAGCGCAGGATGGAAAGGTGCATGGGAATCGTGGTCGCCGGCCCCTCACAGCGGAAGGCGGTGAGCGCCTCGATAGCGCGCTCGATGGCCTCATCTCGCGTTTTGCCTTGCGCGATCAACTTGCACAACAGGCTGTCGTAAAACGGCGGCACCGCGTAGCCCTGCTCGACGTGGGTGTCGATACGCAGCTGGACACTCTGGGTCGGCGGCTGCCACTGCTGCAACAGGCCCGGCGCGGGCCGGAAGCCATCGCTCGGATCCTCGGCGTTGATGCGCAGCTCGATGGCATGCCCCTGCAGAGCGATCTGCCCTTGCTCGAAGGGTAAACGATGCCCCGCGGCAACGCGGATCTGCTGCTCCACCAGGTCGATGCCGCTGCGCATCTCGCTGACCGTATGCTCCACTTGCAGGCGCGTATTCATCTCCATGAAGCGCATGACGCCAGCGTCGTCAAGTAGGAACTCCATGGTGCCGGCCCCGGTATAGCCGATCTGCGCAGTGGCCTGACAGGCCGCCTCGAGCGTTCGCGCCAGTTCCTCCGGCGGCACCTCGCCGGCGGGTGATTCCTCGATCAATTTCTGGTGGTTGCGCTGCACCGTGCAGTCGCGGGCACCCAGGTGCACGACGGCGCCGTAGCGGTCGGCCAGCAGCTGTAGCTCCACGTGGCGCCCGCCCTCGATCAACTTTTCGAGATACAGGCGCCCGTCACCGAAGGCTGCCACTGCCTCGGCGCAGGCCTCCTCGTAGGCCTGCTCGACCTCGGTGGTCGCGCGCGCGATGCGCATACCGCGGCCGCCGCCACCGCTCTCGGCCTTGAGCAGCACCGGATAGCCCACGCCATCGGCGACTTCGCGAGCGTGGGCGGCATCCATGAGGATGCCGTCGCTTCCCGGGATGAGCGTCAATCCCGCACGGGCCATGGCCTGCTTGGCGGGGGTCTTCTTGCCCATCAGGTGCATCACGTGGGCCGGCGGCCCGAGAAAGGTCACGCCATGGGCCTCGCACAGGCTGACAAAGCGGGGGTTCTCGGACAGAAAGCCCCAGCCCGGATGCAAGGCGCTGCAGCGGCTTTCTCGGGCGGCCAGAGCTACGCGCTCGAGGTTCAGGTAACTCTCGGTCGCACGCGCGGGCCCCAGCACCACCTGCTCCATGCCGCGACACCAGGGCGCGTCGCGGTCGGCTTCGGACACCCCGAAGACGGGCGTGATGCCCAAGCGCTCACAGGTCCTGCGCACCCGTGCAGCGACTTCGCCCCGATTGGCGACGAAGATGCGCTGAAAGCCTGCAAACGACGCGCCCACTTCAGTCACCTATCCCAAAGGTTTTGGGCAAACGTCGCCGGCCCTCGCGGCATCCATCGCCCTTCGGGTTATCTCCTCGCACATACTCTGCATGCCCGTCATCAAAAGCACCAACCGCACGCTGATTGTCACCCAGGGCTCCTGGCCCAGGTGACCAATCCATTCTACACGACCGGCGCCATCCGAGGACTACTCCGAGCGGGCGCCGCAGGACCTCCCCCTGTGCACGTGGCCGCGCGGGCGCCGGCCGACCGCACACTCAGCCAGGAAGGGTGCCCTGCACCGGCGCTCCAGCTACACTCCGGGGTCGACGCCCGGCGGCTCGAGCATGAAGACCAGTAGCGCCCTCGGCGTCGTCACCGCCGTCGATGTCGCCGCACCGGCCCCTCGCAAAGCCAACGCGCCAGAGCACGGAGGCGGCGGTGGCCGTGGCGCAGCGGCCTCTCGCAGAAGAGCCTCGAGCTATAAGACGCGCTCACGCACGAACGGCTGCCGCGGTCACGGGCCGACCGGCTCGAGCGCATTTCGCCGACCGGCGGTGCCGCTCCGCCTTGAGCGAAACCCGGCGCCGAGCAAGCGCGAACTACACTGACCTGCCAAGAAGGACGCGCCCGAGCAAACATGAGCACCGCGATGTGTAGACACAAGCCCCAAGGGGGCCCGTGTCTACACATCGCGTCCGGCGCAAAGGTCCCGTAATTGGGGCTCGGCTGTCTTCCGACCAGGGGTCCTCTGCGGTGTTGCCCCTCTCGACCGAAGACCTTCGGCAGGGGCCGGACGTTTCCGCCCCCCGCGAGCGCTTTGCATCGTCGCTCGTGCATGGTTGTCTCTGGGGACGAAGCTGCCCGATGCATCCGCCGCCCGGTTATCCGGCCACTGCTGAGTCGACACGCAATGGATCAAGCCCCAATTCTAAGCGTCAATGACACCATCCTGTGGCTAAAGGCCGCCCTTTCCGCCGCAACACTGGCAGCGCTATACGCCCGCTTCAGAAGAACGCCAGCATCCGGAGCTGCCGCCCAGGCGCTTTCGGTCCGAACAAAGGTTTTCGTGCTGCTCGCGGTTCTTTTTTCCTTCGGTGTCTTTCACAACCTCGGCAACTTTCGCGGCGGCTCCTTCATCCACTACGGCGAGATGTTTCACTACTATCTCGGCCCCAAATATTTCAAGGAGCTCGGCTACTACGACCTCTACAAGGCTGTAATCGTGGCCGATAGCGAACAGGGCAATACGTTCGTTCGCATGCCGTTCTTCACCGATTTACGGACGTATCAGAACGCCCAACGCGCCACCGCCCTGCTGGACGCTGATCGGCTGAGGGGCTTGTTCACGAACGAGCGGTGGAGCGAGTTCAAGCACGATGTCGCGTTCTTCAAGCAGGCCACGCAGACCCCAAACGCTCCCGGCCTCATGTTTCTATTGATGGATCACGGTTACAACGGGAGCCCATTGTCCACCTTGATCTTGGGCACGCTGACCAACGCTGTTCCCGTGACCCGGTTGATGTGGCTAGCGCTCCTCGACGTGTTCCTGGTGATCGCCATGGGCGCGCTCGTCTTTCGCACCTTCGGCTTCGAGATGGGGGCCCTCTTCGCCGTCTACTTCTGCGTCAACGTGCTCAACGCTTACGACTTCGTCTCGGGGGGCCTGCTTCGCTACGACTGGCTCTTCTACCTCGTGGCCGCCATATGCCTGCTCGAGAGAAAACGATACGCTGCATCGGCGTGCTTGCTCACACTGTCGACGATGACGAGGGTGTTCCCGGCGATGCTTTTCTACGGCATTGCGGTCGCCATCTTGCTGGGTCTGAGGGCAACGCGCACCGTCAACCGAACGTACCTGAGGTTCATCGTCGCGGCGGCCTTCACGTGCCTTGCACTATTCTTGCTGCCGGCGGCGTCCCTGGGTTCGGTTCTACAACCGTGGCTGGATTTCGCCTCCAACACCGACCTTCATAACCAGGGCGTGTACGTCAATCATCTCGGCCTGCGGAGCATCCTCCTTTTCGAGCCGAGCCACCTATCGCTGGAGGCGTTTGTCGAGGCCTTCCGGTCCAGCCGAACGAATGACATTGTGCGCCACTGGCAGGACATCAAGGAGTACGAGTTCACGCAGAAGAAGCCGCTACTGATCATCGCATCGCTGCTGGTGTTGTCCGGCGTGACCGCCGTCATCCGGAAGCGCGGGGATGTGGAGAAGCTGTTGTGGCCGTTGCTGCTGGTCTACACCATGAGCCATCCGGCCCACTACTACTACGCCTTTCTCTGCTTGCTAGTCCTGCTCTTCTTCAGGCGCCACAACTCGCTGGATGCCTTTGTCCCCCTCGCTCTGCTGCTAGTGCTCAACCTCGGCGTCCTCGTGACCGACGCCTTTCGGCCATCACCGATCGTATTCTACACCCTGGTCAACATCTATCTCTTCCTCTGCCTGACAGCGATACTCGCTTTCGAAATCCACACAAACGTATTTGGCGCACCCCTGTTCGCCGCTCGAACCTCATCTGGGCCTGCAACCGACCCCCACCGCATGCCAAAACCGACCATCCGACCGCACAGGCGCAAGGCGCGCGGCCGCCGCAAGTAGGCGCGCACTGCCTCAGCCAGGTAGGCGCTTTTTCTCAGACAGCTGACCCGGCGTCATCTCGATTCGGTCGCCTCCGACGGCACGCTACCCTCGGAGGCGTCCCTTGCACCGACATTTCCCGCCTGCGAGCGCGGTGGCCGCAGAGCGGCGGCGGTTTTGAAGCCGCCGCCATTTCGCTGGTTTGCCCGGTCCACCGCAGCGGCACGCCCAGCCCGCCGTCCCGGGCCCGTTCAGATTGCCCGTCCCTTGACACTGGTGACACTTTCTACCCTTCCATTTGCTTTGCACAGTGCTGGGCGAGAGCCATCACCGTCCACTGCGGGTTCACGCCCGCCACCATTGGAAAGACGCTCGAATCGCATATCCTGAGGTTCGAGACCCCCCGCAGCCTGAAGTTTTCGTCGACCACCGAGATCGATGGGTCGCGGCTCATCGCGTTGCCACCTTGGGGATGGCCAGTGCCCATGCGCAGCTGCGTGGGTTCGCGCACGAAGCGTTCGAAGCGCTTGATGTCCTCAGGTGCCTTGATGCGGTAGCCGAGCCGCGTTCCCGCGATCACCGCGTAGGGAGCTGCGCTCGCGCCCCCCTGAAGCAGCGCGCCCGCCAGGGTCGCGATGCCCTGACGAATCCGCCTTAACTCAAAATCCGTGATTGGCAGGGTGATCTTCGTACGCCCCGACTTGACCGCCACGCTGCCGCTGGCCTGACTGCCGACCAGGGGGGCGACCGTGACGGTCTTCTGGTAACTCATCATCCGCCTCCAGTGAAGGTCCCCGAATCCCGGCATCGTCAAGGCGAGGGTTCCGGGCGGCGCGAACCACGACTCGATAATAAAACCCGAGCCACTCGGAGGCATGTAATAGTGGGCGATCTGGACACTCGGCCGCGTGTGGACGACCTCGTCAAAGAAGCCAAAGAGCGGGCATCCGATGTTCGCCGAGAGCCGCGCACCGATGGGGATGCGCCGACGCTTTCGAAGTTCGTCAACGTCCGGCGAGCCCAGCAGGAGGGCCGACGACGAGATGGCGCCCGCGCTGATTATGAACTCTTTGGCCTCGACGCGATGGCTCGTGCCTTCCACGTCGACTATCAGCGACTCGACGCGCTGTGACTTGCCCGGCTGTCGGCGGCTGAGCTTCACCTGCATCACCTTCGCATTCGGCACCAGCTCGCAATCGCGCGCGAGCGCCGCCGGCAGATGCACCTGCAGCGCGTTGCGTTTGCGCTCGGAACCACAGCCCGAGTTGCACAGGCCGAGGCCTTCGCAGCCGTGGGTTCGGTCAAGGTTGACGAGACATTCATAGAACCCCTGCGTGGGTGGCTGGTGGACGCTCGAGATCCTGGGGAGCCCGAAGGCATTGGTGAGAAAGCGACCGGCCGGGTTCAAATGCTTGGCTGCATTGGAGACCGCCCCGATGTCGAGTTCCCGTGCGGTCTCACGGTACGCATCACCCAGGTCCGCTGGGTCGACGGGAAAACCGAGCCCCAGCCACTTCTTGAGCTGCAGATTGGGCAGCTGAAAGCAGACAGCATTGTTGATGGTCGCACCGCCACCGACGCAGGCCCCCTGCAGTACGGTCAACGGTCCACTCCGCCTCGCCTGCACGCCGCTTTGGTTCGCGATTTGAAGCCCCGATCCCTTGTAGAGCTGAGCGGTCCAGCGCAACTCGTCGGTGCTGATGTCTTTCTCGGCCACGTAGGGACCGGCCTCTAGGATGAGCACCGATTGCCCCTTGGCCGTTAGGCGCTCTGCAAGAAGAGAGCCCGCGACGCCCGCGCCCACGATGCAAACGTCGAAGGTTCGCTTGCTCGGAGTGCGTCGAATGGGAAGCTTTGTGTGGTACTTTGGTTCGAAAGAGGGCCTCTGGTAGCCGACCAGCGCATCAGCCTTCGGATGACTGAAGTAGGGCAGCACCGCGATTTGGTGCATCTGTTCGAAGATGCTCCGCAGCGAACTCGGACTGGTGGAAGCCAGCGTCTTTTGAACCCACCTGCGCAGGGCGGGAATAAAGCCCTTCAACAGGAAAGAGAACGTGCCCAGGATCCTGAGCTGATCGCGAATTTCCTCCAGCTGTTCGGTGTCGGCGTATCGAATAAAGTTCTCGAGATTGGCCACCACCTGCTTGATCTTCGGCCCATCGGCCGGCAGGTCCTTGGGCAGAAGCGCACGGGTCACAAGGCTGAGCGCCCGCCACTCCGTGCGCCGCAGGTACATGTCGTCGTGGCGGCTGAATAGAGGCGGTAAACTCTTATACACGCGGCCGAGCTGGCGGTTCATGAACGTGAAAAACGCCTGTGTCGCGGCCCGGGCCTCGGCACCGCTCGCCCCTGTCGCCTTCATGGAGAAGACCTGGTCCAAAAGCTCGTCGATATGGACCGTGGTGACGCCCGCAGCCACCTGTTGACCATCGCGATGCAACGTGACGAAGAGCGACGACAGATCCGCCGCAGCGTCGAAACCTCGGTCGTCGAAGAGCCGCTTCTCGCCGTGACAGGTGATGGTTCGGCCCCGATTGTCGCGAAAGCTGAAGGTAAAATCGAAGCTCTTGCGGCGGCCGTCGGGTTGTCGATTCGTGTACATCACGACCGTTCCGCCTCGGCCCACTTTGGTTCGCTTGGCCACTCCCTTCCAGTAGACCGTTCCCCCGGTGACCTTGGCCACGTGCGTTCCGGCGCGAATGAAGTCCGAAAGCCGCGGAATGGAGAGCCGCAGATCGAACTCGAAGCGCTCCTTGCGCTGCTTGCCGAGGCGAGCCCCGGTCTCTGGCTTCGTCGCGCCTCGCGCCACGTAGCCCGACATGCCCTCATTGAAACGCAGTCCAACGGTCGGCCTGAAACTCGCCATCGTATTCTCCTTGTGGGACGGCTCGCGCGCCACCCTCAATGCACCTGGGCGGCCTTGCGGAAAACGAACTGCATGCGCATGCCGGCAACCTGTCGAAGTTGGGCGGAGGCCCGCTCTTCCGCGTGCTCAGCATCCATGTAGTCCCACTGGGTCGCGGCGGTTCCTTCCCCATCGGCGGCGCCCACGTTTCCAGTTTTCTCGATAGCCAGCTTCAGCTCGCGGACATCGAAGCCCTCCGGGACCGAGGCGGAGGCCAGAGGAATCGAGAGCACCATCGGACGCGCTGCGGGCGTCTCGAGGGGCGGCGCGAACGTCATCACCGGCCCCACGGGCTGCAGACCGGCCGACGCTTCCAGGGCACCGTCGGCACTCGGAGCCATGCGAAATGCCGCGTCCATCGCACCTTCGACCGCTCCACCTGGGATCAGCAGCTCTGCACCGCTGTCTGAATGCACAAAGCGAGCGCCCGCGGGGCCGAGGCGCCCTGCGACGGTCTCACCCGTGCCTTCGAATGCGCTGCCTTGGGTGGGAGTCGTGGGTGCAGGCCCAGCTGGGGTGCTTGAGGTGCAAGCACAGAGCAGCGCCAGCACGGCCACGTTGCGAGCCCAAAGCTTCATCATCCCGACCTCCTGCGAGCCATACTGCGATCTCTGCGCGCGCGTCGCTACTGAACACAAGCCGTGTGACCACTTGGGGCGCTCCGTTTGGGTGACCCGGCATTCTCGAGCGGCGACCAGGCGCTGCCGTCGCGTTCGCAATACAAAGCGACGCTCCGATTTCCGTCCTATTCGGCACTGCTGCGAGCATCGCGCAACAGTCCATGAACGCGGAGCGCGTGTACCAGCAGCCAACAGCCCAGGGCCCACGACAGTCCCGCCGACCAGCCGGCCAGCACGTCGCTCGGATAGTGTACGCCCAGGTACACGCGACTGAGGCCAACCAACACGGCGAGGATCAACGCAACTCCGAGGACAAAAGACTTCAGGCGCTTGCGAGGGGAGAGCTCCGCCAGCACCGCGCCCAGAGTCAGGTAGACAATGGTAGAGAGCATGGCGTGGCCGCTGGGAAAACTCAGGCTCGCCACCTCGGTCAGGTGCGGCACGATGGCGGGGCGCGGCCGCGCGAAGAAGAGCTTCATCAGCCAATTGATGATGGCGCCCCCGGCGGCGGATGCGAGCACTAGCGCCACCACGTCCCCGCGCCGTGCGAGCGCGAAGTAACCGATCACTCCAGAAACGAGCAGGACCAGCACGCTCAAGCTTCCCAGTGCGGTGATATCGCGAGCCGCGTCGATCAGCCACACGGGTCCACGTGGCATGGAGGGTAGGTCGGACCGGCGCAGCTCGAGCAAGATTCGCTCGTCGAGCCCCGGGCGCCCCGCCTCGACCACACTATCGGCCACCCTCAAGAAGACAATGCCACTCGACACCAAGACCAATACGACCGCGAGAACCACTGGGGTTCGAAACTCTGCCCAACGCACGCCTTTGCCCATTCGATTCCCTGCCCTCCGCCCGAAAGCCTCACGGGACCCCAGAGCAATGCAGCCTCAGCGAACGCTGCGGAAGCAATTTCGCATCTCCTCAATAAAAAGTTCCGGCTGCTCAAAAGCGGCAAAGTGACCACCCCGATCGAGCGCGTTGTAGTGCAGCAGCTCGCCGAAGTGCTTGCGCGCCCAACGCTCGGAGGTCCGAAAAATTTCCTTGGGGAAGATGCTGATGCCCACGGGAACCCGAGGTTTGCCGGTGGCGAAACTGCCGAAACTCTCCCAGTACAGGCGCGCCGATGAGGTGGCGCTATTGGTAAGCCAGTAGAGCATCACATTGTCGAGCAGCTCATCACGGCTGAGCACGTTCTCGGGATGGCCATCGCAGTCGGTCCAGGCCCAGAACTTCTCCAGGATCCATGCGGCCTGGCCGGCCGGAGAATCGGCGAGAGCATAGCCCAGGGTTTGGGGGCGCGTGCTTTGCTGTTTGGAATATCCCGAGTCGTGCTTTCGGTAGTGATCAAGGCTGGCGAGAGCAGCGAGTTCGACGTCTCTGAGTTCGCTCAGAGTCGCCGGATCGGGCGCCACGATGGGCATCGTGAGGTGGATGGCGGCGCAATGGTCCGGGTGGCGGGCGCCGATGGTAGTGGACACCATCGAGCCCCAGTCGCCGCCCTGGGCCACATAGCGATCGTAGCCCAGGCGCAGCATTAGGGTGTTCCAGGCATCGGCAATCCTCTCGACGCCCCAACCGGTCGCTGCTCCAGGCTTGCCGGAAAAGGCGAAACCCGGCAGCGAGGGGCAAACCAGGTGAAAGGCGTCCGACGCGGAACCGCCATGGGACTCGGGGTCTGTGAGGGGAGCGATGACTTTCTGAAACTCCACGATCGACCCGGGCCAACCGTGGGTCATAATTAGCGGCAGCGCATCGGGGTTCGGCGAGCGCAAATGCTGAAAGTGGACCTCGCAGCCGTCGACCTCGAGCTTGAAGTGCCCGAAGCGATTGAGAGCCGCCTCGCGCGCGCGCCAGTCGTACTGCTCAGCCCAGTAAGCGCAGAGTTCCCGCACGTAGCCGAGGGGAATGCCCTGGGACCAATCGCCGACGGTCTCGGCGTCGGGAAAGCGGGTCGCGCGCAGACGCTGCTTTAAATTCTGCAGCTCGGTCTCCGGAACTGCGATGGTGAACGCGGTGGGCTCGAGTTGCGTCATGGGTGGCTTGGCTTCCGTGAGAGGCCAGAAATCGTAATGGGGTCACGGAGAGACGGGTTGCTTGCGGGTCACCGGTTTGCGCCCGCTCGTGCCGAGACTGCGCGCGCTGGGGAGTATGAACGGCTCGCCGACTGGGGTCTCGCGACGGCTTGGCCCAATGCCGCTGGCATCCACGATACTACTACTACTACTGCCGCCGACAACAACCACCTATGATGCCGCGCGTGCCGCAACACCGACGCCCGCGGCCCCTTTGCTGGGCGCTGCTGACCCTCTGGGCTTGCTCCGACCCGGGCGCCAATGTGCCTGCTGCGGCGCTGGGCGAACCGACGGCACAGGCGGCGAATCCCGCACCATCATCGCGAAAGGACCGACTCGAGCGTCTGGCAATCACTCCGGATAACGCGCGCATCGAGTGGGCCGCCGCGAAGCTGCATGTGAAGGAAGAGGGTGCCTTCGCGCGCTTCGACGGCGAGGTGCGCCTCGACCCTACACAGCTTGAGGGCAGTGAGGTGGAGGTGAGAATTCAGACCGCGTCACTCCAGGCCGAGCCCGACAGGCTCGCCGACCACTTGCGCGACGTGGACTTCCTGGATGCGAAGCGCTTCCCCGAGGCCCGCTTTCGATCCTTGTCAATCAGGCCGTCTACGGACGTCAAAGACGCGACCCACCGGATCGGCGGCGAACTCACCCTGCATGGGCAGACCCATCGCATCGCCTTCCCCGCCCACATCGCGCTGGACTCCGAGCTTCGAGTCCGCGCCGAATTCAGCATCAACCGCATCGACTTCGAAATCGCGCCCAAACGACCCGACCACCTGATCCGTCACCGGGTGGCAATTCGTTTGACGCTCGACCTGCCGCGCCCCGAGCGCTGAGCGCGCGGCGCCATGCTTATTCGACCGCCCCTTCCCCACCATAGACGGCCGCGGAAAGATCCGCTACGCCCGTGTCATGATTTCGGCCAACGGCAT
The DNA here is from genome assembly GCA_029880325.1 of Myxococcales bacterium. Taxonomy (GTDB): domain Bacteria; phylum Myxococcota_A; class Polyangia; order Polyangiales; family JAFGIB01; genus JAOUOP01. The sequence continues at coordinate 107,655 of JAOUOP010000015.1, read as the reverse complement.
CGCACACATTCAGCTCACGGTCCGAGACGTGACGAACAGCCGCCCCTTCTACCACCGGCTCCTCCACGAAACCCTCGGCATGGGCATCCAGTACGACCATTCGGAGGTCTTCTACTGCATCGGCGGCCGCACCGGCGTGCTCATCCGCAGCGCCGCCCCCGAGCATCGCGACACGCCCTTCGACCAGCAGCGCATTGGCCTGCATCACTTCTGCTTACGTCTGCGCTCGCGGGAGGACGTCGACGCATTGCACGCGTCCATGCGCGACTTCGGTGCAACGTTCGTGCGCCCGCCCGAAGAGGGTGCATGGGCGCCGGGTTATTATTCGACGCTTTTCGAGGATCCTGACGGCATTCGCATCGAAGCGGTTTTCATCCCCGGCAGTGGAAACCTAGATCGCATCAAGGATGGTCCGTTAGCGCCCATATAACTACGAGCTATACTCAAACTGTGACGACGCTTCTATTCTGCCACGGGCTGGAGTCCGGCCCCCACGGCCGCAAGTACCAGGCCCTGACCGCGGCCGGCTTCGAGGTGCACGCTCCGGACTGCCGCGGCATGTGCCTGGCCCAGCGCGTCGAGGTGATCACGCCTTTTATCCAAGGCGACCGACCGCTGATCGTGGGTTCCTCCTACGGCGGTATCACTGCCGTGCTCGCGGCCGCGCGTGCCGCGCTCGATCTACCCGGCATGGTGCTGTGCGCCCCGGCGCTCGAGGTTGACGAACCACCCAACGACGCGACCTTGCGATCGCAGCTCCCCTGCCCCACCACCATCGTCCACGGTCTGCACGACGGGGTCATTGCCATCGACGTGAGCCGTCGCTTCGCCGCGCGCACCGGGGCCAAGCTGATTGAAGTCGGCGACGACCATCGTCTCGCCCGGTCCATGGATGTCATCCTCGACGCGGTGCGAGCCCTCAATCCCGTCCGCGTCCCACCCTGACGCATCAGCTGTCGGGCGGCCAGTCGAGCTGCATGGGGGCCCGATAGGGCGTGGCTTTCCAATGTCCGGTCAGATGCCGCAGGCGCTCGAGCACGGCGTCCACGAAGGCTTCACAGACGAAATCCACGCCCAGGCCCTGGGCTTGCTGCAGGTAGCGCTCCCGGCTCAGACGCTGCCTGAATACCGACTGCATCGGAGCGGCCAGCCTCTCGGCGAGCATCAGCTGCTCATCAACGGGCTCCTGATCACGATCATTGAGGCGCTCGAGCGAAACGCCGGCAGCCAATAGGCCGTAGAACCCGCGCTCGAGTCGGGCCTCGGCCTCGACCGCGTAGTGGGCCAGGTCATGAAGCAAGAAGCTTCGCGTCTCGAGTTCCACGGTTTCACTGAAACCGTCCTCGCGCAGCACCTGCACGCGATGGCGCGCATCAGCAATCTTCGTAAACAGAACTCGCATCCAGCCGCCCAAAGCATCGCATGAAAATGGCCCGATGTGTCATGCCACCGCGAGCTTGTCCGCCCGCGCACCTGCGCGACCTCTGCCCCGTGCCGACAACGCGGAGCTGATTTTCAGCGGTCTGCTGGAGTCGAGTCGATCACCGCGGGTCACGCGCCCGCGGCCTTGCGCACGAAAATCTTCGACAACGTGTGCAGGGCCGATTTGCTCAGGGGCGTCTCGCCGTACAAGCCCACCACCAAGCGTGGAACTTCCACGACCGTCACCCGAAGCCCGGTGAGCCACGTACCTCCGAGTTCGATGGCGAGCGACTGGGACAGCGAGCCCTCGGGCGCAATGCGATCGGCGTGTTCAAAGGCGATTGCGAGGCGTGCACCGGCCGACTCGGCCCCCTCTCCAGGGAGACTGCCCTTGCAAGCGACCAAAAGCCCCTGGGGATCGACCACAAAGGCCGCACGAAGTTCGAACTTGCTTCGGACCCGTTCCAGAAGATAGGCCCAGCCAGAGGGGCCGCGCATGGCTTCCTCCCACAGGAAAGCCCCCCCCTGCTCCTGCGGCTCTGACGCAGTGCCGTTGTGGACCCCGAGCTTGGGTGCCTCGGCGGTGACAGCGGCCTCGGCAGGTGCCGCAGCTGGGGCTGTCGCAGGAGCCAACCCCGCCGCCGAAAAACGCACGTAGGCTTTCCCGGCGTCCGGTGGCCCGTCGGCCGGCGCCGCGCCCGACTCAGACGTCGCACGCCGCAGCCGTGCACTGAGGGTAGACGCCTCCCGCAGATCATAGGAGTTGTCGGGCGGGCCGTTCGACATCTTCTGTCGCCTCCTGATAGCGGTCTCGAATCAGACCATAGACCTCGGTCGCAAGAATGCCGAAACGTCGGGCCTCCGGTGACGGCGGTCCCGCGAGATATCCAACCGGGACACCGGCCTCGCTGGCCTTGGCGAAGACCGCAGCGCGAGGAATCGTGGTTTCCAGTACGCCGCACAAGTCTCGCCAGGCCGCGACGAGCACGCCCATGGACACATCCGAGTCGCGGTCCACCATCGACGGCAAGAGCCCAAGAAGCTGCAAGCGTGGGTTTTCATGGTACCGAACGTGCTCGATCACACGGAGAATCTGCTGCACGCCTCGCAAGGCCAGCGGTTCTGCCTGTACCGGAACCAGCGCGAACTGACTTACAGCCAGCGCCGCCCGCGTCGGCATGCCGACCCCCGATGGCGTGTCCAACACAACCAGATCGAAGTCACCCTCTACGCTGCGAACTAGCCCCTCCAACACACCTGGGCCCAGAAGCGCTCGCTCGAACTCGCAGGCGTCCACCGGATCGAGTCGGCCGCGCGGCAGCAGCGTCAGGCCCGGTAGCTTTGTGTGGACCAGGGCCTGCTCAGGCGTGCACGCTTGCATCAGCGCATCGGCCACGCCCGGCATCTCGGTTTCGCCCTTGCGCAAGGCGTGACCGATTCCACCCTGGGGATCGAGGTCGACCAGAAGCGTGCGATGCCCTTTTTCGGAAAACGCCAACGACAAGTTGAGGGCAGCAGTGGTCTTGCCCGAACCGCCCTTTTGGCTCGCGATCGTGAGTCGAACCGTCATGCCTTAAGGCTCCCTTGCTCGCCATGCCCCATTTCGCGCAAGTGCGTCTGACTCACTTCGACCTTGGGGTCGCCGGGCGGCATGTCGATGTCAGAGATGACGATTTCAGGAGCCCCCCTGTCGAGATGGCCGGTCGCATCGCCGAGCGACTCGCCTGCCAACATCGTCATGCCCTCAACCAGGAAGAAGCCGCGCGCCATTGACGCGCGAAGAACGGGCCCGTCGCCAACCGTGAGCACGTGGAGCATCTCTCGTTTTCCCTTGGCGCCTATCGAGGCGGCATCACGAACGAGTCCTGCATCAGGTCTATGCCGCAATTGAGCTGCTCGACCCAGTTCACGAAGCGCTCGACCATTTCCTTGCCCTTAAAAATGGCACCGTGCTGCGGAGCGACAACCTCGATGTCCAGTGGACGCACCATGTTCGCCCAGGCCCGCATGGCCCGATTGCTGGTCATGTAACGGCGATGGAACCCTTCCATGTATGCAAGGTGGGCGTCAAAGTCGCTGACCTCGCGGTAGTCCTGGCCCACCGAGGCGCCAAGGTCGCCCGTGTAAAGCACCTTGGATGTGCCATCGTAGATTTGAAAATTTCCGCAGGAATGCAGGAAGTGGGCGGGCAGCACCGCCAGCTCACCCCCGCCCAGATCCAGGTACATCCCCTCGTCGGGAATGCCGTGAAGCCGGTCCTCCACCAGGTGATCGAGGCCGAAATGCGGAATGAAGCGCAACCATAGCTCCGAAGCATAGGCATCGGCATCGGTGGTCATCAACCAGCCGTTGGCGGCAGCGACGATGTCAGGATCCTGATGCGACAGAAAGATGCACTTCAACTTAGCCGTGCCGAGTAAGCCATGGGTCTCGGAAAAGACCCTGTTGTAGACCTTGTGTCCACCCGGGTCGAGAATCATGCCAGCGTTGCCGTGAACGATGACGTGTTGATTGGCCTGCACGGCCGCGCCGCCGCTGGCGAAGTCCTCGAGTAGGATATTCCTGTGGTTTCCGTCGTCGAAAATCGTAAGCGATGCCATGGTAGAACTCCTTAGAGAACCTTCTTGATGTCTCTGACCGCCCGTGACATGTCGAGAAAGATCAGCCCCAGTTTCGCTTCCGACGTGGTCAGCGCCAACAGCATGGTTCCCTCGGACGCGCGCACCATCACGACGTAGCCGTGTTGGCCACGGATCAGCACCTGCTGCATCTCGCCGCGCTCGAGCTCGTTGGCTGCGCGGGTGCCCAGGCTCAGCAGCGTGGAGCTCATGCCCGCGACACGTACCTCCTCCAGGTGCTGGGGCAACGCGCTGGCGATCATCAAGCCGTCCTCGGAGATCAGCGCACTGGCTTCGATGTCGGGCGTACCCGACTGCAGGGCCCGCAACACCGTATTGAGTTCTTCGGTTCTGGACATATTGGATCCTTACCTCATTGAATCTAGCGATGAGTTGTCGAAGATGCCGACGTTGCCGCCGCGCAGGCGAACGGAGCGCAGAACCCCATGGGCAGGGCGAAACCCATCACCGAACGGGTCTCCATGTGACCACCGCCAGCCTCAACCACGCGCTCTATCGGGACCGGGCCACTGCCGCTTGGCTTGGTGAACACTGCAGCGTTCGACCCTGCGCTGGGCGTGCGCACCTCGAAGACGCGGCAGACCTGCCCGATTGCGTGGTCAACGGCCGAAGGAACATCGGCCCGAGGCGTCCGGTCAAGCGTTCCGATACCATCGAAGTCGGGCTTCGTGCGCCGCACCTCGCTGACCATCGCGTGGACCTGTTCGCAGACGAAGCCGTTATCGGCCTCTTCGACCGGTTCCCGTGCCGCCACCGGGAGGCAGGCCAACGCATCAACGGCGTCAGGGAGCGCAGGCACGAGCACCGCCCTCACGGCACCGCAGATGCAAGACTCGGGTCGCAGCCGGCTGCGACGGGGCTCTAGCTCAGTTGCTTCGGCAAGCTGCTCACACAACGTCATATGGAAATTATGCACCCGTGGCCGCAGCAAACCATTTCGACCGGACCTGATTGAGACACGAGTGCTTGTCGGGCAGATCCCCAACCCGGCGTCCACGCAACCACGCTCCCCGTTCGGCAAGCCGAAGACTTCAGATTCAACCGCAAGGTGCATTACAGATCCAGCGTTCATTGCAGCTACGCAAAGTCCAGCACGTGCAAACTTCGGCGCGCTCCCCGGAGATCGTACCAAGGGCGGGCATTTCCAGAAGCACTCCGGCGCCAAGATCTTCAACCATTTGGACCCGGGCTTGATCGACCGCACGTGAACCAATCAATCATGCCTGGCCAAAGTGCGTCAGTCTCGAAAGTCATGACCTCGACGCCTGTCACCCCACATTCCCCGCGGACGCAAAAATGATAGTCGGCTGCCGCGCAGTGCCTGGTGCGGTACGGATTCGGCAGCGATCGAGTTGACTGGTGCTCAAGGCACGGCTCGAAGCGCTCTGTTTCGGCGCGAAGGTGTAGACTCGAAGTGGTGATTGCGAGCCTCTGGCGATTTCCCCTCCCCGTGTGTGCGGCCCCCCTGCCTGCAGCGACATTGATCTTTGCGGGCGTGGCCATTGGAGCTTGCCTGGGTGACGGCGCGGGGACTGGCAGCGACGATGGCCGCGTGTCCGGGGCGATGGAGGACAATGCCGACGCCGACGCCGGTTCTCCCACCATTTCCCCAAATACGCAGCCATTACTCAGCGACGCGGCTACGGCGCCGGCGGATGGCCCGCTCGACGCCGGAACCACGATCGGCAGCGTGCCCGCGGACGCTGGTGCCACGGGCCGAGCCGGGCCGGACCCCAGCTGTGACGCGGTCGACTCCGACGGCTTCTTTTCGGATTGCAGCACCTGCGCCTCGGGCGACTGCGACACCATCAGCGTCGGCTCGAGAACTCGCTACGCCTGTGGCTGCTCAGGAGGCTGTCCTTGTGGCCTCGGCTGCGGCAGCTACGACATCGCCCCCGGCATTTCCGTCGGCAACATCTGCAGACGCTGAACCGAGTCCCCTGGCCCTCGGACTACGACTCCTCGCGCATGCGCTCGAAGAATTCGTCGAACTGGGTTCGCGGACGGTTTTCCCGGTACTCCCGCGGGGAGCGCCCGAACCAACGCACAAACGCCCGGTGAAACGCCGGGCGATGGGCAAAGCCCAGCTGAAAGGCCACCTCACTGACGTTCAGCGCCGGATCCGCCAGAAGCTCCGGCGCCCGCTCGCGACGCACCTCGTCGACGATCTCCGAGTGGCTGGTGCAGGCGGCCTGCAGCTTGCGCTGCACGGTGCTCTCGCTGAGATGAAAAGCATCGGCCAGGGCGCCCAACCGCGCGCCATGCTGCAGGTTCGCGCGCGCCCAGGTCCGCACCCGCTGCACGAAGGGATCGGCGTGGGGCAGGCGGCGCAACAGGTCGTCAGCGTGACGCCGCATCACGATTTGCAGCGGCGGATCCGACGTCGCCAGCGGCAGATCCATGGCCGCGCGCGGCAGCACGATGGCATTGTGGTCGCAGTCGAACCGTAACTCTGAGCCAAAGAGTGGCACGTAGGCCTCGACGTGCGCGGGCCGGGCGTGCGCGAAACGCACCTCGTTCGGCGGCGCGGCGAAGCCCAGCGCCTGCTGGGAGCCCACCAGCAACGCCGACAGTACGTACTCGTTGGCCGCCACCGAGCGCGGCAGCCCGGGCAGGTCACGGTACTCGAGGGCCACCAGATCGCCGCTTTCACGCAGGGTGATGCGGGCTCCGTCGTGCAGGAGTGGAAGATAGCGCACCGCCAACAGCATCGACTCCCCCAGCGTCGCCGCCGTGCCCGTCACGAATTGAAAGACGCCCAGGTCCCCGCGCCGCAGCCCGCGCCCGCCGCTGAGGCCAAAGGCCGGATCGCCCGAGACGCGGCGGGAGTTTTCGAGCACGTCGATGATGCTCTGGTAGGAGACGCGCATGGGGTCGTCGCCGGAGCGCGGAGGGCGGACGTAGCCGGCCTCCGCCAGGATCTGCAGGCCGCCGTCATAGGCCTCCAGCGCCACCTCGGGCTCGAGCTGCTCGAGCGCGTGGATGCTGGGCAACAACAGCTCCGTGGAAACCGTCGCCATGGGTCCCGTCTGGGTCATGGTGGGAGTGTACCCCAACGCAGCAATCATGAACCTCCGCGCGTCGCCGGCACGCGTTCTGGTCTCCCATATGTGAGTCTCGGCTCCGAGGCACCTGGAAGACCAGGCACCGGCTCGGAGATCGGCATGTTTCGCCGGATTCCCCATGGATTGGGAGGTTGGCAGTGATACGCCCCAGAAGCTGCAGCGATTCGAGCCCGCAGGCCCTAAAGCGCCTGATTCGAGATGCCTCGGAAGCGCTTTGGGGCGTACCCCTGAGCCTCGCGTTCGCACTACTCGGCTGTGCCGCAGCCGCCGGTAGCCCCGGCGGCATCGATGTGGGCGGGCCCAGTGGCGTGAACGCCGCCAACGGCGACGGCAGCGGTGCCAGCGGCGATCCGGCGGGTAGCGGCGATGGCAGCTCGACGGCCAGCGGCACCGGCAGCGTCAGTGCCGGCGGATACTCCGGCGGCGGCGCTGCGGGTACCGGAGCCGGCAGCCAGGCGGGCGCTGCCGGCATCGGCTCGGGTAGCGACGGCAGCGGTAGCGGTAGCGGTAGCGAAACCAGCGACTCCGGGAGCAACGCCGGTGGCGGCGGCGTAGGCGGCCCCGAGGGCCACGACAACGCCACCGTCGACCCCGTCGGCAACGCCAATCGGGCCCCGGGCTTCGTGGACCTCTCACCTCCCATGGGCGACCCGATTCCCATGACGGGCGACTCGGTCACGCCGGCGCCGCCGGCCGGCTGGACCTGGCACAACATCGAAGGCGCCGTCTGCCGCGATGGCTCCGACACAGGCTTCTACCTGCACCGCGGCACGGGCGATGGCCTGCTGATTTACTTCGAGGGCGGCGGCGCCTGCAGCAACGACCACTACTGCGCCTTCAATCCTGCCAACGCCAACCAGGTCCTCGCCGGCGATGGCCAGGTCGTGCTCGGCTCCGCCCTGGGCGCTGGCGCCGGACGCCAACAACCCGGAGTCTATACGGATGGTTCACACCTGGGCGCCCCCGCTGGCGTCTTCGACGTAAACAACAGCCAAAACCCCTTCAGGGACTGGAGCCAGGTCTACATCCCCTACTGCACCGGGGACGTGCACTTCGGCACCAACCCCGCCGGCATGGTGCCGAACCTCCCGACGACCCAGAAATTCGTCGGCTATTACAACACGCGCAAGTTCATCGGCCGCATCGTGCCGACCTTCAAGGACTCGGTAAGCAAGGTGGTCGTGGCCGGCTCCAGCGCCGGCGGCTTCGGCGCCGCCCTTAACTTCAGCATGGTGCAGGACGCCTTCGGCGACGTTCCGGTGATGGTGGTCGACGACTCGGGCCCGCCCTTTGAAAACGATTTCATGCCCGTGTGCATGCAAAAGAAGTGGCGCGCGACCTGGGGTCTAAACGAAGCCATGCCCCCCGACTGTGACGACTGCCGCGATCCCCAGGGCGGCAACATGCTGCGGCTGTCGGACTTCCTGATGGACAAGCACCCGACCGCGCGCATCGCCATCATCTCCAGCATGCAGGACGAGGTGATCCGTCTCTTTTACTCGGTCGGCCTACTCGACTGCCAAAACTACGACACCGCCGATCCGGTGGCCGTCGTGCTCTTCCAGGGCGATCCGAATATCTACTTCCCGCCGGGACAGTACGAAAACGGCCTCAAGACCCTGCGCACGACCTACGAGAGCACCGGCCGCTTCGCCACCTATTATATGGGCGGCATCAACCTCACCTTCCACCAGCACCTCTTCCGGCCACGCTTCTACGAGGCGCCTTCAGGAGGCAAGACCATCGCCCAGTTCACCGCCGACTTCATCAACGGCACGGTGCAGACGGTCGGACCATAGCAAGCAGCGCACCGATCTTCTTGCAGGTGCCGCAGGTTCGTGAAGGCAAGCGGCTGCCCCGCGCAGCTGCCGTGCCTTTGAGAAGGTCGGCGTCGCAGCCACATCAAAGCGGCACATCGAAAGCGCCCGATGCTACCCTGCCCGGCGATGATGTCGCGGCCCCTTTCGCAGCTCGCTCGCCGGACCGAGCAAAGGCTTCGCTCAACCCTGGGCGCCGGCGTCGATATGCTCTGGCTCGAGCGAGGCAGGGTGGTGCGCACACTCGACGAACTCTACTTTTCGGAGGTCAACTTCGGCCTGCGCAACGCCATCGGCATCGGCATCTCGCGCCTGCACATGCCGCGCGATGCCCACGCGCGGCTGGAGTCGCTCTTTGCGCGGCTGCCCGAGGAGTTTCGGACGCCCCTCGTCGACTCCCTCGACGCGATCGCCCTGGGCCTCGAACGCGGCAGCGGGCTCAGGCCCCACTGGCACTGGCGAAGCCTGGAGCGTTTGGTTGAAGTTCCGCCAAAGCTCCCACCGCGCGTTCGAATCCCAGGCCCGCCCCGGAGCCCTACCCACGGGCGGCGGCTGAAGATTCTATTTGTCACCGATCTGTTCCCCGCGGTCGATCACGGCGGGGGCCTTCGTATCTTCGACCTGATTCGGGCCCTCTCGCGCGAGCACGAAGTCTCGCTCTACTCCCTCTTCAGCCGCCACGAACGGGGCTCACTCGAGCGCCTGCGACCGCACCTGCATGCCGTGCGCGTGATCGAGCAGCCCCAGCACTCGATCGCCGACTTCGCCCGCTGGGGAGCGAGCCTCGGTCCCTTCGACGCTGCGCATTTCGTCTGGCCTCGAACATCGGCACTGATTCGAACCGCGCGGGGCTTTTGCGCCCGCACCCTCTTCGAGCTCATCGAAGGCGTGACCCGAAGCGCCGCCATTGACCTCCTGCGGGCCACGCAAAATGCCCCCGAGCACATCGGCAAGGCCATGTACGTGCTGCTCGACCGCTTCATGCTGGAAGCCCAGGGCTTGCGCGACTCCGACGACACCATCGCGGTCACCCCGGACGACGCCCACTTCGCCCACCACGTCTTCGGCGGGCTGCTACCCAAGGTGGTCCCCACCTGCGTCTCCGACAGCGAGATCCTCGAGCCCATGTCCATGCTCGGCGCAGGCGTTTCGGATGGCCTCGAGCGCGGTCCCAGCGCCGTCTTCATCGGCTCCTACCGCCACCCGCCCAATGTCGAAGCCATGCTCTTCTACCTGCGGGCGATCCACCCGCGCATCCGCGCGCGCCTGGCCGACTATCGCGTGCATGTGGTGGGAGCCGGAGCGATGGAAGAAGTGAAAGCCCTGGCCGCCAGCGACTCCTCGGTGATCTTCCACGGCCCCGTCGATGACCTCGTGGGCGCCCTGCGCATGGCGCGCATCGGCATCGCGCCGCTGATCTCCGGCTCCGGCATCCGCGGCAAGGTCAACCAATACTCCGCCGTGGGCCGGCCCACCGTGACCACTTCCATCGGCAATAGCGGCCTGCCCTACGTCGACGGCGAGTCCATCCGGGTCGCCGACGGGCCCCAGGACTTCGCCGACGCGGTCGTGGAGCTGCTCACCGACGACGAGCTCTACGCACGCATCGCCAAGGCCGCCGAGCGCATCGCGCTCGAGCACTTCAGCTGGAACGCCCAGCTCCAGGTACTCGCGGAACTCTATGGCTGGCGCTGAAAACGTCTTCGCGGTCTACCTGGTCTACGGCACCGAGCATCGAGACCGGGGCTTGCAACTGCTGCGCGCCCTGCTGCGCCGCGCCTTTCCTCGAGCACGCACCCACATCGTCGCCGTCGACAACGCCATCGATGGCGCGTTCGAGCAGCGCCTGCCGGACGGCTCTGACCTGATCGCCGGCGACAACCGCGAGCGCGAATTTTCGGGCTACGAAAAGGGCCTCCGTTTTCTCGAGACGCGCGACGGTCTCGGCTCGCCCGGCGATGCCGTCCTGATCGCCAACGACACCTTTCACCGCTCCTACGGCCTGAGCTACTTGCTCGGCTTCAGCCGCGCTCGCGCGCGCAGGGCGCTCGATGATCACGCCATCCTAGGCCACATCGATCGCTACCCGAAGTCCGTGGCCTTCAACAACGAGCCATTTCAGCATTGGATCCGCAGTAGCTTCTTCCTGCTCGACCACGGCACCCTCGAAAAGCTTCGACCCCTGACCCTCGCGCACGGCGACGACGAACTCTTCTCGGAGGACCCTCGGCGCTTCTTCAAGCACCAGGGTGCACTGGACGAAACCTACCAGCGCTACCTGCGCACCTGGCTCTTCGAAGCAACGCCGCCGGACGCCGACTTCCCCCATCGGTGGCACTCCAAGGTGCCGCTCAGCGACGAGACCTACCCAATGCTGAAGGCCAAAGCCCGATGCGTGCTCGCGGAACACCAGCTCAGTCGGCGCGCCATCGGCTGCGGCATCCCCTTGCACTGCATCGACGCGGGGCCCATCCACCGTACCCTGGAGCGCTCCCTGGCCTCCGCCAACGCCCCGCTGCCCTTCCTGTGCAACATCTGCGGCGCGCCTTGCATGGGCCGGATTCGCCGCTTCGACCGCGAACAAAGCTCCTGTTGGTGCTGCCGCTCCAACCTGCGCTTTCGATCCCTGTTGCGCGTGCTGTCGCTGCGCCTCTACGGCCAGAGCATGGCGCTGCCCCGTTTCCCGCGCGAGCCGCATTTTGCGGGCCTTGGCCTCAGCGACTGGCACGGTTACGCCGTGCGTCTGGCCTCGGTGCACGACTACCAAAACAGCTTTCTGCACCAGGAGCCACGCCTCGACATCGTCGCGATCCCAAGCGAGCGTGAAAGCAGCCTGGATTACTTGATCAGCTCCGACGTCTTCGAGCACGTGCGGCCACCTGTAGCCGTCGCCTTCGAAAACAGCTTCCGTCTGCTCAAACCGGGAGGCTGCCTGATCCTCACGGTGCCCTACACCCTCGAGGCCGACACCCACGAGCACTACCCCGACCTCCACGACTTTCGCATCGAGCATGGTGCGCCCGGCCCCGTGCTCATCAACCAGAGCCGCGACGGCGAAGAGCAGCGCTTCTCTAACCTGGTGTTCCACGGCGGCCCGGGACAAAACCTGGAGCTGCGCGTTTTCTCCAAAGATGCCCTCCTGCGTCATCTCGAAAACGCGGGCTTCGTCGACATCCGCGTTCACGATGAGAGCGACCTGAAGTTCGGCATCTTTCACGGACAGCGCTGGTCGCTGCCCATCTCGGCGCTCAAACCGCCATCGACTGGCCGCAACTTTCGTCGTGGGCTTCTCTGAGTAGCCATCGGCGTGCGCCACAAACATTGACCCGCTCCCGGCAGCCGCTGGCTCGAGCCCCCCAGGGCGCCGCTCACGACGCGCCACCAAAGATGGCAACTCTGGCATGACTACCCCGTCGGCGCTCGTGCAGCTTTTGCCTTCCCGCCCCCGCCGATGCCATACTCGCGCCTCGTGATCCGGGTCTATCGTCGAGACCGCCAGCAACATCTGGGCCTCGGGAGCTACCGCGAAATGCTGACCGACGCCTGGGCCGGTCGCCATATCGTCGCCCAGCTCGCCCGGCGCGATCTGCTGCTGCGCTCGGAAAGCTCGATGCTGGGCCTCGCCTGGAGCCTGGCCCAACCGCTTCTATGGCTCGTGCTCTTCAGCTACCTGCATCGCTCGCGGGTCTTTTCGACCGCAGGCCTTTCGGTGCCGTATCCGGTCTTCGCCTTCGTCGGTTTGATCCACTGGCATCTCTTCGCTGGCATCATCATCGGCGGAGGCCGCAGCCTGGTGGCCGCCAAGAGCTTGATCGCCAAGGTGCACTTCCCGCGCGAGGCCCTGGTGCTCGCCGCCGCCATCGACGCCGTCGTGAACTGGCTCTTCGCGCTGCCGCTCATGGCCGCACTGATGTGGTGGCAGGGCGTGGCCGCTTCGCCCCAGCTATGGATGCTGCCACTCGTGCTCATCCCCCTGCTTGCGCTGGCGCTGGGGCTCGCGTTGATCGCCGCGGTGGCGGCGCTGCCCATGGGCGACGTCAGCCAGGCGCTGCCGCTGCTGCTGACCCCGCTGATGTTCATCTCCGCGGTGGTCTTTCCCAACGCCTCCAGCGAAAGCTGGCAGCGTATCGATGCCCTCAACCCGATGGTCCCGTGGCTCGCGGCGATTCGGCACGCGCTCTACGGCGGCCCGGCCCCCGAGGCCGGCTTGCTGCTCGCACACGCGGCGGGCGCCTGCGCAATTTTGCTGCTCGCCTGGCGCCTGTTTTTCCTCGTGATGCCACGGGTCGCGGAGCACGCATAACGATGACCGCCCCGGAGCCCCTGGCGAGCGTCGAGCACCTCAGCCGCAAGTTCTGCCGCTCCTTCAAACGCAGCGTGCTCTACACGGGCATCGATCTGGCCCGCAACGCCGTGGGGCTCGCCAGCCACGACGGCCTACGCGCTCAGGAATACCTCGGCCTCGACGACGTATCGCTCGAACTCAGAGCCGGTGAGTGCCTGGGCCTGATCGGTGAAAACGGCGCCGGCAAGTCGACGCTGCTCAAGATCCTCGCCGGCATCATCGAACCGTCGCGGGGAACAGCGACGGTTCGGGGACGCGTCGGCTCGCTGATCGAAGTCGGCGCCGGCTTCCACCCAGACCTCACCGGACGCGACAACATCTATCTCAACGGCGCCATCCTCGGCCTGTCGACCCGCGAGGTGCGCGAGCGCTTCGACTCCATCGTGGACTTCGCAGCCATCGGCGATCACATCGACAGCCCAGTGCGCTTTTACTCCAGCGGCATGCATGTGCGTCTGGGCTTCGCCATCGCGGCCCACGTGCAACCGGCGATACTGCTCATCGACGAGGTACTCGCCGTCGGCGACCTGGCCTTTTCCATGAAGTGCCTGGCCTTCCTGCGGAACTACCTTCGCGGCGGCGGAGCGGCGATCCTGGTCTCACACGACCTGGTCGCCATCCATGCCCACTGCGGTCGCGTGGTCCACCTGGCACGGGGGCGCATCGTAGCCGAAGGCCGAGCCGCAGAGGTGATCGAGGGCTACCGTCGCTCACTGGCAACGCCCGACCACGCACTGAAGAACGAAATCGAGCATCCCGACTTCACCATCGGGGAACTTGCCTTCCGGCACCACAACGCCGAATCCACGCAAGGGCTCAAACCCGGCCACCCTCTCACCGTCACCGCCAACTACGAAGCCAAGGCCCCCTTCGAAGATCTGGTCTTCAACCTGGCACTGCACGAAGCCTCCGGCAACCAGGTTTGCGCCTTCCGCACCGACGCGAGCTTCGGCGAGCGAACCGTCGCGGTGACCCCCGGCGCAGGCGCCCTCTCGCTGCACATCGAGCAGCTCAACCTACAGCCAGGGCTGTACCGATTTAGCTTACGGGTGTGGTCCGGCGGGCACGCTGGCGTGCTGCTCGCGTGCAAGGAGCAGGCCTGGCCCTTGGTCGTGGAGGGCGGCGCTTCGGTCGCGGGCGTGTGTTACGTTCCCGCCCGTTGGTCGAGGGAGCCCCCGGCGCAATGAGCGACTCCGCACACGTTGGCAGCGCCCTACCCCAAAGCCCCCCCCCCTGCGTGGTCATCGCCGGCATGCACCGCAGCGGCACCTCCGCCCTGGGCGCCGCGCTCGAAGCACTCGGACTGTGGGCGGGCGACGACCACGACCTGCTCGAAGCCAACGCAGGCAACCCCCGCGGTTACTGGGAACCGCGCGAGCTGGTCGAGCTCGACGATCGCATCCTCAGCTGCTGGCAAGCCTCCTGGTGCAACCCGCGCTGGCGGCACCGTCCCCGGAAAGCGAGCGACCTACCCCCGGCCCTGCGCGCCGCCATGGAGGACTATGGGCTGCGCTGGCGAAAGCGGGGCAAAGCCTGGCTGTGGAAGGACCCTCGTTTGAGCCTCACGCTGCCCTATTGGGCTTCGGCGGTAGAGATCACGCTTTTGATCGTCGCCGTGCGCGACCCGCGCGAGGTGGCCGCTTCGCTCGCGACCCGGGACGGTATCAAACCACAGGTTGGGCTGGTGATGTGGGAGGCCTACGCCCGCGCCCTGCTCGAACATATGCGCCATTTGCCGCACCTGGTCGTCGACTACGAGCAGCTGCTGGGCGCACCGCTCGCCACCCTCTCCGATGTGGCCAATGGTCTCTGCGGCCACATCGAAGGCTTTGGTGGCGACCCGGAACTGGCCGCTCATCGCATCGCTCCCGAGCTTCGCCACCAGGTGGCGGGCACGGGCTCGGGCCCACCGTTATCGCCCGCCCAGGCCGAACTGTACCGGCGCTTGCGCGAAGCCGACCTCGAAGGCCAAAAGAGCGATCCGGACGAGGAGCGCGAGCGCCTGATAGAGGCGTGCCTCGAGCTTACCGAAAGGCAGCTTCTGCTTGAGCGCCAGAGCAGCCGATGGCAGAGCGTGCAGCTCGAACTCGACGGCCTCGAACGCCGCAAGGCCGTGCGCCTGATGCGCTGGTACGACGCGCAGCGTCAACGACTGCGCGGCGGGCGCTCCTAACACTACTGTGTCAGGGTAGCGGCGGCCCTCGCTTGTTCAGGGGATTTGTAGGCTTCGTCGGCCGTCTCGAAAGGGCCCCACCGTGCCGTCGACGTCCGCCAAACCCTACAGATCCCCTGCCCAGCGCGATCTTCCTCCGCTACCCTGACACAGTAGTGCTAAGCACTCGAGGCGGTTGTCCCTTCAGGCGCAGACGCATCGATGCCACCGAGGACTGGGTCCCCATGGAGTTGCAGACCGGCAGGCGAGCTCGAACAGCGCCGTCATTCGCTGCTGGTCGACGAGGCACAAATGCCTGCATCCGGGGTCCTGCCCCCGGAAACTGCCAGCCTCGCCAGCCTCAACGCGCCGCCGTTGACGCACTTGCAGTTCCGAAGCAACACCGAAGACCGAATGCGGCGCCCGCCCGAACTCGGACCCTCACCACGAAAGCAATCGAGCCGGGCGCCCTTCCACCCCGCCTCCAAGGTGGTAGGGTGCCGCATCGGGAGGTGATCATGAAAGCTGCCATCATTACGTTTTCGCTTTGTCTTGGACTCGCCGCGACCGGCTCGGCGCAGGGAAAACCAGGAGCCAAGCGGGCGAATTCGGGCGCAAAATCCCATGCGCCGCTGTCGGAGATCCGGTCGATCGTGCACGAGCTGGAGCGCCACACGGGCAAGCTGCGCGACCTGATGACCCAGTATCGCTCTCTCGCCGGGCAGCGGCCGCCGGCCCAGGGCGGTAGCCCCGAGGCGAAAAAGGCTCATGACAAGCAGTTGAATAAGTGGGAGCGCGCCCTCGATCGCCTGCTCACGCGGGTCGAAAAAGCGCAGGCCGGGGTCACAGAGCAAATCGCTAGGCTCGACGCTGCGACCGGTGGCGAGCTGCCGACTGCCCTGGGCAAGGATGTCGCCAACGCGCGAAACTCTGCCGAAGATGAGCGCGTCGCCGCGGCCAACGCCCTGGCCAAGCGCAAGCCTTTGCCGAAGCGAGCCAAGGACTCGAAGCAGACCCAGGCGGCCGCAAAGGACGAAGAGCCCCCGCTCGCCGATCTGGACGATTTCTGAGGCGTTCCTTCGAAGGCCGGTTCCCCACCGGAGGTTCCCCACCGGAGCAACGGCCGCTTTCGATACATTTTCGCATACCGCATCGCCTCGGGCGGGATAAAAGCATTCTCTTTGGCATGACATAATCACCCGGTCACGGTTGCCGGCGTTGCCGATGCCCCACGCTCCACGGAGGTCTCGTTTCACCGCCGGGCAGGCCGAGATCGCCGTTTGACAGCGGCTACGAAGACTGCGACGGCGATGACATCACCGGCCGCGAAACCTCGCTGACCTCCCTCGACAACTGCGGCGGCTGTGCCGACGCCTGCTGTGTCCCGGGCAGCGACTCCGACGGCGACAGCCTGCGTGACGGCGACGAAGTCTCCGACGACGGTCCCGCCGACCTCGACTACGAGTTCAGCGAATGGGATGCGACCAGCGGCGGGCGACAGCGGGGGCAGGATTGGGTCACTCCCCGTTTGGAGACGCAGACGCTAGCCGATCCAGGCCAATCCGCAGAAGTTATCCACACCCTATCCACACGCCCTGTGAGCTTCAGCACAAGAAATTCACATCGGTCGTGGCCTCCTCAAATTACTGAAATATAAGGTCTTTTGTCGGATACCCCCCGCGCTTATACGGACTCGCCGTAAAAAACCGACCTCACGGTAGTGGATCCCGATGCGCGAGAAGCTCAACAATGGGCGTCCGTTTTCGAGCCGCAAGAGCTGCGGATGCACGAGATCGCCACACAATCGCTTCGCATTGGAGACCGCTACCTGGTCGAGCGCGAGCTCGGACACGGCGGGATGGGCATCGTCTACCAGGTCTACGATGAAGAGCGCGGCACGCGCCTGGCGCTCAAGACCCTGGGCAAGCGCGACGCCTCGCACATCTATCGCTTCAAGAAGGAGTTCCGCCAGCTCGCCGACCTGAGTCATCCGAACCTCGTATCCCTGCACGAGCTGGTGCGCGACGGGGAGCGTTGGTACTTCACCATGGATCTGGTGGAGGGATGCACCTTCGATGAATACGTCTCACGCCTATCCAGCAGCCCTTCCATCACCCCCGAGGCCATCAGCGCCGATACGGTTCCCACCGTGCACATGTCGAACTGGCTGACCGGAACTCTCAGTCAAAGGCCCCGGCGCGCAGAACCACGCCCCAGAATGGAAGCCAACTTGCGGCGCCTGCGCGTGGCCTTTCGTCAGCTCGTCGAGGCCATCGCCTCCTTGCACACCTCGGGAAAGCTCCATCGCGACATCAAACCGAGCAACGTGCTTGTGACCCACGCGGGTCGCGTCGTGGTGCTGGACTTCGGCCTGGTCAGCAACGCAACCGTCGTCGAACCGCGTAACCCGGAAGCCCCGGGCACGGTCGGCGGCGACGTCTTCGGCACGCCCGCGTACATGTCGCCCGAACAGGCAGAGGGGGAAACCGTCGCCGAGGCCAGCGACTGGTACAGCGTGGGCGTGATGCTCTACGAGGCCCTGACAGGCCGTCTTCCCTTCGAAGGCTCGCTCTACTCCGTCCTGACTAAAAAGCAGCAAATGGATCCGGAGCCTCCCTCGGAGCTCGTCGACGGCGTACCCGACGACCTC
Organism: Myxococcales bacterium; assembly: GCA_029880325.1. Classification (GTDB taxonomy): domain Bacteria; phylum Myxococcota_A; class Polyangia; order Polyangiales; family JAFGIB01; genus JAOUOP01. The sequence continues at coordinate 89,565 of JAOUOP010000015.1, read as the reverse complement.
GACCAACTCTGCCGCGACCTCTTGCAGCGCGACCCCAAGCTGCGCCCCAGCGGCGCCGAAATCCTGCGCTACCTCACCGGCCACAGCAGCTCTCGCCCCATCTTCGACGCCCAGGGCACGGCCCACGCCCAGCACCACGACCAGCTCTTCGTGGGTCGAAGGGCGCAGTTGGACGAGCTGCGCACGGCCTTTGAGGCCACCAAGCGAGGCCGCCCCGCAGTGCTCTTCGTGCACGGCCTGTCGGGCATGGGCAAGACCGCCCTCGTCCGGTGCTTCGCCGAGCAGCTGCTCAACGCCGACGAGGCCATCGTGCTGCGCGGGCGCTGCCACGAACGCGAAGCCGTCCCCTACAAAGCCTTCGATAACGTCATCGACGCCCTCAGTCGCTTCTTGATGCGACTACCCCGCGACGAAGCGGCGAGCCTATTGCCCCGCAACATCCACTCGCTGACGCGCCTATTCCCGGTACTGTGCAGCGTCAAAGCCGTCGCGCGCGCACGACGCCCGAAGTTTCCAACCCGCGACGCCCAGGGGCTGCGAAACGAAGCCTTCGCTGCACTCAAGGAACTACTACTTCGCATCTCCGACTATCGCCCGATCGTCATCAACATCGACGACCTGCAGTGGGCGGACACCGACAGCGCGCGATTGTTGTGCTTCCTTTTTCAGCCTCCCGAGCCCCCGCCCTTACTGTTGGTAGGCACCTACCGCCGCGAGGAAGCCGAAAACAGCCCCTTCCTGCAGGACATTCTCACCGACTCCCAATGCTTTCGGAAGCATGCCGAATTTCGCGAAATCGCCATCGAAGCCCTGGAGCCACGCGAAGCCAAGCACCTGGCGCGTTCGCTGCTGGGGGAGCTGCCGACGCTCGGCGGCGACCTGGTCGACACCGTGGCCACCGAAGCCGCCGGCATCCCCTTCTTCATCACCGAGTTCGCCGAACACCTCAGGGCGCGCATCGACCTGGGCACCCCAGCGGCTGCCCTGGACGCCGTGCACCTCGACGACGTGCTGATGGAACGCGCCCGCGGCCTTCCAGACGGCGCCCAGCGCCTGCTCGAGATTCTCAGCGTGGCGGCCGGACCGATCGAGCAGGGCGTGGCATTGCAGGCTGCCCAGCTGCCCAAGGGCGACCGCTCGGCAATGCTCAGCCTGCGCGCAGCACGCCTGATTCGCACCCGCGGCACGCGCCACAGCGACACCGCCGAGACCTACCACGACCGCGTCCGTGAAACCGTCGTGGCACACATGAACGAGGCTCAAATTCGCCTCAGCCATCGCAAGTTGGCCGAAGCCATCGAAGCCTGGCAAGTCGACACCCCCGAACGCCTTGTGGACCACTACAGCGGCGCTGGCGACGGCGTACGCGCAGGCGAAAGCGCCGTTCAGGCCGCCCATGCCGCCGCGGAAAAACTCGCCTTCAACCGCGCCGCCCGACTCTACCGCCGCGCCATCGAACTGCTCCCGGAGGGCTCCACGGAACGCCCCGACCTCGAGCGGCATCTCAGCGAAGCGCTGGCGAATGCCGACCGCACCGCCGACGCCGCGCAGGCCTACTTGAGCGTCGCGGTCCGCGGTGACTGTGGCGAGCTGCATGAGTCGAGCAGCTGCGCTGGCTAAATGCTCGATGCCTGGAGATTGATGGGTCTAGTCGGGACCAACGCGCCAAGCAACGGCTCGGTTTTGCAGGAGCGCAGATTCGGTGGTTGACGGCTTCGGACGCGTGTGGTTGCGTTGGATTCAGTCGACCGCGAAGGGCTGCTCGAGCGCAACCCGCAGCTCCTCGGCAAACCGTCCCTCAGCCTGCAAATGGGCGAGCACAGCGTACAGCCCCCAGAGCAGGCGCTGCATCCAGATCCACTGGGGAGGGAAGGCCAGTCGACGCAAATTGGTGTTGCTGGGACGGGCGAACTCAAAAACGCGTCGTACGAAGTTCGAAGTGAACCGAAAACGCGGAGTGGCGAAGGGCTCGTACTGGTGGCAGAACATGTCCCAGTGAAGATCGAAGTCGAAGCGGCGCCCATCGGCCACCATCCCCGTGGCTTCCACAACCTCACGGAAGACTTCTCGGCGCCCATCGACGACCGCCCGTGCAAGCTTGCGCTCGGCATCGATGAAGGCCGCATCGAAGCGCCGCACGCACCCGAAGTCCAGAAATACCACCGCGCCCGCGTCACTGAAGAGGTAGTTGCCCGGATGGGGGTCGGCGTTGATCATTCCAGCGCCGAAGAGGCTGCGCAGGGCAAAGCGAACGAGCAGCAGGCCCGCGCGGTCGCGCTGTTGCGGGTCGGCGCCGTCCGCGAACTCGTAAAAGCCCTGACCCTCGCAGAACTCGGAAGTGAGTACCGTTTCCGTGCTGCGATCTGGGATCACTTCGGCAACCATGATCTCCGGCTCCGACGCGAATGCCCTCTGGAACGCGGCCTGATGTTTCGCCTCGAGGGCGTAGTCGCATTCCTGGGCAAAGCGCGCGGCGAGTTCGGCCACGACCGCGGGACCGTCTACGGCACAGCCCAGGCTCGCCAGTCGCGAAAGGCCGCGTAGCCGACCCACGTCGGCCACCATGGTGTCGTGGGCGCCCGGGTACTGCACCTTGACCGCGACCTCGCGCCCGTCGTGGCGCCCGCGATGAACCTGCCCGATCGACGCAGCCGCGATGGGAGCGCGGTCGAAGCGCTCGAATACCTTCTCCGGCGGCGAGCCGAAGGCCTGCTCCACCACCCCCGCGATCACTTCGTAAGCGGCCGGCTCGGCGCCGCACTGAAGCGCGCGTAGGGCCTGGTGGGTCTCGTCGGGCAGCACGCCATCCAGATAGGACAGGATCTGCCCCACCTTCATGGCGACGCCCTTCATCTGATCGAGTTCGCGGGCCATGCGCTCGCCCAGCACTCCCTCCCGGTCGCCGAGGCCCGCCAGCTGCCGTGCTGCCAGCGTCGCTGCCGATCCCGCAACCCGACCGGTGGAGACGACCCGCTGGGCCCAGCCGCGTCGAAGGTGGTCTCGCAAATCGCCCATGGTGCCGGAGAGTTCCATGGCACGCCGCCGCAGCGCACGTCTAGCCCTTGAACAAGCGCATGTGGAGGATGAGCTGCGCAAAGATGTTGTGAATCAGGGGTTTGCGAAAAGCGCAGACGCACCAGGAGGAGCGTTGAGCATTTTCACGAGCGCCTGAACGCAAGAGATTTGTGGAGATCGCCTGCAACATGCGCTTGTTTAGGGTCTAGAACTAAAGATGTGGGTACAACTTCGGACCCTCCACGAGCACCCCGTTCACGCGGCTTTCGGCCGGCTCTACCGCATGTGCACGCGGCGCTTGGTGATTTCGAAGCGGGTGTCGGAGTCGGCTTCGCCGTCGGCACCAACCTTGACCACGCGCGTGCCCGCCTTCGGTTCCGTGTAGGTCACCGCGTAGCAGACGTTTTGTGGGCTTTCGTACTTGAGGCGGTCGAGCTCGCGGGTGCACTGCTGGCAGTCGCCGTTCTTTTTGCACTGCCCGCGCACCTTGGCCGGGCGGCAGATGGATTCGGCGTTCTTGCGGTCAAAGCCACGGCTGGTGAGGATGCTTTTGCATACCTGGGGACGCACGACGCGCGATTCGTCCATGCACGTCAGCCGCACCATGGACTTGACCAGGCGTGGAAGATGGTCGCCCTGGGCGTTGAACGCTGCGATCGAGAGCATTTCGCCGCAGCACTCCTCTTCGCTCATGTCCATGCAGACTTCGGCCGCGCGCTGGATGCCGAAGCCTCCCGACGAGGGCCGCAGGCTGAGCTGGGCCACACCGCGCGGTTGCGCCGGTAGGCAGACAATTAGCAGGCCGAGGGCGAAGAAGAGGGGTCTCATGGCGACTCCCACGCACACGCTGCGACCAGGTGGGAACCCGACGAAAATGTGCGCATCTTTCGTACTCTACATGGGGGCAGGCCCGCTTCACACCCCCATCATTGATGGAATAGCCGGGAAATACCCGGACTTCGCGGAATCCGCGTAAGATCGCCCCATGCGTCCTTAGACGGGGACACATCTCGCAGGGATCATTGCGGTCCGCTGTCGCAAACCATGACCCAGTCCTGCCCCTCCTGAACCGGACGGCAACGGGCTCCGTCGGGGCAATCGGCGTTGGTGCAGCAGGCCGCGCCCGAGAAGCTGGCGGGTGCGTCGGCAGCCACGCAGGCGGTGACGCGCCCAGCGTCAAATAGCCCGGTGACGGAGACGTAGTCGCAGCGCTGGCCGTCGGGGCAGTCGGCGTCCGCCCCACAGGGCGCCGTGCAGGCCACGCCATAGCAAAAGCCCGAGCGGCAGGCCGTGGGGTCGAATCCGGTGCAGAGATCGCCGGCTTCGCCGCGCCCGGCAGCATCTCCGCAAACCCAGGCCCCCGCGCCCAGGAGCAGGCTCACGCCGCGACTGGCGAGCCGGCAGGTCGAGCCCCCGCAGTCCTCGTCGCGGCTGCAGGTCGCCACGCAGCGGTCGCCGTCGCAAACGCCGGAGGCACACTGGGAAGACCGGTTGCAGCTTTCGCCCTCTTCGCGCGTCTCGCGGCCGGTTTGCTCTACCGGCAGGCAGACGCGCGCGCCACTGCCCGAGTGCACACAGACGTCTCCCGCGCCGCAGTCGGCATCGCGACAACAGGCGCTGCCGCACAGGCGGTCGGCCAGCACGTCCGTGAGCCCGAGCGCCTCGGTGCGCACGCAGAAGCCGTCGCCGCAGTCGACATCGCTGCCGCAGGTGCTGCCCTCGTCGCGTGTCGTGACGCAGCGGTTGCGCTCGGTATCGCACACCAGGTCCCCGGGGCAGCCGTCCTCGCAGGTCAGCCGACCGCTGCACTCGGGGCTCTCGTCGATCTGGCCGTCGCAGTCGTTGTCCTTGCCGTCGCAGGCCTCGGCGGCCGTGTCGCTGTCGTCGAGCGCGTCCGGCGCCGGCGGATGCACGTCCGGGTCGGTCGGCACGCAGTCGATCAGCTCGGGTCGGCCGCCCCCGCACCAGGTGAAGCCGTCGCCGTCGGGATCGTGCCCCTCGTCGACGTTGCCGTCGCAGTCGTTGTCGCGCCCGTCGCAGATTTCATTGTCGGAGTCGCAGATCTGGCAGGTGCCCCCGATGCACGCGAAGTGCTCGCCGTTTTCACCGGTAACATCGCGACAGGGGTCGTGCTGACCGACGGCAACCTCGCAGCGCACGACCAGGTTTTCGGGGTCGACCAGAAAACCACAGCTGCCGAGCAGCAGGGCCCAAAAGGCCACCGTGCAAAGGGCGGACATGCGCAAGGCGAGCTTCATGGGTTCCGGTACCGCGGCCGCCGACCTCGAAAGAAAGCCGGGAGCCTCTTTCGGCGACGATGGCGCGGCAGTGTACGTTCCCGACGCCCCCCAAAACAAGCCATCACGCGCCATCGGCTCGACCGCACGCGCGGCCGCCCGGCGCCCTCAGCGCTCGGCCAGGATGGCCTCGAGCGCTGCTACCGATTTGGGTATCTGCGCCGTGAGGTTCAGGTATCCATCGGCGGTGACGGCCACGTCGTCCTCGATGCGCACGCCGATGCCGCGGTACTTGGGGTCGACCTCGGCGTCGGCGCGGATGTAGATGCCCGGCTCGACCGTCAGCACCATGCCCTGCTGGAGCAACCGCGGCTTTTTGTCGACGAAGTAGTCGCCCACGTCATGGACGTCCATGCCCAGCCAGTGTGAAGTCTTGTGCATGTAGTAGGGCTTGTAGCGCTCTTCCTCGAGGGCCTTGTCGACGGGCCCCTCGATCAGGCCAAGTTCGACCATGCCACGCACCAGGATTTCAAGCGCGACCTGGTGGACGTGGGTGTACTCGACCCCGGGGCGCACCGCAGCCACCGCCGCCTCCTCGGCCTCCAGCACCAACTCGTAGATGGCCCGCTGGGCGTCGCTGAACGTACCGCTGACGGGGAAGGTCCGGGTGACGTCGCTGGCGTAATAGTCGAGTTCCACGCCAGCGTCGATGAGCAGCAGATCACCCTCCTGCATCAGACGATCGTTTCTGCGGTGGTGCAGGATGGTGGCGTTGGGGCCGGAGCCGACGATCGAGCCATAGGCCGGGCGCTCGGCCCCGCGCGCACGAAAGACGCCCATGATCTCGGCCTCCACCTCGTATTCATAAACTCCAGGTTTGGCCACGAGCATGGCCCGATGATGGGCCTCGCGGCTGATTTCCGCCGCCTGCCCCATGACTTCGAGTTCGTGCACGGACTTGTGCAGTCGCATTTCGTGCAGGTCGCGCGTCAGGTCGATGATCTCGCTGGGCGCCGATATCCCCGTGCGCGCCTTGCGACGCACCGCGGACATCGCGCGGAAGACTACCTGGTCGAAACGCGGATTGACTGCGAGTCGATAGTGTAGGCGCCGCACGTCACCGAGGTAGTCGGGCAGGTGCTTTTCGATTTCATCAATGGGAAAGGCGGCATCGACGCCCAGCACTTCCTTGGCGCGCTCGACGCCGAGCAGCGGACCATCCCAGGTCTCGCGCTCCGGGTCGCGCTTGCGCAAAAAGATCACGGCGCGGTGCTCGGGGTGCTCGCTGCTCAAGAGCAGTACGCTGCTGGGCTCGTCGAAACCCGTGAGATAATAGAAGTCGCTGTCCTGGCGGTAGTCGTGATCGACGTCGTTGTTGCGCACCATGACCTCGGCCGCCGGCAGGATCGCCACACCCCCGCCCATCTCCTGCAGATAGCGCGCCCGGCGCTCGCTGTAGACTTTGGAATCCATCGCTCGAATTTGGTAGCGATCGGGCGGGAGCGTCAAGTCCGCCGCGCGAACCTACAGCAGCTCGTGGATGCGATCGGCGGCCGCCTCCAGGGTTCCGCCCAGCTCGGCGCAGAAGGCGCCGCCGTCGAGGCCATTGCCCCTCCCACAGGCCACGCGCAGGGGCTCGGCCACCCGCGGATTGCGAAAGAAGTCTTCGTCAAAACGCTCGCGCAGAACCACGTGCAGCGCGAGCCCCGAAAGCGCCGCGCGCGCGCGCGCCCTGGCGGCCACCCGATCGCCGGCCAGGAGCCCTGCGATGGACGGCGGCAGGCTCGCTCCCACCGCCTTCGAGAGCGCATCGGCCAGCACCCCGAGGCGATCGCGCACGCGCGCCTCGGGGTCGAGCTCGACCAGACTGAGCGCGCAGTCAAAACGCACCGAGACCAACAGGATCGTCGCCGCCAGCCTTCCGACGCGCTCGGCCGCAGGCCCCGACATGCCCTGGATGCGCTCCAGGTGCTGTCGGTCGGCCCACAGCTCCACGGCCAGGCCACCCAGCGCCCGCGCGCAGCCGCCCAGCAGGGGCCAACGCCGCTCGGCCGGCAGCGATGGCGTCACCAAGGCCCAGCCCAGGGCCGAACCGACGCCGCCAGCGGCGAACAGGTCGGAGGCGACGCCCAGGTCGCCCGTCATTTGAGCGACGCGAACCTCGCGCGGCAGCTGGCACAGGGCATGGGTCGCGACCGGCAAGAGCCCCCCGCGGTCGACCTCGGCGCGCAGCCGGGCACCCATCTCGCGCTCGAAGCCGAGCCCCCGTAGCCAGCGGGCGACCCGGCGCCAGCGCTGGCGAGCGCCGCTGTCGGAGTCGAGCTCGGGCCCGCGCAGCGCCCGCAAAAGCACATCCCAGGGCAGCGGAAACTCGGCGCTGAAGCCACGGGCGCAGAAGCGCACCGCATCCTCGAGGGCGGCCTGGGTCTCGTGCAGGAAGTGCCTGACCGCGTCCATCTCGGTATCGTCGAGGGCGAAGCGGCGCCCCGCCGATGACTTGTCGCCGGACCGCGCCGAATCCTTTGCCGCAGAGGCCTGTGGCGCCAGCGCCCGCAGGCCGGGCAGGTCGAGGGCCGCGGCCGCGCCGATGGCCTCGTCCATGGAGCTGGCCAACAGCAAACCACCGGCGCTGCGCGGCGGCTCGTAGACGGGAGGCGAAGGCGCCTGTTCGACACGCTCCAGGAACGGCCGCTCGGCCCGCGCCGAGGCCTCGGCGTATTGCTCGGCCAGGGGTCGCAGGGCCCGTTCAACCCGCTGGGCTTCTTCTCCGCGGCGCTTTTCGTCGTCCGCCGAGGCGATCTGGGGCAGCAAATCCTCGAGCCGCAGCGGCGCGCCGATGGCGTCCTCGAGCCCGCCGAGCCCCCGACGCAGCACACGCTCGGCACTGCGCCGACCAAAGCCGTACTCGACGAAGCGCAGTTGCTGCTCCATCAGCACGCTCCCCTGCTGTCCCAGCTCTCCCTGCGCGCGCGCCTCGGCCAGCGCTTCGGCGGCGCCCTCGCTCATCAACCAGCGCCCCTGTCGCCGCGAGGTCGGCTCGCCGAAGTCGTCGGCGTCGCGCATGCGCTGAAGGCGCGCCCTGGCCTCCCCCTGGAGGTGGTGCTCCAGGGCTTCGCGAAGGGCTCGGGCGGCTCGGGACATGGCGGCGGAAGCTGCCCCGGGACGCAGGCCGAGCGCCGGGGTGTGTTCGAAGGGGCCATGATAGCTCAGCTGACGCACGCGGTCGCCTGTGGTCGCGCAGGCACAGGGGCGTGACGGCGCTGCCACAGGCGCAGTCGTAAATGTCAGTTGGCATACGCCCATGGGCGGTGATCTCCCCTGGCACGCTTCTGGCTTGACCTACAGCCATGACGCCTGGCCACAACTTGGGGCTCGCCGCCACGATGTTCTGGGCCGCAACCCTGCTCCCGGTCGCACCGGCCGAGGCCCAGGTTCACGGCCACGCACGCTGGGCCCCCGGCACCCACTTCCTGCTGGAGTTCGATGCCGGCGCCACCATCACCGGCGACGCCGGCCCCTCGGTGGCCGCCTTCGCCGGAATCGGCGGAAAGCTGCGCCTTTTCCCACCGCGCTTCTATGGAATCCTCATGGCCGCATACAGCCACTACGAGAGCCGCGTCGCGGGAGTGCAGGCGCTCGATCCGGCCGACGAATGGGGACGCTTCGTCGACCTCGGCGGAGGCTTGCGCGTCTATCTGCCCGTTGCAGGAGAGCTGCGCCTGCTGGCCGATGGGCTCCTGGGTCGCAGCCACGTGCAGGGCCGCTACCAGCAGCTGGGGCTTTCCCCTATCGAAGAGGAGCGCTGGCTGAATTTTGCCAGCGTGGCTATCGGCTTGCAGTACCGCTGGATCCATGAACTTTCAGTGGGCACACGTCTAGGACTCGCCTTCAACGAAAAAGGCCTGGTCGCAAGCCAACGCGACGCCGGCACGCGCGACGCGGCCCGGCCCAGCATCAGCGCGGGGGTGACGTGGCACTTTTGAAGCGATGCATGCCGCTGCTCTTTGCTTTGACTACGAGTTGCGCAGCCACGGAACCGCCCGCGGGCTTCGAGCTATGGCTGACCCGCTGCGACGATAGGGACGCTCCGTGCACAGCGAGCGATTCCGCTGAGTTCGACGACCTGGACCACCGGGAAGGCGAAGCCTTTGTCGACCGCCAGGTGAGCCGCAACGCCCCCGACGGCGCCTACATCTACTTCGAGATGCCCGCTGGCGATGGCGCCACGGGCCTGGTCGAGCTGGACCTCTCCACGGCCGGCGAAGCCCCGACCGGCGACCGCCAACTGCTGCGCTACCGGGAAATCGAAGATCAGCGCGTGGTCTTCGAATCGAGCCATGCCGAAGGCGCCATCGTGCTGCCGAGTGCCCTCGGCGGCGGCCCCGCCTGCGGCTGCGACGACATCGGCTTCGACCTGCGCTTCGTCGACCACGGCGAAGACGGCCTCGAGGGCGGGGGCGACGATCGCACGCGCCTGCTATCGCGGGGTACCGTCTGGGTCCAGGCCAACCCCTGCCGCACGCCTCCTCGAATCGCGGCCGAAGCCGAAGCGACTCTGACGGTCGAGGTGGAAAGCTGCCCGCTACCACCACCGCCATCCGCAGTCGCACCGGCCACGCCGACAACGACGGTCGCCCCCGCAACACCCTCGCGCGTCATTGCCAACGAGCAACCCGTGCTCCGCGATGAGCCGACGACCGAGCCACAAGCCGTGCACAGCGACGACTCGGTGGGCTGTCACGTGATCATCGCCGACGGCTGCGCTGGCGACTCCGAGTCCAGTGCCGACTCGGGCAGCTGCGAGGGCGGCTCCAGCGCAGGCTCCAGCAGCAGCTCCGACTCCGGCGGCTGCGAGAGTGACTCCAGCAGCAGCTCCGACTCCGGCGGTTGCGAAGGCGACACCTCGGACGCGCCCGAGTCCTGCGAAGTGGCCCCCCGGCGCCGGCGCCGAAGCGGTGGCCCCATGCTCGGCGTGGGACTGCCCCTGTTGCTGGCCTGCGGCTACCAGCTGCGCCGCGCCCGAAAGCTACGCAGATGGGCTCCGAATTGACTGCCATTGCGGCCCGTTCTCTGTTCTATTGCGCGCCAGCATGGCCATCGACGGAACGGTTGCATTCATCGGCGCAGGCAACATGGCCGGCGCTCTAATCGGCGGACTCATCGAATCGGGCACGCTGGCCCCAGAAGCCCTGGTCGCAAGCGATCCGCGGCCGCAGGCGCTTTCGGCGCTGGCCGAGCGCTTCGGCATCGTGACCACTTCCGACAACGGCGAGGCCGCCTCGACTGCCAGCGTGGTCGTGCTTTCGGTCAAACCCCAGGTGCTACCTGCGCTGCTACCGGAGCTGGGAGCGCCGGTCGGCGATGCCCTGGTGGTCTCGATCGCCGCGGGCGTACGGCTGTCGGTGATCGAAGCCGGCCTCGGCGACGGCGCAGCCCGCGTGGTGCGGGCCATGCCCAATACGCCGGCCCTGGTCTGCGCCGGGGCCACCGCGATCGCGGCCGGCAGCCGGGCCACCGACGCCGACCTGCAGACCGCCGAAGCCATCTTCCGCAGCGTCGGCATCGTGGAGCGCGTCGAAGAGGCGGCGCTCGACGCGGTGACGGGCCTCAGCGGTTCGGGTCCCGCCTACGTGTTTTTGCTGGCCGAAGCCATGGCCGCCGCTGGCGCCGCCGTGGGTCTGCCGCCAGAACAGGCCGCGCGGCTGTCGGCCCAGACCCTCTTCGGCGCCGCCAAGTTGCTCATCGAAAGCGGCCGCGATCCGGCAGAACTCCGGCGCCAGGTCACCAGCCCCGGAGGCACCACCGAGGCCGGCCTCGGCGTGCTGGCAGAACTCGACTTCCAGGGCATCGTGGCGCGGGCCATCGCGCGCGCCACCGAACGCTCGCGGGAGCTGAGCGCCCCGCCCACCTGAGGCTGCCAGCCGACTCGACCCGACTGCGCAACAGCCGACACGGTGCGACAAGACACTGGTCTCGAACCGCCGGGCATGCAAAACCTGCAGCGGAGACAGGGACATGCAGGACACCCTCGACCAGACCGTCGAGCGCTACCGCTTCTACGGTTTTGAGCTGGATGGGGCCGCGTTGCGCCTTTCGACCCCGGAGTCGCAGGTGGAGGCGCCACCGCGGGCCATCGAGCTGTTGCTCTATCTGGCACGCCACCGGCGGCGGGTGGTGCCCAAGGATGAGTTGCTCGAGGCGCTGTGGGGCGCCGTGCACGTGAGCGACAACTCCCTGTCGCAAGCCGTATGGAGCGCGCGGCGCGCGGTGCACGACACCGGCGGCGCCCAGCGCGTGATCCGCAGCCTGCGCGGGCGCGGCTACCAATTCGTCGCCGACCTGCAGCTCGATACGAAACCGCCCGAAGCATCCAGGCCGCAAACCGCGAGCCCGCCGCCAGCGCCCGGTCGCTTGGCACAACCGCTGTTGGGTCGGGACGCCGAACTCGAGGCACTGCAAAACGCCCTCGGGCGTTTGCACGGGGCCGGCCAGCCCCAGCTGCTGGTGGTGCACGGCGAGGCGGGAAGCGGCAAGACGCGCCTGTTGCGCGAGCTGCGCTCCCGGGCCGCGGCCCTGCCGGAGCTGGTGGTCGCCGAAGGACGCTGCCACCAGGACGCCGCGATGCCCCCCTTCTGGCCATTGCAGCAATGTCTGCGCGGGCTGATGCGCGGCCACGGCAGCGACGAGATCGCGCGCTGGGCGGGCCCCGACGCAGCCGAGCTTTCGCGCCTGATCCCCGAACTCGACGAATGCCTGCCGCCGCTGCGCGAACGCTCCCGCGACGACGCCCCCGAGGACGATCGCTACGCCCTCTTCGCAGCCTTCGAAGGCTTTCTGCAACGCCTGGCCGACGAGCGACCGCTGCTGTTGTTGCTGGAGGACCTGCACTGGTGCGACGCCTCCTCCGACCGCCTGCTGCGCTACCTGGCCGAACCCCTGGCCGACGCGCGCGTGCTGTTGGCTGTGAGTTTTCGCACGCTTCCCGGCGGCGAGGCCGAGGCCGACGACGACAGCGGCCTGCGCCAGGTGCTGTGCCGCAGCTCCATCGCCCGCGAGTTGGAGCTCGGCCCCCTAGGAGACGCCGACCTCGAGACCCTGCTGCGCGGCGACGACGGCGCCCAACTGACAGCCGAGGAGCTGCGCCGTGCGCGACAGTTGAGCGGCGGCAATCCCTTCTTCGCGCTTCAGCTGCAGCGCATCGACTGGCGCGCCGACGGCAGCTCCGAAGTCGGCGACGGTCGCGCCGGCCGCATCATGCGCCAGCGCCTGGCCCAACTGCCGGCCGCAGCCCGCACCGCGGTCGAGATGGCGTCGGTCCTCGACGATGAAGTGCACGTGGCCGACCTGGTCAAGCTCGAGGCAGTGTCGCAACCGGAGCTTCTCCGCGCCCTCGAACCTGCGCTGGCGGCAGGGCTGATCGCAGCCGTCGAACACGAACCGGGCTGTTACCGCTTTGCCCACCCCATCGTGCGCGAGGCCATCCTGCAGCAGCTGCCCCAGGGCCGACGCCTGCAATACCACCGGCGCTTTGCCGACGCCGTAGCTCAATCCCTGGGCGACGACCCCACGCCACGCCTCTCCACCCTCGCCTTTCACTACCACGCCGCCGCCACCACGCCCGAACTGGCTCAGCTGGCGGTGAACTACGGACGCCTGGCCGCCGAACGCGCGCTGGAGGCTTCGGCCTACGAAGAAGCGCAGGCCCACTACCGGCGCGCCCTGCAAGCGGCCCAACGCATCGAGTCGGTCTCCCCGCGAACGCGGCTCGAGCTCGAGCTGGGCCTGGCCCGCGCCGAAGGCACCAGCGCAAAGGTCGCCCGAACACGCCTGGCCGAGGTGGCGCGCCGCGCCCGCGACATCGGCGAACGCGAGTTGCTAGCCGATGCCGCCCTTGCCCGCGCCGGCTACGGGCCGACACGGCTGCCCATATTTCGCGAGCCCGGCACCATCGACGCCGAAGAGATCGCACTGCTGGAGCTGGCCCTCGATGCCCACCGCGGCGCAGACAGCCGCAAGGCGGCGCTGTTGCTGTCGTACCTGGCCACCGCCCTGTACAACGGCGCCCAACCCGAACGCATCCGCTCACTGGTCGACGAAGCGCTGGCCATGGCGCGCAGGCTCGGCGACAGGCGGCTTTTGTGCGAAGTGCTGATCGTCGTGGGCGGCGCCATTCGGGGTCCCGGCGAGCTGCCAGCCCGCATCGAGCTGCTCGACGAGCTGATCGCGGAAGCCTCCGCCCTCGAACTCAAGACCGCGCTGCTGGGCGCCCACCGCGCACGCGGATGGGCGCACTGGGAAGCGGGCCGACTGGGCGCGGCCCAGGGCGACATCGACATCAGCACGCGCATCGCCGGTGAGTTGAATCATCCGCGGGCCGTCAGCGCAGCCGGCGGCTTCGGCACCATGCTCGACGCCTGCGACGGCATCTTCGAAGAGCCCGCGGCGTTCCCGGGCGACCGGCGCAACGCCGTGCGCAGCCCCGGCAGCGGCCGCATCAACCAGGGAGCGATGATCCGCGTGTTCTGGATGCGTTTCATGCGCGGTCGCGTCGGCGAAATCGTGCCGCCCCTGGAAGCGATGGCGCAAAAGTTCCCGCTGCCCATCGTCTGGCACTGCGGCCTTCTGGCGGCCTACGCCGCCACCGGACAAGAGCAGGCCGCGCGCCGCGAGCTCGAGCGCTACGCCGCCAACGACTTTCGCACCGTGCGCAACGACCACAACTACCTCGGCGCCCACGGCCTGCTCGCCTACGTGGCCTGTGAGGTGGGCACGCCCGCACACGCCGCCAAACTGCGCGAGCTGCTCGCTCCCTACGCCGGTCGCGTGATCATCTTCGGCCTCGGAGGCTACAGCGGCGGCGTGGTGCAGCGGGTGCTCGGAGAGCTTAGCCTGGCCAGCGGTGAACTCGAACGCGCTGAACAGGAGCTGCGCGCCGGCATCGAGGCCGATCGCGCGCTGGGCATCAATCTCTGGGCCAACCGTGGTCGGCTCTCTTTGGCGCGCATTCTGCTCGAGCGCGGCAGCGGAGCGGAGCGGAGCGAGGCCGGCGCCCTGATCGCCGAAGCGCTCGACTTCGCCCGGCGCCGCGACCTCGGCCTGATGCGGGACGAGGCCGAGGGGCTACGACAGCGCCTGCAGGCCAACGACTGACGGGCGCCTTGCACGGGCCCGGGGCCTCTGGGACCCTCTCTCTACGCGCTTCATCGAGGCGCCGACAGGAGGTCGCAGTGGCATTTCCCTTCATTTCCCATGGCGATGCGCTCAAGCAGCGGATCCTGATGGCCATCGGTGCCAGCGGCCTGGCGGCCCTGGGCTGCGGCTCTGCCACCCACGACCCGGGCGGCGAGGGTCAGGGCGCGGTCACAGGCGTGACGGCCGGTGCCGGAGGGGGCGCGGGCGGCGGCGGTACGACCCAGAGCGGCACTGCGGGTAGTGGCGGCGCCATGGCGAGCGTTGGCAGCGCCGGTAGCACAGCGGGCACAGGGGGCGTCGGCGGCAGCGGCGGCAGCGAAGTGGTTGCGCCTGTGGACGCCGGCACACCGCCCGCGGACGCCGCGATGGCCACCCCCAGCGCCGACGCCAGCACCAGCGTCGTCAGCTGCGAATTCGGCGGGCCGGTGACCACCGAATGCGCGTCGCGGGCGGAGATGGAGAGCAAGGTGCGCTTCGGCTGCGGCATGATCCCCAACGATCCCGTGCCCACCGACGAAGAGGTGGCCGCGGCCTTCCTCGACGACGGCTGTCTGCCGATGAACCTGGCCTGCGACGGCTGCTGCAACCCGGCCGCCGCCCCCGGCGTGCCCATGGGCGACGGCTCCTGCTGCTACACCTATTGCAGCGGCGCCTGCTGCGGCCGCCCCTTCACCGTCGACGGCGAGGCCCGGGTCGCTGGCGTCTCCCGGCGCTACGACTGGCTGCAGGCGCCAGCTGCGACGCCCGCGCCCACTCCCCTGGCCGGCGCCGAGCTTCGACAGCGCATCGCCCGGGGCTGGCTCGACGACGC
Source organism: Myxococcales bacterium (assembly GCA_029880325.1). Classification (GTDB taxonomy): domain Bacteria; phylum Myxococcota_A; class Polyangia; order Polyangiales; family JAFGIB01; genus JAOUOP01. The sequence continues at coordinate 74,310 of JAOUOP010000015.1, read as the reverse complement.
CCGCATGGAGCACGCCTCGATCGCCTCCTTCGCGCGTTTTAGCTTGGAGTTATTGTCCTTCGGAGCCCCGGCAGACCTGGTCGCCGACGCCCAGCGGGCCGGCCTCGACGAGGTCCAGCACGCGCGCGACTGCTTCGCCCTGGCGGCGCGCTTCGGCGGCTCGGAGTTAGGACCTTCGCCGCTGCCGATGGCGGAGGTCGCGCTCGCCGCAAGTCTCGGTGAATCGGTGCGCGCAGCTTTCCTCGAAGGCTGCCTGGGCGAAACCCAAGCAGCCGCCCTGGCCGCCGAAGCGGTCGCGCTGGCCGAAGACCCGGAGGTCGTGCGCGTACTCACGAAGATCGCCGAAGACGAAGCGCGTCACGCCGAGCTGGCCTTTCGCTTTGTCGCCTGGGCGCTCGAGCAGGAGCCCGCCCTCGGCGCACAGCTGGCCGCGCTGGTGACCGAGCTTGGCGCCGCCGATGGCCGAGAGTTACCACCCCAACGCGAAGGCCACGCCGAGCGACGCGCCTTGCACGCCGCCGGCCGCTTCACCGACGCCGAAACCGCCCGGCTCATGGACGACACGCTGAGGCAAGTGGTCTTGCCTTGCGCCGAGGCCCTGCTCCTGCGCCAGCGAGCGGCAGCGTAATCGCGCAAAAAAAGCCGCTCCAGCGGCTGCAAAACCCACCATGCCCCAGGACTACTTCGCAGCCAAAACCGGAGACGAAGAGCGGCAGCGCATCGCCGGTCTCGAAGCGGTCTACGACGCCTTCACGCTCAGGCGCCTGCTGGCGGCGGGGCTCGGCCCCGGCTGCCGCTGCCTGGAAATCGGAGCCGGCGGCGGCAGCATCGCGCGCGCCATGGGCGAGCACAGCGGCGTTCGCGCCGTGGCCGTCGACATGGACCCGCGCTTCCTCGAGCACGACCATGCCGCCTACGAAGTGCGGCAACTCGACGTCACGGGAGCCGACGCGCTAGGGTCCGAACGCTTCGACCTGATTCACTGCCGGTTTTTGCTGATGCACCTACCAGATCCGGCAGCGGTGATCGAAACCCTGGCCGCCCGCCTTTCGCCCGGCGGAGCGCTGGTCGTCGAAGAGCCCGACATGCTGGGCTGGCGTCCCGCCGACCCCAATGCTGACGGATCTGCCCTGGCCAGCCACGTGCTCGGCACGGCGCTGCGCGCTGTGGAAGCGGCCGGTGTCTGGCAAAACGCCATCGGCCCGCGGGTGCCGGCGTTGATGCAGCACGCGGGGCTGGATGCCAGCGACTGCGAGGGCAGCTGTTGGATCATGGAAACCGAGCGCCCCGAGGTGATGGCCCTGATGCTGCAGTCACTGGAGCTGATCGCAAGCCACGGCCTGGCCGCAGGCGCCCTGCACGAGACCGAAGTGCGCGAGCTGCACGAGCGCATCGCCGCACGCTCGCTGGCCCTGGTCTCGCCCACCCTCTTCAGCAGCATCGGGCTGCGCCGGTAGTCTCGGCGGCACCCCAAGGTCAAGCGACCAATGGGTCATACGTGCGCAGCCGTGGAAAACGACTGAAGGCCCGGTCCTGCGTCCACAGCTCACGCACCCCATGCAACTCGCAGATGGCGGCGATGCGCCCGTCCTGCACGCGCGCACCCACCACGCGCCCATCCTCGAGAGAGGCGCGCAGCAGCGCCCAGTACTCACGCGACTCGCCGATCAGCACCAGACTGGGCGACTCGAGCCAGGCATCCACCTGTCCCAGGGCAGCGGGCAAGCCCGTCGGAGGGTCGAAGATGCGCGCGTGGTCGCGCCCTCAAATCGCGGGATCCTCCGGATGGGGATGACCGACCCCGGTCTCCAGGTAGGACTTCAGGCTCACGACCAGGAAGTAGCCCCACTTGGAGTTGCAGTGCATGAAGAAGTCCGAGGGCTCGGACCAGCCACCATGCTCGAAGACCAGCACCGATCCGCGCTCGTGCTCCGCCACATCGAAGCGCAAGCGCATGCCCGGCCACGGCCCCTTCACGCAGCGCCATTGCACGCGCTCGTGTTCGCGCAGGCACTCGATGCGCATGTCGGGGCCCACGTCACCGCTGCCGAAGCGCACGGACAGGGTCTCCCCCTCGGCGTCCCGCCCAGTGACCCGCGGCGTCCACCAGGCCGCGATGCCCTCGCGGGTGGCCACGGCCCGGTAGAGCTCGGCGGGGGAAGCCTCGACCTCGATGCGATGACGGATGGCGTATTGATTTGCGTTCATGATCAGTCCTCCTGGCAAATAGGACGCGCAGCCCTCCAAAATCCGCCAAGCCCTGGAATGTGTTAGCGTTTTCGCCCATGCCCTCGGATCTCCAAGCAAGCCGCGAAGCCCGCTTCGAGCAGCTGATGCAGCCCCACTGGACACTGCTGCGCGGCTACGTGCACCGCATGGTCGGCGTGCCAGTCGACGCCGAAGACCTGGTCCAGGACATCGCGCTCAAGGCCCTCGAGCGCCTCGAGAGCCTGCGCGACGACGCCGCCTTCCGGGGCTGGCTGATGCGCCTGGCCACCACCACCTGCATCGACCACCTGCGGCGCAAAAAGCGCTGGCACCCCCATGCCCAGTTCCACTACGAACAGCGCTGCGCCGAGGACGACGAACTGCGACAGCAAGTCGTCGACGCCACGCGCGATCCGGAGTTCGCCTACGACGTCGAGGAGCACCTCGCCTTCTGCTTCACCTGCGTGGGGCGCTCGCTGGCCCCCGAACAGGCCGCGGCCCTGATGCTACGGGAGGTCCTGGGCCTCTCGAATCGCGAAGCGGCCCACGCACTCGAAGTCACCGAGTCGGTGCTGCGCCATCATCTGAGCGCAGGACGGCGCAGCATGGAAGAAGCCTTCGAGGGGCTTTGCTCACTGGTCAGCAAAGAAGGCATCTGCCGCCAATGCGCCGGCTTCCGCTCGGTCACGCGGGAAGACCGCCGCGGCCCCCAGCTGCCCGTGCTCCACGATGCCCAAGACCCCTTCCAGGCCCGACTCGACCGCATCACCGCCAAAGACTTCCACGGCGGCAGGGCCCGCATCCTGCACGAGCTGATGCTGACCACGCTGGAACGGCTGCAGAGCGAACGGGCTGGAAGCTGAGGCCCCTGAGGCCCCCGGTCGAAATAGACTGATCATTTGAACTTCGAGGCGCCCGCCCAGCCAGGCGCGACGCAGCGCAAATACTCCAGCGACTTCGAGGCGCCGTCGCGGTGCGCCGCACCCGCGAAACCGGCGAAATTACGGTGGTTTCAAACCGATCGTCGGGCTACCTGCCCACCTGAGCCAGGGCCAGGCGGGTGAGCTGCTCGGTGTAGCGGTGGATCTTGTGGTGGGTGGGGGCCCAGCCGGCGAGGAAGCGGTGGAAGTCGGCCCAGGCGACGGGGTAGAGCGGGCGCCACTCGGCTTCGACGGCGCGCGCCCTTGGATCATCGGCGATGGCCGCGCTCAGATGGACGAAGTAGCGGTCGAGCAGGCGCGCGGCGTGTTGCTCGCCGTCGTCTTCCTCGAGGCAGCTACCGAGGAAGTAGGCCACGTCCTTCATGCCGCAGCCGCAGCCCACGTACTGGAAGTCGACGGCGGCCACCCCGCCATCGCCGAAGCAGAAATTGGCGACCTTGGCGTCGCCATGCACGAAGGTCGAGAAGCGGCAGGCTCCAAGGCGAGCGTCGAGAGACGGAAGATCCGGAGACGGGGAAGATCCGTCCGGAAGATCCGATTTGGAAGATCCGTGGAAGATCCGTCCATGGGCGTCGGGGCAGGATCAGAGGTCGCGGCGGCTGCTGGCGCTGCCGGCGAGGTGTGCATCTGGAAGATCCGTCCATGGGCGTCGGGGCAGGATCAGAGGTCGCGGCGGCTGCTGGCGCTGCCGGCGAGGTGAGCGCGGGGGCTGAAGCGGCGCGCGGAGCAGAAAAACGGCGCTCCAACACGCACCCAGACTACAAGTTTACACCCCCAACCAGCCGCCGGACGCACCAATGCGTGCCCGGGCTCGAACCAGGCACGCGATTGACCGAAGCTGCGCCAGAGTTATGGAGGAGGGTGACAGCGACACCGATGGAGCACCCTCATCTCCCACGTTCCAGCTGGCCAGATGACGTCTCGATCGCCGGCGCGCCACAGCGCCTTGCATCGGGCATATTCGCTCAAGAACTGCGCGCGAGCTTCGCGTGCCTGTTCGGCGGCCTCGGGATCACCGCCGGTGGCGAAGGTCGGGTTCAACGCGCCGAAGACCTCATGGCTGCTCGACCGACGCGTGAACTTTGACTGTACGGCGCTGGCCGGAGTGCCATAGGCGAGCCCGAGCTGGTGGCGCTTGGCGCGGGCCTCCTTGGCCAGCTCTTCGCAGCGCGATTTCAGCGCCCGCTGCGCTTCCTCGAGCCCGCCGTACTCGAGCAGCAACACCTGGGGCATCACGATGCGCAGCTCGATCTCGTCGGGCCAGTTCTTCACCTTGTTGTTCGGGTCGAAGTAGACCTCGGGCCTCTTGACCACGAAGACCTTCTCTCCGATTTCATTGCACTTGACCGTCACGCCAGGCCAAGCCTCGTAGTCGAAGACACCACCGCAGTCCGTGGGATTGACGGCGACATAGGCCATCTTCTCCCTGATGGCCGCTGGGCAGGTGAGTTCTACCCTCGAGGTCTGATGCTTATCGTAAAACTCCCCCGGCCAGCCGCGGTGGCACTTCATGGCGTTGGCCAAGTCGCGATGGAAGCCCTCGAGAAAGAGCGGTAGCGTGCCCAGGACGTCGGTGATGGTCTCGTGATCGTGCGAGGACATCTGGCAGAGGTTGTGCACCAGGATGCCGTGCTGGTTGGCGTTGTAGCCGAGCGTGTAGAGGTAGATCTGCTGCGAGGTGCCGTCGGCATCGGGCCTCAAGAGCCAGTGCCGACGGGTGACGCGCCGGGTCAGCATGTAGGTCTTGCCGGGGAGGACTGGGCGAGCGAGTGTCATGCCCGGCGGGCAGAGCAAGCGCCATGCCGGAATCGGGCACCAGTCATTTCAAGCACTTACGACGCAACACCACGCCTCCCAAGCGGCGGCCGCCGGCGCAGGGGTGGCGGCCGCCACCCTATGGAGCAGACCGAGCGCTCCCACCGACGCGCAATGTGAAATAAATCATCCTCGGCACGCTCCTGCCCCGCCGCCTCCAAGCGTAGCAAGCCGACAGTGACCCACTGAGCGTCGAGACCATCACCCAGGGCGACGACCGTACCGCCGAAAGCCGCCATGTCGGCGGCTACGATGGTCTTCAGGCTCGCCCTCGAGGCCGAGAAGAAGTGGCGTCGCCTCAACGGCCACGACCTTTTGGCCAAGGTTATCGAGAACGTGAAGTTTCACCGTGACCAGCCTGTACGCGGGTCCCGTCCGGAATCGGCCGGGACCCGCGTACAGGCTGGTCACGGCGCAAGACGCGCTGGCCCCCCCTCGCACGCCCCTTCTGGGCTGTCGCACCCGGCCCCATGGTCGTCAGTCGGTGGCGCGGGCGAGGGACGGGTCCACGTGGGGCATGAGGCCCAGGTAGCGCTGAAGGAAAAGCGAGATCTCTTTGCAGGTCAGGCGGTGGAAGCGCTTCTGGGCCACAAAGGTGTGGGGCTGATCGGGGTAGATGTGCAGCTCGGTGGGCACGCCCGCCGCGGCCAGCGCCTCGTACATGCGCATGCTCGAGCTGGGCGGTACGAGCTTGTCGGCGCTACCCGTGATCAGGAAGGTGGGCGGATAGCCAGCACGCACGTGGGTGATGGGGCTGGCGAGGGCGGCCGCGGCCTCGTCGTCGTCTTCCATCAACGCCCGGGCAGGCACGCTGCCGCTGAGGCGCGTGCCGCGCGGCGCCAGCACGGTCGGCGAGACGATGCCCACAGCGGCCGCCACCGCCGTGGCCGCGCCCGCGTGGTCACCGTCGCCCTCGAACTCGGGGTGGCCCACCGTGCCCGCCGCGAGCAGGATCAGGTGCGCGCCCGCCGAGGCGCCCATCGCGGCGAGCTTCCGGGGGTCGATACCGAGTTCCTCCGCGTGGCTATGCACATAGCGAAGGGCCGCCTTCACATCGTGGATCTGCGCCGGCCAGGGCGCCTGCGGGGTCAGACGATAGCTCGAGGAGATGCAGACGAAGCCCTCAAGCGCGAGCTGGATGCCATAGGCGCGCATCTGCAGCTTGTCGCCGCCGCGCCAACCGCCACCGTGCACCAGGAGCACGCCGGGGCGCGGGGCGCCGGCGCCGTCCGGCTCGGCTGGCGGAGTGAAGACGTCGCACAGCAGCTCGCGCTCGCCGGCCCGGGCAAAGACCACGTTCTCACGAATTGTCACGCGCGGTTTGTCAGCCATGGACAAAGATGACTCGATGTGCTCGGCGGGAGTGCTGAGCCGATGATCGGGGTCGATACGATGGCAGATGCAAGGACGGCCTGCGCCGGAATACTCCGCGTATTTCAAGGGGGCCGGACGCCGCAGCTGGCGCCGTAGCGGACCCGAGAGCGGATCATGACTCCCGCCGAGCACATCTAGTCGAGCCTGGGTAGCTCCGCAAGTGCTGCCGCAGCGTACCCCCCCATGCCCAGCACGCGGGCGCGGCGCCCGACCGCCCTGACCACATCGCATGGACGAACAGCGGTGCGAACGAGCGCCAGCTCGGTGAGCGCGGCCTGAAGGACCCGACCCGATGTGACCCAGACTCGCCATGCGACGCGCGCGCGCCTTCGCGCGTTCGTCATCGGCCGCGGCGCGACCGATGACGAAGTTCCTTTTACAAGTCGCCGAAGCTTCGGCCGCGTCGCCGCGGCCGTGCGGCTTCAGAGCAGCGCGCGGTAGCCCAGGAAGAGGCTGCCGCCACCCAGGTGGGTCTTGCCGGTGGTTTCGTGCTCGAAGGGACCCCACTGGAAGAGCAGCTCGGCAAAAAGACCGCCGGGGCCCAGGGCCAGCTCAGCACCCAGCGGCACGCCCAGGCCCCACTTGGTGGAGCGCTCGTAGGTGTCACCGATGGGCTGGGTGCCGGACCCGTCCTTGTCGCCCGCCGTGCCCCAAACCACGCTCTCCAGCAGGTAGATGCGCGGACCGATGCCGGCGTAGGGCGTGATCGACCCGCTGATGCCGGTCAGTCGATACATGAACGTGGGCTGGAAGACGAGCTCCTTCTGAACGATCTTCCACTTGTAGGTCTCGTCGGGTACGCGCGGTGGCAGGCCCGCATCGGCATCGCCCCCGAGCCCTTCCTCGGTCACCGAACCCGCGGCCGGCGGCACGGCGTATTCGACCTGCAGCAAGGCGGCCATGCTGCGCCCGGTGCCACCGAAGACCCAACCCAGCTCGATGCCGCCGTGCACGAAGGGATCGAGGCCGTTGAAGGAGGCGATGCCGCCGACCTTGCCCGCGAGCAGGAAGGCGGAGCTGTTGTCCTCCCCGCCGCTCGGCTCCAGCTCGGCGCTGGAGAGGTCGGCCTCCATCGAGGCGCTCTCCTGGGCGCTGACGCCGGAGGCGAGCAGCAGCATCGCGCTGAAGAGCACGAGCGCCATGGACAGATTGAAGCGGATTGCCTTTGAAGCTTGGAAGTTGTTCATGGCTGCTGTCCTCACTGCACGATAAGGGCGGTGGTGTTGGTGACGGTGCCACCGGTGATATTGCCGGTGCCGCCTTCACGGTTGATGCTGTCCATGCCGCCCACGATGAAGATGAAGGCGCTCTCGAGCGTGCTGCCCATCTGGTAGCGCGCGGTTCCAACTCCGAGTCCTCCTTCGCTGTTGAAGCTCGAGAGCAAGAGGTTGGGCGCCCCGTCGAAGCCGAACGATCCACCGTTGCTCTGAGGCATCGGGTCGGATCCGCCGAAGACGAAGAGGCGGTCGGCCGCAGCAGCAGTGCCGAAACCGCTGCGGCTCGGCGCCGTGTCGTGGGCCACTGCAAATGCCTCGAGCAATCCTGTCGAAGAGACGCGCGCCGCCTCGGTATTGGACTGCCCGTCGGCATTGGCAGACCCGATGCGCCCGCCGCCCACGTAGACCCAGGACTCGTCGCCGAAGGTCGGCACCGAAACGCTGCTGTCACCCCGCCACCCGCCGTGGTCGAAACGCGCATAGGTGAACACCGGGTCGGTCCCGAAGAGCGGCTGTAGCCAGCCCCCGGGCAGGGTTTGACGCCCGTTGGCCGCCACGTCGATGGGCAGGTACTCGTAGTCGTCCAGGGCGGTGCCATTCGAAGTATCAGGTATCCCTGCGTCCATCCCCGCCAGGGCATAGAGGTAGAAGATGCTTTCGTTGGTCGGGTTGACCGACGCCACACCCTGCAGCGAACTGCGCGGCGTCGCGAGCTCCGGCAGGGCCTGCCAGCTGCTGGTCGATCCCGGCGGCGTCGGCGTAGCGCTTCCCAGCGCGGCGCTGCCGTCGTCGATCCAGGTCGTCGCGTCGGCGCCGACCTCGGCGATCAGCACCTCGTCGACACCCGCAGCGCCACCCTCGGCGGTGCGGTAGATGCGGTAGCCGGTGATGCCGGTGAGCACATCGCCCTCCGAATCCACCGGCGCGGTCCAGATCAACTTGACCAGGATGCCGCGGTCCATGACGTTGGGCAGTCGTAGCGAAATGGGGTCGGCCGCCAGCGTTTCGCCGCCCAGGTTCTGGGGATCGGCCGGGTCGATGACCGCAGCCACGCGGTAGGCGTAGGTGCCTGCCGGGATGCCATCACCGAGATCGGCGGTTTCGAAGCAGTCGCTGTCGCCACCGCTGAGGCAGAGGTCGAGATCGGCGATCTCGGGGGCCTCCTCCGGCGACAACACCAGGGCCCGGTATCCAGTGCTCAGCGCATCGGCACCGTCGGATCCGCCGTAGATGTAGATGTAGCGGCCCACCCTCGCGCTGCCCGCGAAGGAGCGTGCTTCCGGCAGCGGATGCCGACTCTCCTGGAAGGCCTGCATGTTGCCGAAGATGTCGACCGGCGCGTACTCGACGCTGTCGAGCGGACTGGCCCGATCGGCCGGCCCGGTGTCACCGCCAAGGGCATAGACGAAACGCGAGGCCGCCGTGGCGCGCACGGCCACCGAGTTGAGCGCACGACGCCCCGTGATCAGGTTGGTGCCAGGACGCGAGTCGGCAAGGTTGTCGGAACTGTTGACCACTCCGATGGCGGAAAAATCACCGTAGCTGCCGTCGCCGTTGACGGCTCGGATCACGCATACCGCACCCTGCGACAGACCGCTGCCGTCGAAGGTGACGGTGATGTCGCACTCGCCACTCGTCGCATCGCAGGTCTCGGTCGAAGTGCCGATGGAAGCCGGGGACTCCGATGTGCCATCCGGCGCCAGACAGCGCGCCTCGATGGTGACCCCGGAAAAGCCCGTGCCGACCACGGTGATCACCTGGGTGCCCAACGGCCCGTCGGTGCCATTACGAACCGACTGTGGGGTGACCCGGTCGATCACCGGCGGCGCATCGGCCGTCGCCGTATACGCCGAGTCGAGCACGCCGACCACCTTGCCTACCGGGTCGACGACCACCAGATTGTAGCTGCCCGCGTTGATGCCCTCGGGCACCACCGCGGTCAGCGAGCTGCCATCGGCCGAGACGCTGACGCCGAAGAGCTGCACCGCCGGCTCGTCGGTGCTACCCACCGGGCTGAGAAAGACCAGCGGCGTCGGCGAGAAGGTATCGGCGGCTGCGCCGGTGATGGTCACCGCGTTGGAGACCAGCACGTGCCCGAATTCGGGCTCCACGTCGGTCACGTCGATGGTGTCCTCGTCGGTCACCGTCAACCCTTCGGGTAGAACCGCCCGGCAGCCGGTGCCGTCGGCCACGATGACATCGTACTCGCCCACGGCCGTGCCCTCCGGCACCGTCGCCTGCAGCCGTCTGTCGTTGGCGGGATCGACGATCGCGGTCAGCTCGGTCTCGTCCAACGTCCCCGTCGGCGCGATGGTCACGGTGAACGGCGGCAAGAGAGCGGTCACATAGAGCTTTATCTGCGTGTTGATGCCGTTGTAGACCACCGGCGGTGCCACGTTGAACAGAATCGGCCCCTCGGTGCCGACCACCTGCTCGTGCGGCAGCGGCCGGTCCTCGCAGCCGTCCGGGTTGATCACGACCACGTCGCAATCGACGCCGGGAATCGCGCCGGGACCGAAGGTCATGGTGATCTCGGTGCCAGCCGCGTTGACCTCGGTTCCCTGGCTGTCGATCACGGTGCCATCGCAACGCAGCTCGCCGCGGGCGCCGTCCTGGAAGTCCAGACCGGTCGCCACCAGGATCGAGCCGCCCGAGCAGACCTGGGGCGGCGCCACGGCGTCGACCTGGGGTGGCGGGTTGACCTCGATCTCGATCATCTCCGTGGAGCTGCACGCCGCCGGCTCCGGATTGGTCAGCATCAGGCTGTAGGTGCCCGGCTCGAGCGCCATCATGGGCACGGTGAAGAAGGCGTCGGTGCAAAGCTCGGCCGTTTGGGCACGACCCGGAACGGCCGCGCAGCCGTCCAGCGTGTGCACGTCCAGGACCAGCGGATCGCCCGCGCCCATGATCGTGACCGTGGGCTTACCCTCGCCGTAGCGCAGGAAGTTGGTGCCCACCAACTGCATCTCCTGGTCGCTCTGATCGACGCAGATCGAGGGCGGGATCACTTCGCTGATGGTCGGCGGCGACATCACCGCCAGCGCCCCCTCCCTGGTGTCTTCGCGCTTGCCATCGGGGTTGGTGATGGTGACGTCGTAGATGCCCTCGGCGAGCTTCAAATCTTCGTCGACGATGAGCGTCATCTGCTCTTCGCTCTGCCAGGTGTTGTTCTCGGCGTTGCCGTCCGCGTTCATCTCGCGGGGATCGCCGGACAGGACCACGGGCTCGCCGCCGCCTGCACTCGCAGCGCCAGCACCCGCGTCGCCACCACCACCAGCGCCACCGGTGATCGCGCTGGCGTGCTGCAGGGAAATCTCGGGCGTGATCAACACCGCCGGCTTGGAAAGCGTCTCGTTGGGCGCGGGACGAAAGCCCGTGCCCACGATCACCACCGGCGTATCCAACTGAGCGTTACACACCAGATCCGGCGAAAACGCCGTGTCGTCGGCGATGTCCACCTTCGGGCTTTCCACCTCGTGTGAGCAGGCGCCGCACAGGACAAGACATGCCCCCAAAACCCAGCTCCGGCGCCACCATGCGCTGCCGGCGATCTCAGTCGATGAAGTCACGAGCATTGAATCAAGCCTTTCCGTTGCGATGCGATCGTAGGTCACCAAAAAAGAACCCGTACAGGCCTTGTCGAGTAAATCGCGAAATTCGGTGGGAACGCAGACGACATCGCGCCGACAGGCCGTACATGGACAGATGATGCGGCCCGAGTTTGCGCTTGCGGCAGCGCTCGCTACTACTGTGTGCGCGGTTCAGCGGACGGTTGAAGTGGTTTTCTTGCGCTCGAGTGAACGAAACGCGCACACTCAACTCACACGCAAAAACTCAAAGTTATGACCGCTCCAACCTCACAACGGCGGTCAGCTGCGGGCATGGGGCATCTGCGGCACCTTCCCGCTGCCCCGACAAAGCGGTCTCCCAATCGGCCCGAAGGGGGGCACAGCCGAATTTCGACACAAAAGGATATTTCCTGTAATATGGGAATTTCAATGCCAAGCCACTCGGCCGATTTCTGTGTGGAACGGCGACCCCTATGGCAACATCCTACATTTCAGTGCATCCTGAAGGGGTAGTACGAGGCACGACTTTGCACGAAAACCGCGACGACACCGGCCGCCTGCGGCCAACCTTCAGGGATTACGACGCGGGCCAGGCGGGGCCCCGGACCGAGGGCGTGCTGACCGTGCTCTGTGGCATGGAAGCCGGCTCCCTCTTCACCTTGGACGCGCCGCGCATCCTGATCGGCCGCTCGGGCGAGGCCCAAATCCAGCTCGACGACCGCGGCCTGTCGCGCCGCCACGCGTGCATCGCCCGCGAGGGCGATGAGTACTGGCTCGAGGACCTGGGCAGCACCAACGGCACGCGCTTGGACGGCATGGCCGTCAGCGGCCGCGTGCGCCTCAGCAACGGCTCGCGCATCGAAGTGGGCGGCAGCGCCGTGCTGGGCTTCGCCCTCTACGACGAGGTCGAGATCGAAGCGGCCCGCCGCACCCACGACATGATGGTGCGCGACCCGCTGACCCGGCTGTTCAACCGCCGCCACATGGAGGCCCGCCTGCGCAGCGAAGTCGCCTTCGCCCAGCGCCACCACACGCCGCTGGCGCTCCTGATGGTCGATCTGGATCACTTCAAGGACATCAACGACAGCGCCGGCCACGAAGGCGGCGACGCCGTGCTGCGCGTGGTCTCGCGGGCTCTCGAGCGCATGTTGCGCGGCGAGGACGTGCTGGGCCGCTGGGGCGGCGAGGAATTCCTGGTGCTCGCCCGCAACATCGACAAGGTCGGCGCCATGGCCCTGGCCGAGCGCATTCGCCGCGGCATCGAGATCCTGCGCATCCCCGTGGGCGACTCCGAACTCTGCGTCACCGCGAGCATCGGCGTGGCCCACGATCTGGGCAAATCAGACGCCCCCACCCTGCTGCGCTCCGCCGACGAGGCCATGTACGCGGCCAAGGCCGCCGGCCGCAACCACATCCAGCTCGCCTCGGGCACCTGGGAGAGCGGCACCAGCTTCAAGACGCCGGAGCCCTTCCACGACTATCCCACCGATCCGGTGCGCGAGGAGCGCAGGGCCGGCGAGGGCTGAGGCAACTCCCCGCAACGCACGCCCTGTCCCCTTATTATACCCCCCCCGAGACCTCAACCTCCTGGAGGTGGAGGCGGCGTGGTGACCTCGATCAACCAGGCCTCCGAGGCCACGAACTCGACGCCGTCGGAGGTTTCTTTTTCGAGCAGATCGGGGTGGTCGGTGACCACGCGCTTGACCCCTGCCTTCTTCGCGGTGGCGACCATGGCCGCCTCCCAGGCGCCGGCTCCGAAGTCCTCGGGCAGCTCCACCATTTGGACCAGGCCGCGGATCAGCTGGATCTGGGCCTCGACGGCGTCGGGCTTGAACTCGGGCAGCGCCGTCAGCATCTGACCTACCCGGTCCAGCACCCACTGGGAGCAGCGACTCTCGCCCTTGTGCTTGCCCAGCACCCGCTGGACCACCGCCTCCGGCGGCGTCCCCACCGCCACGGAAGCATTCACGAAGACGTCGGGAGCCAAAACGATGTCCATGGGCAACCTGCCTTTTCTCGAACGCCGAGTCGCAGCCCGCGCTCGCGAGAGGGGGAAGTCATTATGGCGTAGCCGCAGCCGGGCCCGTCAAGCGTCTTCGCCCGAGGCAGGCGATCTCCGCCCCGCTTCCCCCCCCTGGACCCGTTGGCTATGCTGAAGCCCAGCGGGAAGTGCTCGCGCGACGCGCGGGCCACCGTTTCCACCATGCCTCAACCCGAGTTTCCCATCCCCAGCCAGCTGCGCATGCTCGCCCCCGGCGCGAGTTCGACGGCCGGCGAGCGCGAAGTGGCCGCTGGCGGTCACGGCCCGCGCTTCGAGCAGCGCATCGTGGAGACGATCTGCCTGCCGCTGCTGGCCCACGTGCCCGAGCGCGTGCACCCCAACGCGATCTCCCTGACCACCCATGTCATCGCCTGGCTGACCGCCGGGCTGGCCGTGCTCTCATTGGAACTCGAGGGCCCAGCCCGCTCCCTGACCCTGCTGGGCGCCGCCGCCGGCACGCTACTGTCCATGATCGGCGACTGCCTGGAGGTCTTCCAGGGCCAACGCAGCGGCCGGCGCGACCGACGCTCTGTGCTGCTGGGGCGCTGGCTCGACGCCGTGATCGTGCCGCTGACCGCCCTGACCGTCACAGTGGCCCTGGACCTGGCCGCCCCCTGGGTGGTCCTGGTGGGCTTGACCGCCACCATGATCTACCACGGCCAGCTGCTGCTCGAGCACCAGAGCGGTCGCTTCGTGGCCCCCGAGCCGGCCACGGGCATCGAGGCCCGCTTCGGCATTTCCCTGGGCTTTGCCGCCGTCGCAGTGCTGCTGCTGTGGGTCGATGCCAGCGCCCGTTGGCTGCAGCTGGCGTTTTCACTGGTGGCCCTGGCGGCGGTGGTGATCCAGCTGCGCTGCAATCTCTTCTACTACCGCAAACTCGAGGCCTGGCTGCGACCACACCTGGGTTTCGTGGCCCTGGGGCTCAGCCTGGGAGCGCTCTACTTGGCCGGCGCCATCGACCGCATCGGCTTCGCCATCACCCTCACCTTCTGCTCCTTCCGCATCTGCGGCAGCTACGCCCTGGCCAGCGCCGTCGGCCGCGCCTACGACGGCCGTGACCGCGGGCTGTGGCTGTTGCTTGCGGTGGCCGCCCTGGCCACCCTGGGGAGTTCCCCATGGCCCCAGCTGGCGTCGGTGCCGCCCGTTTGCGGCAACTTGCTGTGCCTGTACGCGCTCTACCGCAACGTTGCCGAGTTCGCCCGCGACACCCGGAGCCCGAGCGCACAACCATAAAGCCGGGCGATCGCGCGCGCTCAGGCTCCGGCTCCCTCCGCCTCCAGCAGGGCCGTGAACGAAGTTTGCACAATCCGATTGCGCAAAATGCTGCACTGCGCTATTCCAAAGGTGTGACGTGTGGGTGAAGGTGTTGAAGGATTGTGCCTCTATTCAGTATCGATGACCGCCCCACAGCTCCAGGCTTCAGCGCGGAACTGCTGCGCCTCGCCGCCTCCCTGGGAGTCGCCGAGGAACGGCTGCTGGCAGCCGCCGACCCAAAGCCAATCCAAGCCGTTCACAACCCAGGCCCGCCCGCCGTAGCGCCCTCCCCTCCGCGGGCCCGCGAAGTGCGCAACCTCTCGATCGCCGCCCTCGAGCTGACCGGCGAGCCCGCCCTGGGGCTGATGCTGGGTCCGCGGCTGCAGGTCTCACAGCTGGGCTTCCTCGGCTACGCCATGATGAGCAGCGCCACCCTGCGCGACGCGCTCGAGCTGGCCGACCGTTACGACCAGCTGCTGTCCCCGTTCTGCAGCGCCCAGCTGTGCGAGCCCCGGGACGAATGGGGCGTGCGTGCCCAGGCGCTCGTGCTGCGCTCACGCCTGGGCGCTGGCGACCGCGCGCGGGGCGCGAGTGCGCCGGCCGGCTCCGACGCCGCGTGCATGCGCTTCGGCAAGGAGGCCACCGCCAGCTGCCTGCTGGAACAGGCGCGCTTCGTGCGCGGCGAACCGATCGAGCTGCTGGCCGCCCGCTTCGACTATCCGCGGCCGCCCCACGCCGCGCGCTATGCCGCGATTTTCGGTGTCGAGCCCGAGTTTGGCGCGCCTGTCTGCGAGTTGGTCTTCGACGCCACCCAGCTCGAAGGTAACCTGCGCTTCGCCTGCGCCCCGGCCGCCCGCATGGCCGCCGAGCAATGCGAGCGCCTGCTGGCCCACAGCGAGGGCACCGGTGATCTGGCCGCCCGCGTCGCCAGCGCCCTGCGTGCCCGCCTGGACAATCCCCCCGACGCCGACCAGACCGCGCGTCTGATGGGCATGAGTAAACGCTCGCTCGCGCGCTCGCTGCAACAGCAGGGCACGACCTTCCAGACCATCCTCGATGGCGTGCGCGAAGAGCGGGCCAAGGCCCTGATCACCGGCTCGGGTTTGCCCTTCGAGGCGATCGCCCAGGAGCTGGGTTTCAGCTCCGGCCGGGCCTTCCGCCGGGCCTTCCGCAAGTGGACCGGCAGCGCTCCCAGTGAGCTGCGCGCCCCCATTTGAACCCCATACAAACGGGGCTATGATGCCCTGCTTTCGCCGGCTCATCAGCGCTCTTTTTGCGCGGCAGGCGTTGGCAGTGCAGCGAGCCCGAACATGCAAGCCGAAGACGACCAGGTCCACTTCACCAGCGCCGAGTTGCTCTCGGACGTCGACTACGCCGAACCCCTGATCGCCGGCGAAGTGCGCTGCCACGGCGGCTTCGACGCCGACGGCAAATACATCCCGCCGCGCACCCGCGTGCGCAATCCGGCGGTCGCCGCCTGGCAGGCCCAACTGCTGCACCAGGGCGGACAGCTCCTCGAGATCGGCGACGCCCAGGTACCCCCGCAGTACCCCAGCGTGGCCCAGTCGAAGTTGCTGCTTCAAAATGGCGTGCGCGAGCCCATCGTGCGCGCACTCACGGTGATTTCGATCCTGGAGGGTTTCGGCGCCATCATCCGCGACGTTCGCATGCCGGACTTGAAAGCCCTGCTGGTCGAGGACTTCGATGGCACCGCCCTTTCACACCTGGATAAGGGCCTGTTCGAGGCCCATGCCCGCGACGAAGCCGGCTACCGCGACCAGGGCGGCCACAAGCAGATGTGGGAGGCGGCGCGCGACCTGGCCCTGGAAAATCCGCGGGTGCCGCCGGATGTCTTCATGCGCCTGATGGGCAACCGCGGCCAGAGCCGCCGCGGCGAGCCGCTCTTCCCGCAACTCGACAAAAACCTCTACCGCATGTTGATGACCATGTCGCAGGTGCTGGTGATCGAGGTCTTCGCGCGCGGCACCTTCGACTGGGGTGTCGAGCTGCTCTCCGATCCCGAGGTCTCAGCCGCCCCCGAAGCCGCCGGCACCATGGTCGAGTACATCCGCGCCGACGAAAGCCCCCACGTCGAGTACCTGCGCACGGCGCTTTCGGAGTTTCGTCAAAAGACCGTACGCACCGAAGACGGCAAGACCCTCCCCGGCCGCACCATCGTCGACGGCATCCTGCATCACATCCTCGGCCAGATGGGCAAAAACCGCCCCCGCGAGCAGCGCGACGACGCGCTCGTCGCGCTGAAGCAGGCGGTCGACAAGGGCCAAGCCCAGCGCTCCCTGCTCGAAGACTTCGAAGCCCTGACGCCCATCTGGCAGCCCCCCGCCCAGACCGGCTTCGAACCCAGCGCCGCCTGAGCGAGTCCACCCATGAATTCGTTGACGCGCCTCTATCGCAGCTACCGCGTGGGCAGCGCTGCCCTGCGTCTGTGGTCCATGTACAAGGTGCCCGACCTGGCGCGACGGGCCGTGGGCCGCGAGCCACGTGCCGGCGAGGCGCTCGACCCGGTCAATGAACGGGCCTCCGAGATCCTGCTGGGCCTGGCCTTCGACCTGCGCGGCGTGATCATCAAGATGTGCCAGGCCATCGCCACGCGCTCCGATCGCTTTCCGCCTTCGTTCATCGAACGCCTGAAGCAATGCCACGACGCGGTTCCCGCAAGAAGCTTCGACCTGATCAAGGCGCGCGTGGAAGCCGAGCTTGGCAAGCCCCTCTCGGAAGCCTTCGCCGAGTTCTCCGAAGAGCCTATCGCCTCGGCCTCGCTGGCCCAGGTGCACGCGGCGCGGTTGCACGACGGCACCGAGGTGGCGGTCAAGGTCCAGTATCCGGACATCGAAGAGATCGTCACCACCGATCTGCAAAACATGCGGCGGGCCTGCTGGCTCTACGAGAAAATCGACAGTCAGCCGCTCGAGCTGATGCCCCTGCTCGAAGAGCTGGCCACACACCTGAGCTACGAGCTCGACTTCGAACGCGAAGCCAACAGCGCCGACCGCGTGCGCGAACTCTTTGCGGACAATCCGCGGGTCAAGGTGCCCGGCATTCACCGCGAGCTGTCCAGCAAGCGCGTGCTGACCATGGAGATGGTGCGGGGCATCAAGATCACCGAGCGCGAGCAAATCGAAGCGGCCGGACTGCACCCCAAGCAGGTGCTGCAGGATCTGATGCACATCTTCGTGCACATGATCATGGCCGACGGCTTCTTCCAGGCCGACCCCCATCCGGGCAACCTGATGGTCACCGAGGACGGCCAGATCATCGTGCTCGACTTCGGGCTGAGCAAGGAGCTACCCGAGGGCTTTGGCCTCGGCCTGTTCGAGCTGATGTTCTCGATGATGACGCTCAACGAAGCCGCCATGATCCGGGCCTTCCGCGAACTGGGCTTCGAGACCAAAACGGGCGACTCCACCACCTTCATCGCCATCGCCCGGCGCATGATGCGCCGCAGCGACACCGGTCGCTTCGAGGGCGAGTTCACCGAAGAGATGACCGACGAGCTGTTTGACGCCATCCGCGAAGACCCGGTGGTCTCGGTGCCCAGCGACTTCGTGCTGGTCGGACGCGTCTTTGCCCTGCTCTCCGGCATCGCCCACAGCCTCGGCTACCGCGCCAACATCCTGCAGGCGATGGGCGCCGGCGCACCCGCCTGACCCCTCCCAACCCCCACGCCTGTGGGGCTGTTGACCCCGGCGCGATTGTGGTGTTAGTGCATCCAGGTCAGGGTCCGGATCGAGAGGGAGCGCTTCTTGCTGTGTGGAGACGGTCGAACCGGGAAACTTGGCGAACGCCCCGGTTCAGGGACGCGCACGAAGGGCTGTAGATGAGGCAGCCCGACGCCGACGCCGACGCCACCCACCGGCCCACGCGCACGCGCCACACCCAGGCTGAACGTCGCGATCGCACCAAGGGTCGATTGTTGGAGGCTGCGGTGCTGCTCTTCAGCGAGCACGGCTACCATCGCACCCAGGTGATGGACATCGTCAACCGTGCGCGCGTCAGCGCTGGCACCTTCTACCGCTACTTCGATGACAAGCAGGGCATCTTCTTCGCCATTGCCGAGGAGCTGAGCTGTCATGAGGTGGAAGAAGCCCGAAAAGCCCGCCAGATGGTACTGGAGGCCGCCGACTTCCCCGCCGCGGTGCGCACGATGGTGCACTACCTGGAGCGTCACTTCGAGCGCGTGGTCGACCGGGCGCCCCTCTACCGGGCCCTGATGAACAGCGGCGTGGTCGACCGCGGCCGCGACCACGCCTGGGCGATGAAGGAAAAAGCGGTCTGCGCGCTGGCCGAACAGCTCGGCGCGGCCGGCCCGCGGGATACCGACGACCTGCAGAGCCTGGCGCGTATGGTCATGGGGGCCATCTCCGAGTTGCGCTACGCCATGATCCACTCCGGCAAGCCCAGCCCCGCCGACGCAGCCCGGCTGGCCACCCGCTTCCTGCAGGGCGGACTCACCGCCTATTCGACGCGTGCGCCGCGTTATACCGAGCTGCATGATGACAGCTGGCGCCGCGCCCTCGACGACGAGGCGCCGGTTTGATACCGGGTGGCCTGACCGCCCAAGAAGCTCGAGTTGAGCCACATGAAAATCGAATGGATCGACGCCGGTGGCGTCACGACAGCCGCCGGCTTCGCCGCCGCCGGTACCTACACGGGAATCAAGACCTACGGACCTGAGCCGCGTCTGGACCTGGGACTTCTCTATGCCGAGCAGCCCTGCACGGTGGCCGGGGTCTTCACCCAGAGCCGCGTCTGTGGTGCGCCGGTGCAGCTATGCCGCGAGCGCCTGGCCGGTGGCAGCGCCCGCGGGCTCATCGTCAACTCCGGCAACTCCAACGTGGCAACCGGAGCCACGGGCCTGGCCGACGCCCGACGCATGGCGGCTCTGGCCGCAGCCCGCTGCGGTGTGCCCGAAGAGGAGTTCTTCGTGGCTTCCACCGGCGTCATCGGACGGCCGCTGCCGATGGCGAAGATCGAGGCCGGCCTGGCGCAGCTGCAGCCGCGACGCGAAGGCGCTGGAGACTTCGCCCGTGCCATCATGACCACCGACATGCACAGCAAGTCCCGCGCCCTGCGCGTGTGCGGCGCTGGCAGCGACTTCCACATCGGCGGCGCGGCCAAGGGCGCCGGCATGGCCCACCCCAACATGGCCACCGTACTCTGCTTTCTGACCACCGACGCCCCCGTCGGGGCCGACTTCCTGCAGCCGTGCCTCAAGCGCGTCGCCGACGCCTCCCTGAACATGCTCGACGTGGACATGGACACCTCCACCAGCGACTCCATGTTGATCCTCGCCAGCGGCGCCGCTGGCGGCGAGCCCATCGACGGCAGCGGCACGCGCGCCCAGGCCTTCGAAGCGGCCCTGCTCGAGCTCTCGGTGGCGCTGACCCGCGACCTGGCGCGCGACGCCGAGGGTGCCGAGCATCTAATCGTGGTCACCGTGGACGGTGCGCGAAACCTCGACGACGCCCGCCGCGCCGCCCGCACCGTCGTTTCTTCACCCCTGGTCAAAACCATGGTGACCGGCCGCGACGCCAACCTGGGCCGCGTGTTGATGGCCCTGGGTCGCTCGGGCGCCGAACTCCAGCTCGAGCGCATCTCGGTATACCTGGGCGAGCACTGCGCCTTCGAGCGCGGCGCGCCCGGCTCCGCCAGCCTCGAGCAGCTCAGCGCCGCCATGGAGCGCGAAGAGGTGCACATCCGCGTCGACCTCGGCCAAGGAGATGCCTCGGCCCGCGCCTGGGGCTGCGACCTGACCGAGCAATACGTGCGCATCAACGCCGACTACACGACCTGATCCCTACAGCAGCTTGCTGCCCAGGGTCGTCAGCACACTGATCACGATGGCGCCGACCAGCGCCGTGCTGAAGTTGCGAATCTTCAGGCTCTCGCTGAGCTTGTCGGTCAAGACGAGCAGGATAGCCGTCACCAGCCAGCGCGTCGCGAACATGAAAACGAAGCCCAGCCCCAGGCTGCCGATGCCGATGACCAGCGTCAGCACCCAGCCCAGCACCACCTGGAGCAGCCCGAGCACGGCCGCGGTGATCATCGCCCCCTTGAAGCCCTTGACGCTGAAGCCGGGCAAGAGTTCGGCCGTGACCCAGACGGCCGCCGAGTGCATCAGCCAGGAAAGCGCAAGATGGACCATATCCATGGGCTACCCGGCAGCGACCAGCAAGTCCAGGTAAATCCGTTCTGGCGGCGGCGGTGACCGAACGCAGGCGCAGGCGCAGGCGCAGGCGCGGGCGCGGGCGCGGGCGCGGGCGCGGGGGCAACGAAACACCGCGTAGCTCGCGAGCGCCCGGTTCGCTCCGCCAACCTCAGTTCGACCAGCGTGGCTATCCACGGGCGGAGCCCGGCGGGATCCTTCAGCTCGAGACCGCCTACGAACGAGGAGGCCGACAAAGCGACAGTGGACGTCGCAGGAGCTGTTCGAGCGCTGGCAGGTTGGCGGCGACAACGGCAAGCCGCTGCACCGAAAACAGAGCAAGGAGTGCCTCGGCCCGAGCGCCCAGCTAACCTTCTACCGCAAGCTGGAGAGAACTGGCCGCGAGCAATCGCGTGCATCGCCCTAGATGTGCTCGGCGGGAGTGCTGAGCCGATGATCGGGGTCGATACGATGCCAGATGCAAGGACGGCCTCCGCCGGAATACTCCGTGTATTTCAAGGGGACCGGACGCCGCAGCTGGCGCCGTAGCGGTCCCGAGAGCGGATCATGACTCCCGCCGAGCACATCTAGTCACCTAAACAAGCGCATGTGGAGGATGAGCTGCGCAAAGATGTTGTGAATCAGGGGTTTGCGAAAAGCGCAGGCGCACCAGGAGGAGCGTTGAGCATTTTCGCGAGCACCTGAACGCAAGAGATTTGTGGAGATCGCCTGCAACATGCGCTTGTTTAGGGTCTAGGAGGGTAGAGCGTCTGCGAGCTGAAAGGCGCACCGGATTCGAAGGTCTGGTGGCCCCAGGGCGTCTCACCCACTGATTTTGCGCCACCGGGCCGCCGCGTGTATGGATCCCATAGCGTGGAAGAGTCCCGCCCCATTGAGGTCTCCCCCCGTCACCGCATCGTGATCGGCGAAGACTACCTGCCCATGATCGATCGCGCACCGCGCGAGGACTTCGTGGTCCGTACCCTGGCCAAGCGGGTCATCAGCGGACGGCCGATGATGATGGGCGAGTTGGTGGTCGCAGGCGCAGCCACGCGGCAGGCCTATCCGCTGGCGCAGAAGTACCCCCTGCACTTCCGCAAGACCTATTATCCCGGCCGCCTGCACGGCGATCCCTGCCTCGAACTCGAGCGCCACACGCTGGCCAGCCAGCTGGTGCCGGTGCCACCGCCCATCGGCTGCACCCGCAACACTTTCCGCAGCTGCTTTCTGCCGGGTAGCGCCCTCGATCGGCTCTCACCCCTGGGCACCGAGCCCGACGAGAGCAATGTGGTCCACGCCCAGCAGATGTCGCTGGCGACCGCGACCGGTCTGTGGTCGCTGCTGCAGCAGGCCTACGATGTGCTGACCACGATGCAAGAAGGCGGTCTCACCCACGGTGATGCCTACCCCCACAACTTCATCGTCTGCCCCTCGCCGCTAGAGGTGCTTCCGGTGGACTTCGAGCGCGCCATCGTGCGCGACGAGGTGGAGCTGTCCCACTGGGAGCAGCGCTGTCAACAGGACCGCGACCTGCTGCTCAAGCTCGCGGTGTATCTGCAGTGCGGCCTGGGACAGCAGCGCGGTACGCTGGCGCGCGAGGCGCTTTCGCGCCTGGAAGAGCTGGTGCGGCCCGCCGAAGTGTTCCGGCGGGCCATCACCGAGCGCAGTCACGGCGAGCCCTTCACCTGAGGAAGAGCATCTCTTCGTAGGTCGGCAGCGGCCAGTGCTGATCGGCGACCTCGGCCTCGAGGGCGTCGGCGTGGTCGCGAATCTCGTCCATCAGCGGGCGCAGCACTTCCGCACAGTGCTTGAGGTGGGCGGTGGTGTCGGCGAAGTCGTGCTTGGCCAGCGCCTGCGCCAGCTTGTCGGCCGAGCTGAGCAGCGCGCCAGCTTGCTCGGAGACCTTCACCGCGACCTGCTTGTCGGCCTTGATGCCAAGGGCCTCGAGCTTGCCGAGGGAGTCGCCGAGCTCCGCCAAGTAGTTCATGGCCGACGGGTAGAGCTGGGTCTTGGCCAGGTCGATGACCAGACGCGACTCCACCTCGATGGATAGGACGTATTGCTCCGCGTAGACCTCGAAGCGGCTCGCCAGCTCGACCGGCGTCAGGACGCGGTGGCGCTGGAAGAGTTCTTCGATTTCCTTTTCCTTGAGCACCGGCAGGGCGTCAGCCGTGGTGCGCAGGTTCGCAAGACCGCGCTTCTCCGCTTCCGCGTGCCACTGCTCGGAGTAGCCATCGCCACCGAAGACGACCGCGCCGTGCTCGCCCATCACGCCCTTGAGCACCGAGAGAATCGCCGAGTTGAGGTCGGCGCCGCCGTTGATCTCGGCCTCGAGACGCCCGGCGATCCAGGTGAGCGAGTCGGCCAGGATGGTGTTGAGGGCCACCAGCGGACCGGCCACGCTCATGCCCGAACCGACGGCGCGGAACTCGAAGCGGTTGCCGGTAAATGCGAATGGCGAGGTGCGGTTGCGGTCGCCTGCGTCCTTGGGCAGGTCGGGCAGGGAATCTACCCCGAGCGTCATCACGCCCCGGGCCTTGGAGTCGCCGGCGCGGCCGCTCTTGATCTGGTTGAAGACGTCCTCGAGCTGGTCGCCGAGGTAGACCGACATGATTGCCGGCGGCGCCTCGTTGGCACCCAGACGGTGGTCGTTGCTGGCGCTGGCGATCACAGCGCGCATCAGCGGGCCGAACTTGTGCACGCCGCGGATGACAGCCGCACAGAAGACCAGAAATTGGGCGTTGTCGTGGGGGGTCTCGCCGGGGTCGAGCAGGTTGCCCTGGGTGGCGTTGCCCACCGACCAGTTGACGTGCTTGCCCGAGCCGTTGATGCCGGCGAAGGGCTTTTCGTGCAGCAGGCAAAGGAAGCCGTGTTCCTTGGCCGTGTTGCGCAGGGTGGTCATGATCATCTGCTGGTGATCGGTGGCCACGTTGGCCGCCTCGTGGAAAGGCGCGATCTCGAACTGGCCGGGCGCGACCTCGTTGTGGCGGGTCTTGGCGGGGATGCCGAGGCGGTAGAGCTTCTGCTCCACGTCCTGCATGAAGACCTGCACGCGCTCGGGGATGGCGCCGAAGTAGTGGTCGTCGAATTGCTGACCCTTGGCGGGCGCCTTGCCGAAGAGGGTGCGGCCCGACAGCAGCAGGTCGGGGCGCACCGACGCCAGCGCCGCGTCGACCAGGAAGTACTCCTGCTCGGCACCGCAGCTCGAGCTGATGGGCGCGATGTCGGTGTGGCCGAGCAGCTGCAGCACCTGGCGCGCAGCGCGGTCAAGGGCAGCGTTGGAGCGCAGCAGCGGTGTCTTTTTGTCGAGCGCCTCACCGGTCCAGGAGACGAAGACGGTCGGGATGCACAGGGTGGCGCCGTTGGGCGTCGGCATGATGTAGGCGGGGCTCGTCACATCCCAGGCCGTGTAGCCGCGGGCCTCGAAGGTGGCGCGGATGCCGCCGCTCGGAAAGGAGGAGCCATCGGGCTCGCCCTGCACCAGCATCTTGCCGGAGAACTCGGCGATCGCCGAACCGTCCGGCTGCAACGAGATGAAGCCGTCATGCTTCTCGGCCGTGGCGTTGGTCAGGGGATAGAAAACGTGCGCGTAGTAGAGGGCGCCCTTGGCGACAGCCCACTCCTTCATGGCCGCGGCGACCACGTCCGCGACCGTCACGTCGAGCTTGCCGCCGCCCTCGATCGTAGCCTTCAGCGACTTGTGGACCGCCTTGGGCAGCATCGTCTTCATCTTGCTGAGGGTGAACACGTCCTGCGCCCAGATCTCCTCCAGGGGCGCGGGGGTGGAGGGGGGCGGAAGCTGTCGGCTCAGAATGTGTTGGATGGCCTGTAGCCGGCCTTGATTGCTCTGCATTGCGGAGGGCCTCTAGTGGAGGGTTGACGGCGGAAATGTGCGGCAGTTTATGTTTCGCGAATGTTTCCGGAAGGAAAAATTGCCGCGCTTTGGTGGGAGATATTACGGTTTCTTCGAAATTTTCCGCCTCGACGCCCCGGCGCTCGACGCCCACAGGTCGGGGATTGCGCGATTGGGCCCCATTTGCGGTGTCTTCAGTCGGACGCAGCGACCCGGGTCCACCACGGGTAGTTCCGCTCCCGCAGTCGCTCATTCATGAACAATCCGGGCTGGGCGCGACCGCGGCCCTGGTCGCCAGCGCGTTCGAACGTGGGAGCTCCGGGGCGGCGAGGCGAGCGTCAGTGCAACCCGCGCACGGCTCGAGTTCAAGAGCTGGGTCGCGGACCGCCTGCAAGCTCCCGTGCATCGCGTACGGGCAGGCACGGGGTTGCCGATCGCGCGGATCCCGGCGCGCGCCGGCAACCCGGAGACGGAAGGCATCGACTTGCAGCTCCTGCAGCACGTCAGCCCCATCGAGTGGAACAAGGTCGTGCTCTATGGCCAACCCGCGCTCAACCGCAACCGAGTACGCCAGCGGGCGAGGCGCATGACAGCCGGGGTCGAGGGCCCTCTCACCCCTGGAAAAACGGGAGTCCTTATGGCCGGATTTTACACCGATCTGGTCGCTACCCTGCCACCGGCGACGCGGCTCAGGGCGTGGCTCAGGGCGCCGCTTTCATCGAGCCGAGGCAGACTCCGCCGCGGGCCCCACAGCACCTCGCAGCCCGCGAGGCGCGAGCCGCTGCACAGCTCAGACCGGCGCCCCTGCCATGACCCACGCCTCCAGGTCCTCGGGCAGCTCGGCGGTGCGGTCCAGGGGGCTCTCCCCATTGGGCAGTACGATGTTCATGGCCTCGAACATCTCCCGGAAGTGGCCTTCGATGCGGTCGCCGAAGAGTCCGATGCGTTTGAGGGTGGGGATGACGAAGCCACTCATGGCACCCATGCGGCCGCCGCGCGCCTCGATGGCGGCGCGCACTTGGTCGCGGTCGTCGGCGATGCCCCTGGCCACGTCGGCCGGGTCGATGCCGGCGTCGCGCCAAACCTGAAGGAAGGCGTCGTTGAGGGTGGCTCCCTGGCGCGAGTCCAGCAGCATCCGCGTGGCCTCGAAGGCGAAGTCCTCGAGTTCGGCGAGTTCGCTCGCCGCCAGCGAAGGCAGCACGGCCGACAGGTATTGCACGCCGAAACCCGTGTGCCGCGCCTCGTCGCGCGCGACGTAGGTCAGCAGCTCCTTCAGCAGCGGCTCCTCGGTGGTCTCGCGCATGTCGCGGAAGGTGTAGAGGGCGAGGCCTTCGACCACGATTTGCATGCCCACGCATTTCATCAGCCAGTTTTCGACGCCCAGCGTGCTGTCCAGCAGCGTCTTGAGCGAGGGCGCGATGGGCTGCACGCAGTCGAGCTGCTCGATGTAGGCGTTGAAGACTTCCACGTGGCGCGCCTCGTCGAGCGTCTGGGTGGCGGCGTAGAACTTGCCGTCCATGTGCGGCACGGCGTTGACCAACTGGGAGGCGACCATCAGGGCACCCTGCTCGCCGTGGAGGAAGTTCGAGAGCATGAAGGCCGCGCCCCGGCGCGCCACGTCCCAGCGCGTGTCCTCGGCGAGCTTGCCCCAAAAACGCGTCTTCTGGATCGGAACACCACCGAGCGTGAACGAAGCGGCGAATGCCTCGCGATCGATACCGCGCTCCCAGGGCAGGTCGCGCATGGCGATCCACTGCAAGTTTAGACCCTTGGCGTAGAGCGTGCGCAGCTCTTCGACCTCGCTGCTGTAGTTCCAGTTGTAGACGGCTTCGATGGCGGCGCTGACACGGCCTCCGTCTTCGGGTGGCTTGGCAGATAGCGTGGGGCGAGTCATGGCCCCAAGTTTGGCACAGGGCCTGGCCCCGCGCACTCGCGCGATGCCAGCCCCCCTATGCCGCCCTGCGCGCGCGTACCAGGGCGTCGAGTGCACGCGCCACGCCCGTGGAGGTTTGCACCTTTCGCTCGACTTGTTCGGCGCGCTCGACCGTCAAAGCCCGCCGTTCGAGCGCCTGGGCAACCTGCCCCGGACGGTAGAGCACCGCCGCATCCGGCGGCCCCCCGTGGCCCCGCTCCAGGTTGTCCACGTCATGGCCGATGACGAGCAGCACCCCGCCCGGCGAAAGCGCGCGGCAGGCGATCTCGAAGACGCGCTCCATCCCATCCCAGGGCAGGTGAAGGTAGGACAGCAATACCACGTCGTACGCACCGATCTGGGGCGCGTAGGAAAGCACATCGGCCCGCTCAAAATGCACCTGCACGCCGCGGCGCGCGGCGATCTCGCCGCCCCGATCGAGCGCGACCTGGGAGAAATCCACCGCCGTCACCTCGAGCCCACGCTCGGCGAGCCAGATCGCATTGCGCCCCTCCCCCGCCGCCAGATCCAGCGCCCGCCCCCCGCTGACACCGCTGAGCTCCGCCTCGACGAAGGCGTTGGGCCCCGCCGACCAGAGCAGCTCGGCGCCCGCGTAGCGCTGATCCCACTGCCGCGCGTCCATGCTTTGGATTCTGCAGGGGCCGTGGGCCGCCAAGCAACGGGGAAGAAAAAAAGTGGCCGGCCGTCGAGCGGGGGGGAATCACTCGACAAGGGGCCGGCCTACGCCGCTGGTCGGGAGGGGGGGAGACACGACCAGCAACGCACCTGTAAGATATGCCACAAAATCGCGATTGGCTATCGGAATCGTCCCGTTCAGACCTTCTCGGGCGCACGACTCGTGCCGTTGTCGCCCCGCATTCAACAGCCGCTGCAGCTGCAGTTACCCCCCAAGCATCCGGTGATCGCACATTGGGAGTTCGCATCGCACTGCAACTCACAGCCACCGCCCAAGCAGTCGAGTTCACAGCTGGACCCGGCGCTGCAATCCATGCTGCAGGAACCGCCGAGACAGGCCGCGGTGCAGCGGGCACCGCTGCAGGTGTAGCTGCAGTTTCCGGCAAAGCAGTCGATGGTGCAGCTGGCGCCGCCGGAGCAGGCGCCCTCGCAGGCGCCCGTGAAGCAGCCCAGGGTGCAGCTCTGGTTGCCATCACAGGTGCAGGGCGCGTTGGTGCAATCGAGGGCGACCACCGGGCCGGGGGGTGACGCATCGGTGTCGACCCCGTTCGCAGCGGCATCCGCAGCTGGCAAAGCCGCACTTCCGCTGTCGATCGTGCCACCCCCGATGCCTGCGCGACCGCCGTCGAAGCCGCCATCCGCCCCCTCCGACGAGGCCATGGTGCCCACAGCACCGCCGTCAGCCACCGCCGCCGAAGCCGGACCGCCATCCACGCGCGACGCGCCCCGCCCCCCGGAGCCAATGCCGCCGTCAGCCGTGTCCGACTCGGTTGCAGTCGGGTCGGTATCGAGCGAACAGCCGACGACCGCGGCCAGCACCACGACCCAAACCCACCTTTGGCACATGGCCCAAGTGTATTGCCCGCGGGTTCAGGGATCCAGCGGCGCCAACAGGTGCTCGATCTCCGCCTCCTCGAGCGCACCCATGACCTGGCTGCCACCGCCGATCAGGCTGCGGGCCAAATGCCGCTTGCGCTGCTGCAGCGCGAGCATGCGCTCCTCGACGCTGCCGGCGACGATCAGGTTGTGCACGAAGACGGGCTTTTTCTGGCCGATGCGGTAGGCGCGGTCGGTGGCCTGATCCTGGGCCGCCGGATTCCACCAGGGGTCATAGTGGACGACGGTGTCGGCGCTGACCAGGTTCAAACCGGTACCGCCGGCCTTGAGGCTGATCAGGAACACGTCGACGTCGCCGCCCTCGAAGCTCGCGACGATGCGGTCGCGGTGGTTGCTGCTGCCGGTCAGCGAGACGTAGCCGAGGCCGCGCTGCTCGAGCCCCTGCGCGATCAACGCGAGCATGCTCGTAAACTGGGAGAAGATCAGCACGCGGCGGCCCCGGGGCAGCTGATCTTCGAGCAACTCGAAGAGCATCTCATACTTGGCCGAGCGACTGACGCCGCGCGCGGCCTGGCCACGCACCAGGCGCGGGTCGCAGCATAGCTGGCGCAGGCGCATCAGGGCGTCGACGATGGTGATGGCCGAGGCGCCAATGCCGCGCTTGCGGATGGCGCTGCGCACCTGGGAGTGGGCCGCGACACGGATGCTCTCGTAGAGCTCACGCTGTGGGCCCTCCAACTCCACCGGCCGCCGCAGCTCGGTCTTGGGCGGCAACTCGCGGGCCACTTCTTCTTTCATGCGCCGCAGCACGTAGGGCGTGATCTGCGCGCGCAGGGCCGCAAGGCGCAGCTCGTCGCGCCCCTGCTCGATGGGAGAGGCGAAGAAGTGCCGAAACTGCTGCTCACTGCCCAGTAACCCGGGGTTGATGAAATCAAAGAGCGACCACAACTCGAGCAGGTTATTTTCGATGGGCGTGCCCGACAGGCACAGGCGCTGCTCGCTCGTCAATGCCTTGCACAGACGCGTGGCGCGGCTGCGCGGATTCTTGATGGTCTGCGCCTCGTCGAGGATGACGTAGTAGAAGGACTGCAACAGCAGGAAGTCCTCGTCGCGCACCAGCACCGGGTAGCTGGTGATCACGACCTGGGCGCCGTCCATGCGATCGCGCAGGGCCTTGCGCTCACGGCCGGCATAGCGCATGACGCGCAGGTGGGGCGCGAAGCGCTCGAGTTCGCGCGCCCAGTTGCCGACCAGGCTGGTCGGGCAAACGATGAGCGAAGGCCGAAGCAGCCGGCCCGCCGCGTGCTCGTTGCACAGGTGCGCGATGGTCTGCAGGGTCTTGCCAAGACCCATGTCGTCGGCAAGCACGCCGCCACAGTCGGCGCCCCGCAGCCGTGCGAGCCAACGCAGGGCCTCTTCCTGGTAGGGCCTGAGGGTTGCCTGTAACTGAGAGTTTTCGCTCGAAGCCGGTTCCGCCCCGTCGTCGGTCAACAGCGCGCGGGCGCGACGCCGTGCGCCCTCGGCGCCTTCGATGCGAAGCGGCGGTCCCGGCAGCTGGAAGGTTTCGTCCAGCTCGGCCAGGGCCGAAAGCCGCGGCAGCGGAAAGTGCGCTTCGGGGCCATCCTCGCCCTGGTAGAGTTCGGCCACCACGCGCAGCAGCGTGCGGAAGCGCTCGGGCGGAACCTCCACGTAGCGCCCACCTCCGGGTAGCTCGACGTAGCGCGGAGCGCGGCCGTGCAGGCTCAAGAGGTCACGCTCACGCCCGTCGTCGTCGAGCATCTCGAGCAAGGCCGGCAGCAGGTTGATGCGATGGCCGCCAACCTCGACCCCGAGCTCCAGGCTGAACCAGTCGGGCGTGGCATCGGCGCCGGCTTCCGGTTCGAAGCCCGCGGCCGGTTCGAGCACGGCATACCAGGGCGGCGCTTCACCGAGCACCTGGTAGGGATAGGAAGCGTCCACCTCGACCCGCCAGCCGAGGGCTTCCAGCTGCGGCAGGCCATGGGCCGTGAAGGCGCAGCGGCTGTGGCGATCGCTGTCGACGTGCAAGAGGTAGTCGGCCGCACAGCCGGGCGGCACGGCATGGTCCTCGAGCGCCTCGAGTTCGATGGCGCCCAGACTCTCGAGCACCATGCGCGCGCGATGCTCGCCTTCGGGATCGCGCTCGAGGGCGGCCATGCCGACCCCGTGGGAGGAAAAGACCCGCGTTCGGGGATCGGAAGCGGCGATGGTAAAGGCGTCGTACTCGAAGCTCAGGGCCAACAGCGGCGCTTCGACTTCGTGGAACTCGGAGCCCAATCCAAAGCCGCGATCGACACACAGGGGCCCGTGAAAGACCTTCAGCACGGGCCGCACCAGGCGCGCCCGCTCGGCCGGCTCGCTCCAGGACTCGAGTTCGTCGTCGAGTTCGTGATTGTAGAGCCGACTCGCGGCGGCGCTGTGATGGGGTCCAGACGGCAGCATGGGCGCTTCGCGTCGCCATCAGATCAGAAGCCGCGCGCGGAAGCGACTTTCACGTGAACGCTTCGGCTGCTGGCTTTCATTTTTCTCCGGCATCGCGCGAAAAAGCCCGTAAAACGCGCGCCAAAGGACATCCAGAAGGGCGATCCGTCGGGTTGCGATCGATGGGGCCACACTCGGTGTAAGCCATCGCCGCACATGCTAGCGCGCGCGCGAACGCCAGAGCGCGTGGATCCAAAAGGCGGTGCTTCCAAGGCTCGCACCCAGGGCATCGGCGAGCACATCCAACAAGCTGGCGTCGCGACTGGGCACAAAGGCCTGGTGCAGCTCGTCCAGGTAGCCCCAGCCGACGGCGAGCACCAGCGCAAGCAGAGCGCACTTCAAGGGGCTCCTGCGCGCGGGCCCGCCGGCCAATGCGCGCGCCAACAAGACCGCGAGGATCGCGTACTCCAGTGCGTGCACGCCCTTGTCCCGGAAGGGCAGGCTCTCGACCGACACCGGATTGCTCAGCGACGAACCGATCCAGATCAGAACCATGTAGGCGATCGGCGGCCACCAATGGCGCAGGGCTCCAAGCATGGTCCCGGAGCCTAACGCCAACGGGCGTTCACGCGACGACCAGGGGCAGCGAACGCCCACCACGGCGCGCAGCGGCCGGCGCCGGCTGCTGCCGCAGCTCGGCAGACACCGAGTGGCGATGGGCTTCGACGATCTCGACCTCGAGCAGCTGACCTGTGGGGTCGATGCCGGGCGGGCAACGCACATGCACGATTTCATGGCGCTCGCTACGACCCACATGGGCACCATCGCCGCCCTTGCTCGGCCCTTCGAAGAGCACACGCGTGCGGCTGCCGACCAGCGTCTGCAGGTGCGCGTATTGTTGGCTCTCCACCACTTCGAACAGACGCGAAAGGCGCTCGCCCTTGACCTCCTCGGGCACGTCGTCGCCCAGGGCCAACGCCGGTGTGTACGGGCGCGGCGAGTACTTGAAGGCGAAGGCGGCCACAAAGCCCACTTCGCGCACCAGCGAGAGCGTCTCGGCGAAGTCTTCCTCGGTCTCGCCGGGGAAGCCCACGATCAAGTCGGTCGACAGCGTCAGGCCCTCGCGCGCGGCCATCAACCGACGGGCCCGCTCGATGTAGTCCGCGCGCCGGTAGCGCCGGATCATGCGCTTGAGCACGCGGTCGGAACCGCTCTGCACCGGCAGATGAACGTGGGCGGGCAGCACCTCGAGCTCGGCGTGGGCGGCCACCAGCGCGGGTGTGACGTGACGCGGATGGGGCGAGGTGTAGCGCAGTCGCGCGAGATCGGGCACCTCGGCGATGCGCCTGAGCAGCTCGGCGAAACGCGAGTCGTCCGAGCGCGAGCTTTCACCTTCGCCCGGCTCATGCCAGGAGTTGACCGTCTGTCCGAGCAGGGTGACCTCACGCGCGCCCCGCTGCACGAAGGTGCGCACTTCGTCCACGATGGCGCCGGCCGGGCGGTAGCGCTCCGAACCGCGCGTATGGGGCACGATGCAGAAGCTGCAACGCTCGTCACAGCCCTTCATAACCGTCACGTAAGCGCTGACGGGGGCGGCGCTGACCACGGCGCCCCCAGCTGGCCCAGTCGGCCCAGTGGCCAGAAAGTCGGGCTCGGCCAGGTCGTGCACGGTCTGGGCCTGGGCGCGTCCACTGTCGCGCGCCTCTCCCAGAAGCCCCGGCAGCGCGCGAATGTTGTCGGGCCCCACCAGCACATCCACCAGCTTCAGCCGCTGGAGCAAGGCCGGTCCGTGCTGCTGGGCCACGCAGCCGGCCACGGCGATCTGCAGCTCGGGGCGCGCCTGCTTCAGCGGTCGCAGGGTGCCCACCGCGCTCATCAGCTTGTGCTCGGCTTTCTCGCGCACGCTGCAGGTATTGAAGACGATCAAATCAGCGCGCTCGGCCTCGGCCGTCGTGGCGTAGCCCGCCTCCCCCAGCACCTGCTCGATGCGCTGGGAATCGTGGGCGTTCATCTGACAGCCAAAGGTATGGATCAAAACGCGCTTCATGGGCCGCTCCCGGCGGTCGCGGGGGTTGTAGCAGAGAGCCACGACGGCGGCCAAGGCGCGCCCCGTCCCGTACTGGGAACGCCAGCGCGGCGGGGCCCGGGCGTGTCAATTGGCGGCTGTTTAAGGCTAGCCTCGGCGCCGTGACGAGGCTGTCGCGCGCGCTGCTGATCCTGCTGGTCCTACCGTGCCTGGGCTTCGAATGGCCCGGAAGGGTTGAGCGCCTGCGCTACGAGCTCCGCAAGGCCGAGCCCGAGCGGCGGCGCGAGGTGGTGCGCCAGTTGGGCGGCTATCCCCTGCCCCAGGTGGAGGGCGCGCTGCTCGGGGCGCTGGAGGATGACGAGCCCATGGTGCGGCTCGAGGCGGCCGCGGCCGCCGGACGCGTGGGCCTTCGCAAGGCGCTTCCGATCCTGCTCGACTGGCTCGGAAAGCCCCAACCCGAGCAGCAACGGGCCGCCGCTCGGGCCCTGGGCAAATTGGGTGATGGGCGCGCCCTGGAGCCGCTGGTGCGGGCCCTTGGCGACAGCGACGCCAGCGTGCGCCGCAGCGCCGTGGGCGCGCTTTCGACGCTCGGGGGCGGCCGCGCCATCACGGCCATCCTCGGCGTGCTCGACGACGCCGACCTCTCGATCCGCATGGAGGCGGTGGTCTCCCTGGGCGAGCTCGGCGACCCGCGCGCGGTGGTGCCGCTCCTGGGCCAGCTGCGCGATCCCTCCACCGAGTTGCGGGTGGTGACCCTGGAGGCCCTGGGGCGGCTGGGCGACGCGCGCGCGCTGCCGGCCCTGACCCAGGCCCTCGACGACGACGGCCCCCTGCCCCTGCGGCTTGCGGCGGCAGCGGCCCTGGGACGCATCGGCGACGGCGGCGGCGTGCGTTCACTGGAGCGAACGCTTGCATCCTCGGAGCCGACGCTGGTGCGGGCCGCCATCGCCGCCCTCGGATCCCTGCGCGACAACCGCGCCCGCACCCTGCTCGCGGGCCTGGTCAGCTCGGAGGCCACCGCCGCCGATGCCATCTCCGCCCTGCGCAGCCAGCTGCGACAGCTGCGGCGGCGCGCGCGCACCGAAGCTCGCAGCCCAAGGACACAGACACCGCCGCCAGACGAAGCCCGCGGACCGAGCAAGGCTCCAAAGACCAAGGGCGGCCGACGCCAGCGAGCAGCCCCGCCCTCCCCCGCCGCCGAGCCACCCGCTCAGCAAGCCCTGCAAGCGCTGCTCGCAGAGCTGATGGCAGGACTTCAGGCAGGCCGCGAAGACAGCGTGCGACTGGGTCACGCCCGGGCGCTCGCACAGCTCGCCGGCGCGCTGCCGCTCGAAGCGGTCGTGCCGCGACTATTGGAACTTTTGCAGGCCGAGCAGAACCCCAAGCTGGCACGGGCGCTGATGCTCACCCTGGGTCGAAGCGGCTCCGAGCAGGCGCTGATGCCGCTGCTGGTGCGCCTGGCCGAAGCTCCTGCCGGCGCCCTCGACCCCACCCTCGATGCGCTCGAAGCGCTGCTGAACGCAGACTTCCCCAGGCCCGCTGCCCAGCACCCGAGCCTGGGCCTGGCCGCCGACCCGCTGCTGTCGCGCCTGGAGCAGGCGAGCGCGGCCGAGCGCGTGCGCATCGTGGGGCTCCTGGGACGCGTCGGTGCCCCGCGCGCCGTGGCCACGCTCCTGCCCCTGCTCGATCACGAGCAGAACGCCCTGCGCCTGGCCACGCTGGGCGCCCTGGGCGCCATGCTGCAGAGTTCCGGGGCCGAAGCCTCGGACGCGACCCGGGCAGCCCTGATGGCGATCCTGCAGGACGATCCCAGCGCGGAGTTGCGCCTTGCCGCCGCCCGCGCCCTGGAGGCCGCAGCCGACGCGGCGCGCGTCGGCGACCTGACCGGGTTGCTCGAGGGCGACGACGCCAGCGACCGCCACGCCATCGTGGTGGCGCTCGGCGGTGCCCTGGCGCGCCTCCAAAAGCGAAAAGCCCTGGACGCACCGATCGCCCAGCGCGCGCTCGAAGCGCTCGCGCGGCGCGTGGCCGACGACGACGCCCAGCTGGGCGACCGGGCGCTGCACGCGCTGGCGCTCTGGGGCACGCGGCCGGCCATGGAGCAGCTGGTGCTGCAGCTGCGCAGCCCCTCCTCGCGCCGGCGCGCGACGGCCACCTGGCTGCTGTCACACTTCGCAGACCCCCAGGCCCGGGAGGTGCTGCGCTACGCCATGGAGCACGGCGTCACGCGCGTGGCAACGGCGGCGGCGGCGGCACTCGGCGAGGTCGGCGACGGGCGCGATCTGGCCGCCCTGCAGCGCATGGCCCGGCGCCGCCACTGGCCGGTGCCCGGCGCCATCGCCTACGCCATGGCACGCCTGGCCCAGCGCGGCGTCGTCAAGAAGCACTCCGCGCGCCGGGCCCTGTGCGAACTCGGCGGCTCGCGCGAGCCCTTCGTGCGGGCCAACGTGGCGGCCGCCATGGCCAGCCTGGGGGCCGCCCCCTGCGAGCGCGGCCCCGACCCGGCGCGCTGGTTGGCCCACGGTGGCGACCCGATGGTGCGCACGTCGGCGGCCCTGTGGCTCAGCCGCGCCGCCGGGCACGGCGCGCTGGGCTCACACAGCGAAGCGGAGGTCGAGGCCCTGCTCGAACGCTGCGCCCAGCGCGACATCGAGCCGTCGGTGCGGGCGATCTGCGCCGAGCCCCGAAGTCCCGAGCTGCGGGAGCCGGCATTGGTCTACGCCTACGACCGAGACGCCGAAACCCTGCTGGCGGGCAAGCTTTTGGCGCTGCGCATGGCTGACGGGACCGCTTTCATCGGTTACAGCGATCTCAACGGTGTGATGCGTCTGCCTCAGGCGGCGAAGGGCCCGATTGTGCTCGATGCACCGGGTCAGCTGCCGCTCGAGGCTCCAGATGCGCCGGTCCAAGACGCCGACGCGTCCAAACCCCAAGACGCCGACGCGCTCAACCCCCAGCTTGCCCCCCAGCACCCCGCGGATACGAAGGGAGATTCCCAATGAGCACAATGTCGATCGGTGAAGCCATCGCCTGGCTCGCCCAGCAGGCCCCCGAGCGCACGGCGATCACGGACCCGCGTCGCAGCGTGACGCGACAGGAGCTGCACCTTCGCACCAATCGCCTGGCACGCGCCTACAGGGAGCTGGGCGTGGGCCAGGACGACTTCGTGACCGTGGCCCTGCCCAACGGCATCGGCTTCTACGAGGCCTGCATCGCGACCTGGAAGCTCGGCGCCACGCCACAGCCGATCTCGGCCAAGCTGCCGGCCGTCGAGCGCCACGCCATCATCGAGCTGGCGCGCCCCAAACTGGTGGTCGGCTCCGAAGACGTGGGCGAGGCCCCCACGCGCGCACTGGCGGCCGATTTCGAGCCCGACCCGGCCCTGGACGACAGCGACATGCCCTACCCGGCCGCCAACAGCTGGAAGGCGCCCACCTCGGGCGGCAGCACGGGCCGGCCCAAGATCATCGTGGCCAAGCAGAAGGGCGTGACCGATCCGGAACGCACGGCCATGGCCCTGACCCAATTGGTGCCCGGGCCGCTCTATCACAACGCGCCCTTCATGTTCTCGATGCAGAGCCTCTTTGCAGGCGGCGAGCTGATCGTGATGCGCCGCTTCGACGCCGAGGAAGCCCTGCAGCTGATCGAAAAGCATCGCGTGGAATACGTGCTCTTGGTGCCGACCATGATGCATCGCATCTGGCGCCTGGGTCAGAGCGTGCGCGAGCGCTACGACGTCTCCTCCATCAAGCGCATCCTGCACCTGGGCGCGCCCTGTCCGCCCTGGCTCAAGGAAGTCTGGATCGAGTGGCTCGGCCCCGAGAAGATCAACGAGCTCTACGCCGGCACCGAGGCCCAGGTCGCCACCGTCATCAGCGGCAGCGAGTGGCTCGAGCACCGCGGCTCGGTGGGCAAGGTGCGCGGCGGCGGCCAGATCAAGATCTTCGACGCCGACGGCAAGGAGCTGCCCCCCGGTGAAGTGGGCGAGGTCTTCATGCTTCCGGCAAAGGGCCAGGGATCAACATACAGTTATATCGGCGCCCAGGCCAAGAGCCGCGACGGCTGGGAGTCCCTGGGCGACATGGGCTACCTGGATCAAGACGGCTACCTCTACCTGGCCGACCGCCAGACCGACATGATTCTCAGCGGCGGCGCCAACGTCTACCCGGCCGAGGTGGAGGCCGCCATCGACGCGCACCCGACGGTTCGCTCCAGCGCGGCCATCGGCCTGCCCGACGACGACCTGGGCCAGCGCGTGCACGCGATCGTCGACATCGCCGACAGCCCCGAGGGCGCCGTCGACGATGCCAGCCTGGCCGCCTTCCTGGGGGACCGACTGGCGCGCTACAAGATCCCGCGGAGCTTCGAGTTCGTGCGCGAGCCGGTGCGCGACGACGCCGGCAAAGTGCGGCGTTCGGCCCTGCGAAAGGCCCGCTTGACCGACGACTTGACACATGGTGGAAAGAGCACGTGATTCGATTCGGTGAGCATGCGGTCGATCTCGACCTCTTCGAGCTGCGGCGCGGCGGGCAAGTCGTTCCGATGCAGCCGAAGGTCTTCGACGTGCTGGTCTACCTGCTCAAGCACCGCGAGCGGGTCGTGGGCAAGACCGAGTTGCTCGACGCCCTGTGGCCCGAGGAGCACGTCAACGAGTCGGCCATCGCCTGGAGCATCAGCCACGCCCGCAGGGCCATCGGCCAGCAGCGCGGCGACAAGGGCCCCATCGAGACCGTGCACGGACGCGGCTATCGCTTCGTCGGCGAGGTGCAGCACGATCCAGAGCCCAGCTCCGTGCCACCGCCGGCGACCGCGGCCGATTCCGAGGCCCTGGCACAGCCTTTGCCGAACCCCGGCGTCGGTTCCCAGCCACCGCGGGAACCGCTGGTCGGCCGTGAAGAACTCATGCAGCGCCTGGGCAACCGCCTGGACGAGGCCCGCGCCGGCAGCGGTCGGCTTCTGCTGCTGACCGGCGAGGCCGGCATCGGCAAGACGCGCTGCGCCGAAGAGCTGGCGCAGGTCGCCGCCGAGCACGGCATGTGCGTGGCGACCGGGCGCTGCGTCGAAGCCAGCGGCGCGCCGGTCTTCTGGCCCTTCGTGCAAGCCCTGCGCGCCATCGGCCAGCAGCAGGCGCGCCTGGCCGAGCGCTGCCGTGAGCTATTGACGTCGCTGCAGGCGGTGGCGCCCCTGGACTCGGACGCCGAACAGGAGCAGCAGAGCGCCCGGCGCTTCTGGTTGCTGGAGGGCATCAGCCGCCTGATCCGCGATGCCGCCAGCGAGCGCCCGCTGCTGCTTTTGCTCGAGGACCTGCACTGGGCCGACGAGGCCAGCCTGGAGTTGCTCGCCTTCCTGGCCCCCGACATCGCCACCGCTCCGCTTCTGCTGCTGGGCACGCTGCGCGAGGAACTCGACGAGCGGGCCGACCAGGGCCTTCGGCGCGTGGCGCGTCACGCCGAACGGGTGCCCCTATCGCGCCTGGGCGTCGACGAAGTGGCCCGCTACATCGCGGACCTCACCGGCCAAAGCCCCTCCCGCGAGCTTGCCCTGTCGGTGCACCGCGCCACCGCCGGCACGCCGCTATTCGTGCAGGAGACCCTACGCGGGCTCATCGCAGCCCACGGCCGCGACGCCGTCTGCGAGCTGCAGCCGGACGACATCCAGCCGCCGCAGGTCGCGCGCGACGTGCTGCGCACGCGCCTGCAGGCGTTACCGGCCGAGGAGCGACGGCTGCTGTCGGCCGCCAGCGTGCTGGGCGAGCGCTTCGAGCTTTCGCTGCTGCAGGCCCTCGCAGACGCCGAGCCCCACCAGCTGCTCGAGTGGCTCGAGGGTCCCTCCCGGGCCGACCTGGTGATCGCCGAAGCCCCCCACAGCTACCGCTTCGCCCACGAGCTGTTGCGCTCGCTGCTCTACGCCGACCTGCCCACCGCGCGCGCCGTGGCCCTGCACCGCAAGGCAGCCAACGCCCTGTTGGCGATCTCCGCCGGCGAGCCGCGCCATGGCGAGATCGCGCTGCACTTTCACCGCTCCTTGGCCGCCGGCGAACACGCCCGCGTCGTCGAACACGCGCGGCAGGCCGCCGCCGCCGCCAGCGCCGCCTACGCCTACGCCGACGCCGTGCGCTACTACGAATGGGCGCTCGAGGCCCAAGCCCTGGACTCCGGGGCCACCGCCCGCGAGCGTGTTGAACTTTTGTTGACCACAGGTGAAACCCAGCGCCGCGCCGGACGCACGCGCGACGCACGCATCACCCTCTCGCGCATGATCGAAGTGGCGCGCCAGCACGGCCACGCCGATCTGCTGCTACGGGCCGCCCGTGTGCTCAGGCCGACCCAGGCCATGAGCGGCGTACCCGACCCCCTGGTGCGCGATGCCATGGAAGAGGTGCTCAGGTTGGTGCCCGACAACGCCAACCCCGAGCGCATCGGCGCCCTGAGCCTTCTGTCCTGCCTGCCGCCCTACGCCTACGACATGAAGCGAGCCAAGGAACTCAGCGGCCGGGCCTTGCAGCTGGCGCGCGAGCTGGGACAGCGCTCGAGCCTGCTGGAAGCCATGCGAGCCCGCCTGTACTCGCTCAGCGGCGTCGACGACATCGACGCCCTGCTTTCGTTATGCGACGAGATGCTGGAAGCGGAGACCTCGGATTCCAGCTGGGGCCGCGGCGAGGCCCTGGCCGCGCGCTATGGGGCACTGCTGCTACGCGGCCGCGTCGAGGAAGCGGATGCGGCGCTTGCGGACCTCGAGCGGGTGACACGGGCCCTGCGCTGGCCCGAAGTCGTCTGGTACCACGACCGGCTGGCGGCCCAACGCGTGGCCATGGACGGCGACTTCGCCCGCGCCGAACGGCTCTACCTGGAGTTGATCGAGCGCAGCAAACGCATGCGCCTGAGCTACGGCGAACGCTTCATGCAGCTGGCGCTCGGACAGCTGGAGCTTGAGCGACAGGGCACACGTGCGATGGCGCGCTTCGCCAACGCCGACGTGGTGATGCCAGGTCGCAGCAACGTCATCTGGGGCGGCTACCGCGCACAACTGGCGCGCATGCTGGCCGAGCTCGGCAATCGGGAACAGGTCGAGCGGGCCCTCGAAGACCTGGCCGCCCGCGACTTCCAGGAAGTACCGCGCGACCTGAGCTACCTCAACACCATGGTCAACCTGGCCGCCGCCGCCGCCCAGATCGGCGACCGCGACTACAGCCAGAGGCTCTACGACCTGCTGTTGCCCTACGCCGGCTTCAACACGCCCAGCGGCATGCTGCTGTGCGTGGGCTCGGTCGACCACTACCTGGCCCTTCTGGCCGCCTGCCTCCAGCGCGACACCGACGCCGAACGCCACTTCGAAGCGGCGCTCGCCTTCGAGACCGCCATGGGTTCCAAACCGCGGGTTGCACGTACCCGCTGGGCCCACGCCCAGTGGCTGTGCGAAAGCGACGACCCCACCCGCCGCGCCCGCGGCCACGAGCAGGCGGTGGTGGCGGCGGCCGAAGCCGATGCGCTGGGCATGAAGTGGCTGGCCGAGGCGGCGAGTACACTGCTGGCGTAGGGCGTCCGCTTTGCACCTCACTGGCCGAGTGCCGTAGTCTCCGTCGAAGCAGTGAGGCACGGACATGATGGGTCGACGGGTGAATCTTGCTTTGGCGTGGTGGCTGTGCCTGAGCCTTGTCGCCGGCTGTGGTGGCGAGGACTCGGGCGGTACGGGCGGCCAAAGCGCGCAGGTGGGCGCGAGCGGCGCGGGTGGCTCGAGCCCGAACGGCGGCGACGGCGGCGCCGTGGGCACCACCAACGGCGGCTCAACGGGTAACAGCAGCAATGGCAGCGATTCGAGCGGCACCGCCGGCTCCAGCGCGAACCCCGGTGGCAGCGGAAGCGACGCGGGTGGCGCGGGTGGCTCCGGATCCGCCGTGGTGGACAACCCGCTCACCGATCCGCTCGACGGACCGCCCGCGGGCAATCCCGACGGTACCTGCGCGGTGCCCGCGGAAGCGGGCCTCGAAGACGTCTCCAATCCCACCACCGTCGTCGGCAGCGGTACCCCCGAAAGCTGCAGCGCCGAGGCCTTCATCGATGCGGTGGCGGGCGGTGGCGTGATCACCTTCGACTGCGGCCCCGACCCCGTGACCATCACCCTCGATCGTCCGGCCAAGGTGGTCAACGACACGGGCCCGAAGATCGTAATCGACGGCGGCGGACTGATAACTCTGAGTGGAGGCGGCACGACGCGCATCCTCTACATGAACACCTGTGACGAGGCCCAGGTGTGGACCACCAGCCACTGCCAGGATCAGGATCACCCCCAGCTCAGCGTCCAA
Organism: Myxococcales bacterium; assembly: GCA_029880325.1. GTDB lineage: Bacteria > Myxococcota_A > Polyangia > Polyangiales > JAFGIB01 > JAOUOP01. Next base: position 33,660 of record JAOUOP010000015.1, on the reverse strand, counting down.
AACCTCACCTTCATCGATGCCGACTCACGCGGCGAGGACGAATACGACGGCGGCGGCGCCATCTGGGTGCGCGGCGGTCGCTTCAAGGTGGTCAACTCGCGCTTTTTCAACAATGTCTGCGCCGACGTGGGCCCGGACGTGGGGGGCGCCGGCATCCGCGTTTTCAGTCAGTATCAGGGGCTGCCCGTCTACGTGGTCAACAGCAGCTTCGGCGGCGCCGAGGGCTACGGAAACGTGTGCTCCAACGGCGGTGGCATCAGCAGCATCGGCGTCTCCTGGACGGTCCTCAACAGCCTCTTCAGCCACAATCGCGCCATCGGCAACGGCGCCAACCCGGCCCAGGAGGGCACCCCCGGCGGCGGCAGCGGCGGCGCCATCTACAACGACGGCAATACGATGACCTTGTCGCTCTGCGGCACGAAGATCCAGCACAACGAGGTCAACGCCCACGGCAGCGCCATCTTCTTCGTGAGCAATGACCACAGCGGCAACGTGGTGATCGACGACTCGATCATCACCGACAATCTGGGCGGCTCCTGGTATCCCACCTACCCGCAGATCTCGAACCACGACGACACGCCGATCGACGTGAGTAACTCGACCATCGAGTAGCGCGGCGGCGATTCAGCCGCAGCCGATGCCGACGATGAGACTACAGCCGCAGCTGCCGTCGTCCAGGCAACAGGCGGGCCTCAGTGTATTGCCCCCCAAGCAAGCCGGACACGCGGCGGGATCGCAATCGGGCTGACAGCTCGAGCCATCGCAGGTCGTGCCCTCGGCGCACACGTCCGGACAGGCGATGGTCCCGCCGCAACCATCACTCTTGCTGCCGCAGTCGGTGGCGCTGCAGTCGTCCACCGTCAGCGGCGTGCAGCAACTTCCACTGAAGCACGAGGCCGGCGCCGCGCACTGATCGGGGCAGTCGACAGTCCCGCCACAGCCGTCGTCAATCGTGCCGCAGTTGTCGGACGTGCAGTCGGTGGCGGCAAGCGCCGTGCAACAGCTGCCGTCGAAACACACCGCCGGCGCCTGGCACTGATCGGGGCAGTTGACCGTGCCGCCGCAGCCGTCGTCGATGGTGCCGCAGTTGTCGGCTGTGCAATCGGCGGCGGTGCGGGCGGCGCAGCCGCAGGTGCCGTCGTCGCGGCAGAAGCCCTCGACGCAGTCGCCGTCGGCCTTGCACTTGCCACCCGTGGGGCATGGGTCGCAGCCGCCGCCGCAGTCGGTATCGCTCTCGTCGCTGTTCTGCACGCCGTCATCGCACCCAGCCGCGGAGCAAATGAAGCCAGTGGCGCAGACGCCACTCTCACAGTCGGCGTCCTGCACGCAGCCCTGCCCGGCCGGGCACGGCCCGCAGTCCGGGCCGCCGCAATCGGTGCCGCTCTCGAAGCCGTTCTTCTGGCCGTCGCCGCACTTGGAGGTCGACTCGTCGGCGGCGCTGTCGGCGCCCGCATCCACGGTGCCCAGCGCGGCATCCGCCACGGGTCCCGAGGGCATCCTGGACACAGCCGCATCCATCCCGCTGGTGCTCATGCCGCCGCCAGAGCCGCCCGTCACGTCCTGAGCACCAGGGTTTTCCCCGGAGACTTGGGGGATCGAGCCGTCAACCCCCAGGCCAAGGGCATCTTTTTCGTCACCAGGCGCGCCGCTGGCACAGGCCTGGGCCCACGCAAGCAACACCATGAATATGCCCACGCGTTGCACCGCAATCCTCCACCGTCGAGGAACTCACGGGCAACCTATCAGAGGTCGCCGTGGATGCAACCGTCCGTCAATCTTCGGGGCTCTCCACGCCAGCGTCGGCCTTGGGCGCCGGAGCCTTGGGTTCGAAGGGCGGCTCTTTCAAACGCTGGCGGCGCAGGTAGGCGGTGACCATGCGGATGTCGTGGTCGTCGAGCTCGCCAGCGAAAACCGGCATCTCGTTGAGCTCGCCGTACTGGGTCTCGGCGTCGGGCTGCTTGATCTGGTTGAAGATCCACTCGCTGCTGCCGTAGCCGGTCATGTTCGGTCCGTCGAAGATGTCTGCGCCGTTTTCACCGATGGCGTGGCAGTCGAAGCAAGACTCTTCGAAGACCCTCTTGCCGCGCTTGGCCAACGCCAAATCGTAGGCCGGGTCGCCCGTCTCGTGGCCGAGCGAGATCAGGTACTCGATCACCGCCTTTAACTTCGCGTCACCGAGCTTGCCCATGGGTTTCATGTCGCTCAGCTCGGTGGTGCCGAAGTAGTGCTCGGCGTCGGGATCGAGCAACAGGCCCATCAGCCACTTGCGCGAGCCATAGCCGCTGTGGTCGGGGGCGGAGCGCTCGCCTTCGCCGTCGAGCACGTGGCAGCTCGTGCATTCCTTGGCGTAGACGTCGGCGCCGCGCGTCATCGGATCGTTTTTCAGCATCTCGAGCGGGCCGCCCGGCGGGATGCCGTCCTGGGCCAGGGCGATGGCGCGGTCGGCGCGCTTCTGGGAGTCGACCAGGCCGGCCTGGAATTCCTCGTCGGCCGCGTCGTCGGCGAAGGCCTGGTAGGTCAGGCCGATCACACCCAGGGCGCCCAGCAGGATCGGCGCCAGCCACGGCAGCCGCCCGCGCACGGCCGTGCTCTCGCCGCGGTCGAGGAAGGGCAGCACGAAGAGGAAGGCGCCGGCCAGCCCGGGCAGGATCACCGTGCCCAACAGCTCCATGGAACCCGGCAGGTACTTGAGCAGCTGGAAGAGAAAGAGGAAGTACCACTCGGGGCGCGGGTGGTAGTCGATGGAGGGGTCGGCGGGTGCGTCGATGTGGGCGCCACCGCCAGCCACCGTCAAAAGCGCCATCACGCCCACCACGAGCAGCGCGAAGACCAGATCGCGAACCACCTGGTCCGGATAGAAGACGCCCTTCTTGCTGAGGTCAGCCGAGGCCGGCGGCGTGGCACCCCCGTTGCGGCGAAACAGCGCCACGTGCGCGCTGACCAGCAGCACCAGCGTGGCCGGCAAGACGCCCACGTGCAGCACGTAGAAGCGCGTGATGGTGGCCTGGCCGTATTCGGCGCCACCGACGATCAGCGTCTGTAGGGCCGGGCCCATGAGGGGCACGGTGCCAGCGATGTTGGTAGCCACTTTGGTGGCCCAATAGCCCTTCTGGTCCCAGGGCAAGAGGTAGCCGGTCAGGCCCAGGGCCTGCACCACGCCCATCAGCCCCAGGCCCACCCACCAGGTCACCTCGCGCGGCTTTTTGTAGGCGCCGTAGAGGGCGACCTGCAAAAGGTGAAAGCCCAGCACGATCATCATCGCCTGGCTGCCGTAGTGGTGCAGCCCGCGGATGAACCAACCGGCGGTGACCTTGTGCTGAATGTAGAAGACGCTCGACCAGGCGTCGTCCATGGACGGCGTGTAGGTCGCCATCAACAACAGCCCGGTGACCACCTGGCAGGCGAAGATGGTGAGCAGGCCGCTGCCGAAGACGTAGGCCCAGCGCGCGCCGCCGGCGATATCCTCGTCCAGCGCCTCGTGCAGCAGGGCCCGGTAGCCGGTGCGGTCGTCCAAAAAATCGGCGATCTTGCTCAACATGGCACCTCAGCCGATCTCCACCCGCTCGGCGGTCTGGGCGCGAAAGCGCACGAAACGCACCTCGACCTTGCCGTCGACCACACGCGTCTCGAGCGGATCGAGCGAGCGCGGCGCCGGCCCACCCTGGACGTCGCCGTCCTGGTTGAAGGCGCTTTCGTGGCAGGGACAGGCGAAGTGCTTTTGGTCGCGGTCATAGCCGACCTTGCAGCCCAGGTGCGGGCACTCGGCGTTGAAGGCCACCACCTGCTCGCCCTTCTTGCGCAGCCACACCATGCCCAGCTTGCGCTGGGGTGCCCGCGTCCAGGCGTCCCGTTGCTCGCCCACCACCGAGACCGACACCGGATGCTCCTCCTCGAGCCCCTCGAGTTCGGCCACCGGCAACCAACGCCCCTTCTTGCCGCTGGCCCGCAGCAGGGGATCGACCACGTAGGAGGCGCCCGGCAACGCCAAAAGCAGCCCCAGGGCTGCACTGCCCAGACCGGCGGCAGCCCGCAGAAAATTACGGCGCCCTTGCTGGCTCTCGTCTGTCATCGCACCACCTCACTCGCACCGTACGGACCCGGTGTCAGGCCGGTTACTAGCATCACGCGAGAAAATCCGCGCACCAGGGCCGAACGAGGCGGCAAATGATCATGATTTCGCGCGGTTGGCAAGTCCGCGGGCGGCATCAGCAAGGTTCTGGAGGCCGGCGCGGTGGTTTCGTCAGCGCAGGAATCGTGCACCAGAGACGCAAATCCCGCCCGTCGCGCCGCCGGCACCTGGCGCGCCGGCCCACATGTACGTAAGTGGCGACAATCCATGGCGAAACGCGACAATGGAGCGTTTGAGCACCGCCCCGATTCGGCGGTGTGCGCGGCCCCTTGCGCCCGCGCTCCAGGGAGGCCCCCGATCGCCACGGCCCACAATCGCTCCAGAAGCGCAAAGCAGCGCCCACACGGTCGCGGCGCCTGGCTGCCGGCTGCGCTAGCCTTGATCGTGAGCGCCTGCGCCAGCCGCGTTCCCGAGGGGAGCTACGGAGTCGCCGCCCTGGAGTTTCAAGGCACTCAGAAAGTCGAAGCCAGCGCCATCGCCGCCTGTCTGGCCACCCACGCCCGCGAGCACGTGGGCGAAAACCCACCCGAATGCGGGGTGCCGCCCTTCGACGAAGCCCCTCCGGGCGTTGAGCTCTGGGTCTGGCCCTGGACCGAATGGCCGATCTTCAACGCCACCGCCTTCGAGCGCGACGTGGAGCGGGTGGAGCGCTTTTACCGGGCCCGCGGTCACTACGACGCGCGGGTGACCCATGTCAGCGTGCAGCGCCTGCCCGAGGAGCGCGAGGTGCACCTCTCGATGACCGTCGAGGAGGGCGATCCGGTGCTGATCGTGCGCCTCGACATCGAAGGCATCGCCGAGCTCGACACCGCCACCCAGCGCGCATTGCTCGAGGCGCTGCAGCTCGAGCGGGGCGAGCCCTTCGACGAGGCCTATTACGAGGGCAGCCGCCGCGCCATGCTGGCGGTGCTGCGCGAAAATTCCTACGCCCGCGCCGACATCCGCGGTGACATCGAAGTCGACCCGGCCAAGCGCATGGCGCGCGTGCGCTTCGACGTCAGCCCCGGCCCCCGCTGCCGCTTCGGCGAGGTGCGCGTCGAGGGCAACGACGACCTGCCGGACAAGCCCATTGTCGCCGCCGCCGACATCCGCCGCGACGCCCCCTTTTCGCTCAGCGCCATGACCGACGCCCGGCGCGCGGTCTTCGCCCTGGGGCCCTTTGCCTCGGTGGAGGTGGACGAACAGGTGCACGAAGACGACGCCGTGGTCGACGTGATCGTGCGCGTGGTGCCGGCCCGGCGCCTGCGCTATGGCGTGGGCGTCGGCATGGAGGTGGGCGGCATCTACTCCCAGGACGGCGAGGGCGTCGGCGACAGCTTCAACCAATGGGACGTCCACCTGCTGGGCAAGATCGAGCACAAGAACTTCCTCGGCGGCATGCGAAGGCTGCGCATCGAAGAGCGCCCGCGCCTGATCTTCGACGATCCCTTTCCCTCGACCGCCCGGGCCGAGATCGGCAATCGTCTCACCCTCGAGCTGCGCCAACCGTCCTTTCTCGAGGCCCGCACCACGCTCGTCGGCCGCGCCCAGTGGGACCGCGGCCCCGACCCCTACGGCGGGCGCTATTTGCGCCACGACATCGTCGCCGGCATCGGCCCCGAGCGCGCCTTCTTCGGCGGCCTTCTGCACCTATCGACCAGCATCAACGTCGACGTCTTCCGCCCCGACCAGCAGTACCCCTACCCCGACTTCGAATTCCCCTACTTTCAGCACCGGGCACGCATCGACCGTCGTGATGACCCGCGCAATACCACCCGCGGCACCTACTTCGCCCTGGGCCTGCAGCACAGCGGCTATCTGCTCAGCAGCGACTGGGAGTACCTGCGCGCCTCCGGCGATGCCCGCGGCTACCTGCCGCTGCCGGCCTCGATGGTGCTGGCCGGACGCGTGCGCGTGGGCTGGCTGAACATCGGCGACACCGACATCGCGGTTGCCGACGAGCCCGGCGGCTGCGACGCGACCCCCCTCGGCGGCGCGCTGGAAACCGAGTGCAACCAATACGCCTACAGCGACGACCTGGCCCGCTTCGGCCCCCTGCGCCACCGCCTACGCGGCGGCGGCCAAAACAGCGTGCGCGGCTACGAGCCCAATACCCTGGGCGATGTGAGCATGGTCGACGGGCGCTTGCTCTCGGGTGGCCTCAGGCAATGGGAGGCCTCGCTGGAGCTGCGCGTGCCCCTGGTCAGCGAACTCTGGGGCGCCGCCTTCATCGACGTGGGCGACGTCAGCCGCAGCGAGCAATACCGCCTCGACCACCCACACACGAGCTTCGGCCTGGGCCTGCGCCTGCGCACCCTGGTCGGGCCCCTGCGCGTGGACGTGGCCACCGCACCGCAGGGCCTACAGACGCTGGGCAAAGAAGAAGTGCGCCCCGAAGGTCTCCCCCGCCCCCAGTTGCTGGGCTTCAAGGACGTCACCCTGCACTTCTCCATCGGTGAGGCTTTTTGATGCGCCGGCTGCTGCGCCGCACGGCCCGCTTCATCGGCAAGAACCTGCTGGCCATCGTCGTGCTGAGTTTGGCGCTGGTACTCAGCACGGTGCTGCATCTGCAGCTGCCGCTTGCGCGCCGGGTGATCGCCGCCTGGCTCGGCAGCGCGGCCTCCGGCGAGATCACGGGCACCCTGACCATCGGCGCCATCGACTCCCTGGACCCGCGCGCGCTCGAGTTTCGCAACGTGACGGTCTACGACCCCAAGGGCCGACGCGTGATCGGCGCCGAGCGCCTGACCATCGTGCCCGAGCTGGATCCGGCGGTGCTGCGCGGCGCTCCCATCCGCATCCGCAGCGCGCGCCTCGATGGCGCCGAGGCCATCCTGATCGACGACGGCAGCGGCCTGCCGAGCCTGATCGAGAGCTTCGACGCCGCCGTGCCCGGCGCTCCTGGCTCCGAGCCCACGCGCGTGATCGTCGACGGCATCGAGGTGCGCGGCCTGCGGCTGCGCGGCGACCTTCTGGGGCTCGAGGGCCTCGACGCCCGCGACGTACATGCGCGCGGTCGGCTCACCATCGAAGACGAAGTGCGCGTGCAGCTGGACCAGGCCAGCGGCGACGTGGTCGCGCCCTTCGACTTCCCGGGCCGCGTCGAGTCCTTGCGCGGCACCATCTCCACCGCGCCGAATGAAGGCGTAGAGCTCGAGGCCCGCGCCACGCGCGAGGGCGCGACCGGGCTCGAGGTGGCCGACGCCCACATCTCGCTCAAGCGGCCACCGGGTCCTGAAGACACCGCGGACGAACTCGACCTGCGAGTCAAGGTGCACGAGATCCGCTCGGAGACCCTGGTCGGATTGGGCTACGACTGGATGCCCAAGCTCGACATGCCCCTCAGCGGCGACTTCCGCCTGCACGGTCCCTTCGAAAACCTGACCATCGAGGCCGATCTGCAATCGGAGGCGGGTCCTGTGCGCGTCGAAGGCGCCATCAGCGAGCGCGACGGCGTGCGCGTGGCAATCGCGAGCCCCGCGCTAAAACTAAAACGCGCCTTGCCCGACATGCCCAACCTGGAGGTGGAGGGCGCCTTCGAGATCCAGACTCGCCCCGACGACCAGCCGCCCGAATTCAAGGCCACGCTCGCGCCCATGCTCTACAAACGCCTGCGGCTGCCGGCCATCACCATCGAGGGCGTGATCGGCGACGACGGCGTCGAGGTCAAGCGCCTGCGCGGCAGCCCCGCTGGCGGCAACGTGCGCGTCGACGGCAACATCGCCGAGGATGGGAGCCTCTCGGTGCGCGTACGGGGGCGCATCGCCCGCATCGAACGCGAACCGAACCTTGCGCGCCTGCTGCCCGGCGCGCGCGCCTCGCTCGAAGCCGACGTGCGCGTCAGCAGCAAGAACTACCTGCGCGGCCGCCTCGACTTCCGCGGCCGCATCGTGCTGCGCGACGTGGAGTACGGCGTGCTGCGCGCCAAACGCCTCACCCTCGAGGGCAGCGCCCGCGGCGACCCCGAGCGCCCAGCCCTGGACCTCGACGTCGACGGCCGCCAGGTCTACCTGGGCCCCTACGCCATGGGCGACGCCGCGCTGACCCTCAAGGGCGGCCCCAAGAATTACAAGGCCGGGGGCCAGTTCATCCAGGCCGGCCGCCGCACCTTCAACCTGGAAGCCAATATCGCCGCCGAGCCCACGGGCTTCAGCATCGACGCCGATCCCATCGAGGTCGTGGTCGGCGACGGCACCTGGCGCGGCAGCCTGCGCGGACTGCGCGTGGTGGGCAAGGACGCGGTGGAACTCGACCTTCTGCGCCTGGCCAACCGCTCCCAGCGCCTGGAGCTGGGAGGACGGCTGTATGCCGACGGCGAGGACAGCGTGCAAGCCCAGCTACAGGATTTCGACTTGAAGGTGGTGCGCGCGCTGTGGGGCGAGTCGTTCCCGTTGCGCGAGGGCCGGGCCGACACCATGCTGCAGCTCAGCGGCAATATCGAGGATCCCGAGCTGCTGGTGCAGGGCGCGCTGCGACAGGGCGCGATTTCCACCATCGAAGACGTCAACGCCCTCTACATGTTGACTTACCGTGAAGGCGCGATGGAGTTGGACGGCGAGGTCGACCTGGGCGAACGCGGTGTGCTGCGCGTGGCTGGACGCGGCCAGGTGGATAGGAGCCTCGAGGACCCGCTGTTGGCCCTACAAGAAGCGGAATATGACCTGGAGCTAAGCACCGACGGTCTCGCGCTCTCCATGATTCCGCAATTTCGCGAGGCCGAGATCGAAGGCGCCATCGACGGCCAGCTGCACCTGGGCGGCACACGCCACAAACCGCGCATCGACGGCCAGCTCAGCCTGGCGCCGATCGCGATTCCGGGCTGGGGCGAGCTGACCATCGTGGCCGACATCATCCAGGACGAGCATGAGCTGCGCGCCAACCTGGCCATCGGCGACGACGGCGGCGCCCTGGCGATCGTCTCGGGCTCGCTGCCGCTGGATCTGGCCGCCGCCCTGGAGGACTTCAGCATCGCCGAAGAGCAGCTGCGCAAGGGCCCCTGGTCCTTCTCCGGACAGACGCTCAGGCGCCGCCTCGACCGCATGCCCGGCACCGTGCCGCTTCTGGTGCCCTACCCCATCGAGGTCGCCACCCACTTCGAGCTGAGCAAGCAGGACGGCATCTCCACCGGCTTCGTGCGCTTCTTCGCCGCCCTCGAGCAAGCCGACATCGGCCACGGCTGCGGCCGCGACTCCAGCGTGAAGCTCGAGGGCACCCTGGACCTGCAGCAGGCGCGCACCGAGCTGCTGGCCGCCCTTGCGCTGGCGGACAACCAAGTGGCCACCATCGAGGGCACGGTGGACACTCCCATCGACCGCTGGCTCGAAGGCGAAGCCGTGGAGATGCCCGACCGCTTTCGCGCCAGTGCCCGCATCGAGCTCGAGCGCCTGCAGGACGTGCCCTACCTCTGCGAGCTGGGCTCGGGCCAGCTGCGCGGCGAACTCGAGGTCGACGGCGGACGCGGCGCCGAACCGCTGCTGGTCTTCGCCGCCAACAGCCGCTTCGTACCGCGCGTCCAACGCACGCCGGGCGCCGGGCGCGGCTTCGGCATCACCGAACGCGATCGCAGGACCGTCAAGAGCTGCCGCTCGGACCCGATTCGCATGCGCATCCGCGTCGACGCCGACCGCGAGCGCATGAAATTCGGCGCCGGCCTTTCCGGCTGCCACGGCGGCGACGGGCGCCTCAAGGGCACCGCCGAGCTCGACTGGGGCCCGCTTGCGGTGCTGCCGACACTGCAGCCCGACTCCCAGATCGAAGCCGATCTCACCCTCGACGACTCCGAGCTCAAGCCCCTGCTCGACCGCATCCCCGGCATCATCGACGCCCGCGCCCGGGCCCACGGCAAGGTCCACCTCGCCGGGCCCCTCGAGCGCGTGCGCGCCGAGGGCAAGGTGCACGTGCACGACGGCCAGCTCTACATGCTCGCCACCGGCCAGCGCCTCGAACAGCTCGAGGCCCGCGTCGACTTCCGCGGCAACTGGGCCAAGGTCGAGCACCTGCATGCGCGCGCCGGTGACGGCCACCTCAACAGCGCCGGTGGTCTCGGCTTCGACGGCCTGTGGCCGCGACGGGCCCGCATGGCCGTGTCGATGAAGCAGCTGCCGATCCAGCGCGAAGGCGCCGACCTGGCCTGGATGACCGGCAGCGCCGCGGTCGACGCCGACATCGAACCCGAGCGCACCCGGGCCGTGGTCAAGATCCACGACCTGGCGGTGGATCTGCCCGACGCCAGCAAGCGCACCCTGCAGCCACTGGAAGCCCACCCCGACATCCACATCGTCAGCGACAAGCTCCCCGAGCTGATCGAACCCTACCCGGTGGAGCTGATGCTCGACGGGCGCAACCTGATCCACGTGGAGCGCAACGACTTCGACGTCTGGGTTCGCACGGAGCTGGCGGTCAAGTACATCAACCCGAACCTGCACGTGGGCGGCTACGTCCTGTTCGAGCACGGCGAGTTCGAGGTCATGGGCAAGCGCTTCGTGGTGCAACACGGGCGCCTGCGCTTCGACGGCGGCACCGACTGGAACCCCGAGGTCAATCTCACGGCGGTGCACGAGCCGCTGCTGGCCGGAGCCAGCCCCATCACCGTCAACGTCGGCGGCACCCTGCTCGAGCCCGAAGTCCACTTCACGACCGACGCCTGCCCCGGCGACAGCGGCGGCGCCATGTACCTGGTGGCCGGTCGCTGCGTCACCGACGACCCCATGGCCCAGCAGCAGGCCGACGAGGCGGCCGACGCCCTGGTCACCGGCGTCGCGGGCATGGCCGGCGGCGTGCTCACCCTGATCAGCCGCGAGGGCCTGGGAGAAGCGGCGCCCCAAATCGGCATCGAGCGCCGCGGCGACCGCAGCGCCACGCGCATCAAGGCCGGCATGTACAGCTCCGCGCTCGTGCCCAAATTCATGCGCTCGCTGGTCGAACGCGTGTACCTGGAGGGCGCCTACACCCGCGGCGACCAGCCCGATGACGACGGTACCGACCAGATCGCCGGCGAAGAAACCTCCAATCGCCTGGACTTCCTGATCGAACTTTACTTCCCACACAACATCGTGGGCTCGGGCAAGTTCGGCCAGAACAACTGGGGCCTGGACGTGACCTGGGAGCCCTGACCAACGACCGCCTTCTGGCAGGTTTGAAACCAGCGGGGAATTCGCCAGGGGGAGCGGGCTCAGGGTGCCGGCGGGGCGCCTCGATGCAGCTGGGCTACGACTTCGGCGCCCTGCCGGCACCCTGAGCCCGCTCTCCCTGGCGAAGTTATGGTGGTTTCAAACCGACCGGTGCTCTAGGCTCGCGTCGCCCCCATTCCCCGGCGACGCACCGCGTTCCAAAACGACCTGGAAAAGCCCCGACCATGACCCGACAGCTCTTCGGCACCGACGGCGTGCGCGGCCGCGCCAACCGCGGCAACATGACCCCCGAGGTGGCTTTTCGCCTGGGCAGCGCCCTGACCTACCAGGCGCGCTCGCGGGTCTCGCACCCGCCGCGGGTGGTCATCGGCAAGGACACGCGCGTCTCGGGCTACGTCTTCGAGCACGCCCTGTGCGCGGGCATCTGCGCCATGGGCGGGCGCGTCATGCTCACCGGCCCCCTGCCCACGCCGGCCATCGCCCAGCTCACCCACAGCATGCGCGCCGAGGCCGGCATCGTCATCAGCGCCTCCCACAACCCCTATTACGACAACGGCCTCAAGGTCTTCGGCCCCGACGGCTTCAAGCTACCCGACTCCAGCGAACTCGAACTCGAGCGTCTGATGCAGGACGACTCCTTGGTCGAAGCGCGCCCCACGGGCATGAAGGTGGGCACCGCCGAGCGCATCGACAGCGCCTGGGGCCGCTACGTGCAATTCGTCAAGTCGACCTTTCCGTCGGACCTCACCCTCGACGGCCTGCGCATCGTGGTCGACGCCGCCCACGGCGCCGCCTACCGCGTGGCGCCCAACGTGCTGACCGAGCTGGGCGCCGACGTGCATGCCATCGGCGTGCGCCCCAACGGCAAGAACATCAACGACGACTGCGGCGCGGTGCACCCGCAGAACTGCGAAAACCAGGTGCGCCGTCGCAAGGCCGACGTCGGCATCGCCCTCGACGGCGACGCCGACCGCGTGATCCTGATCGACGAAAAGGGCCAGGAGGTCAACGGCGACGCCATCATCGCCCTGTGCGCCACGCGCATGTTGCGCAGCCGCACCCTGCGCAAGCGCACGGTGGTCACCACCGTGATGTCGAGCATCGGCCTCGAGCACGCCCTGACCCGCGAGCGCGGCAAGTTGATGCGCGTGGGCGTGGGCGACCGCTACGTGGTCGAGGCCATGCGCAAGCACGGCCTGAACTTCGGCGGTGAGCAATCGGGGCACCTGGTCTTCCTCGACTGCCAGACCACGGGCGACGGCATGGTGGCGGCACTGCAGGTGCTGGCGATCCTCTTGCGCGAGCAGCGGCCGCTGTCGGAGCTGGTCGCCGAGGTCATCGAGCCGGTGCCGCAGGTCCTGGTCAACGTCGAGTTACCCGAGCGCAGACCGCTCGAGGACATGCCCAGGACGCGCGAGGCGATGGCGGCCGCCGAGGCCGACCTCGGCAATGACGGCCGCGTGCTGGTGCGCTGGAGCGGCACCGAGCCTAAGCTGCGCGTCATGGTAGAGGGCCCCCAAGCCCGTCGCATCAAGCGCATCGCGGGACAAATCGCCGACGCCGCCAAGGGCGAGGTGCCTTGAGATGCCGAGCGGGGACGAGCCACCTTCGCCGACGCCGGCCTCGGGCGAGCGCTTCGGGGAATACCTCTGCCAACAGGGCGTGATCACGCGCGCCCAGCTCGACGAAACCCTCAAGCATCAGGGCCTCTACGGCGCGCGGCTGGGCACCAACCTCCTGGACCAGGGCATCGTCCAGCTGCCCCAGCTCTCGCGGCTGCTTTCGGCCTACCATGGCGTGGCCTTGCCACCGCGCAAATGGCTGATGCAGCCACAGCGCGCGGCCATCAATCGCGCCAGCCGCAGTGCCGTCGAAACCATTCGCTTCGTGCCGCTGCAGCTGGAAGGGGCGCTACTGCACGCGGCGGTGCTCGATCCGCGCGACCCGGTCGTGATCGACGAGCTACGCTTCGCCACCGGCTGCCGCATCGAGCCCTACGTGCTGCCCGAAGCCGCCATGCACGATCTCTTGTACCGGCTGTGGAAAGTGCCCATCGGCATCCGCCCTGTCCACGCCGATGCCTCGACCGCGGTGCCCAGGGGCTCGGACCCGGCGCCCGACGAAGCTCCCGGCGCTGGCGAACCGACCACCGACAGCCAAGCCGACCTGACGCCTGCCCTTGGAACCCAGCTGGGCGCGGTGCGCCAGCTGCAGTTGCGCAGCATCGGCGGTCAACTGGCGGCTCACACCCAGCGCGAGACCACGGACGCGAACCGCATCAACATCCGCGACACCCTGAGACCGGCCGCGAGCGTGCCGCCGCCGCCGTTTTCGCCCATCGCCGACGCTCCGCTACCCGAGTTGCGTCCCTTGACCAACCTCGCCGCCAGCATCCCGCCGCCGCCGATCCCCATGGGTGCGCTCGAAGTGCGAGCCCCCCGAGCCGAGTCGCCCGAGCCGCCCACGCCGCTGCGCATCGCCGCCCTCGAGCGCGAACTACTTGAAGTCAACGAGCGCGACCGGCTGCTCGAGCTTTCGCTGGAGCTGGCCGGCCTCTTCGCCGAACGCGCCGCCCTCTTCGTGCTGCACCCGAACTACCTGCAGTGCCACGGCGTCGTCGATACCGGTGGCGTACGCCTGATGCACGGCCGCCCCATCGACCTGGGCGAAGCCTGCTTCCTCACGCGAATGCTCGAACAGCGCAGCGGCGCGCGCGTCCAGACCGGCGACTCGCTCGCCGACGCCAACGTCCTGGTCGAGGTCCCGGGCGCCCGGGCCGGCGCCGCCGCAGTCTTCCCGGTGACCATCAAGGACCGCCTGGTCAACCTGATCTACGCCGACGCTGGCGACGCCCCCCTCGCCGTCACCAGCTTCGGCGCCCTCGACGCCCTGACCCGACTGATGACGCTTTCCTACGAGTACCTGATCGTGCGGCGCAAAGCTGGCAGGTAGTGAGCAGGGCAAAAGCTGCCGTGTCATACCGCGTGCACCAGAAGCATCCACACGGCCGTCTCCAAGGGCTCGCTGGCGGTTAGCACGACTGTGCCAGGTTAGGGCCTGCCATCCCCCCCACGGCCTTCACGGCCACCCGAGAGCAGACGTGGGATACCCATGGTCGGCGCCAGCCCGCATCCCATAGGGTTTCATTATCCTGGGTATCGTTAACATCCATTGGACTTATTTAGCGGCACCTCCAATGATCGGCCACGCGGCACGCAACCGAGGAGGTCCAAATGCCGGTGACAGCTATCGTGGGAGCCAATTGGGGTGACGAGGGCAAGGGCAAGTTGACGCACATGCTGGCCCGGAACGCCGATCTCGTGGTGCGCTTTCAGGGCGGCAAGAACGCGGGGCATACCGTCGTCGATGGCGGGCGCAGCTTCGTGTTGCACCAGCTGCCCTGCGGCGTGCTGTGGCCCGGGGTGCAGAGCCTGCTCGGCCCGGGCATGGCACTCGACCGCGACGCCCTGCGCGGCGAGTTCGAAGCGCTGGCACACATGGGACTGCCAACACCCGACGTCCGGGTCTCCGACCGCGCCCAGGTGCTCCTGCCCCATCACGCCCAGCTCGACGCCCTCGAAGAAGAGCGGCTCGGCGACAGGAGCTTCGGTTCAACCCGAAGTGGCATCGCGCCCTGCTACGGCGACAAGTATCGCAAGCTCGGCCTGACCGTGGGTGAACTACTCGACAGCGAACGCCGCCGCGAGCGCACGGCCGAAGTCCTCCAACACACAGACCTTTGGCTATCGGCGCGCCACGGCGCAGCGCCGGTCGATCGGGCCGGACTCGAGCACGCCATGGAACGCTGGGCACGCTGGCTCGAGCCCCGCGTCTGCGACAGCAGTGAACTATTGCATCAGGCGCTGACCCAGGACAAAGGCATCCTGCTCGAAGCCCAGCTCGGCGCCCTACGCGATCCCGACCACGGCATCTACCCCTATAGCACTTCGAGCTCCACCCTCGCGGGCTACGCCTGCGTCGGCGCCGGCCTACCGCCCTGGGCCATCGAGCGCGTGATCGCCGTCACCAAGGCCTACAGCACCTGCGTCGGCGCCGGCCCCTTCGTCAGCGAGCTCGATGCGCGCGAAGCAGCCCTGTTGCGCGACCGCGGCGGCGAATACGGCCGCACCACCGGTCGCCCTCGTCGCATCGGCCACTTCGATGCGGTCGCCACCCGCCACGGCGCACGCGCCCAGGGCGCCACCGAGCTGGCCGTGACCATGCTCGACATACTCGACCCGGAACCATCGCTGAAGATCTGCCACGCCTACGAACTCGACGGCGCAGCCAGCGAACGTTTCCTGCCCGCCTTCAAGCTCCAACGCGCGCGCCCCGTCTACGAGACCCTACCGGGCTGGCGCTGCGACACCAGCGAGGTGCGCAGCCGCGGCCAGCTACCGGGTGAAGCCCGCGCCTACCTCGAGCGCATCGAAGCGCTCGTGGGCGTGCCACTGGGTTGGATCTCGGTGGGCCCCACGCGCGAAGCGAGCTTTCGCTACCGAGACTGAGGCAGGCCGCGTCGGGGTCATCGGGCCCGCATCCATCACACGACCACCGAACAACCGCACTCCAGGTCAACCGTGTAGGGAGCGATGTTGCGGGTCGTCCCGTCCTTGCGGGTGTGCAGCACGAGCAGCGTCGACGGATCAAAAACCGAAGAGCACGTAGACGTCCGAGGCGTGCACACACTCACAGTTCTCACCAGAGCGGGTGATCGAAGCTCGAATCCGGTCGATGGCCTTCTGGTGCTTCCACACCGGATGCGCCTCCCAGATCGGAAGCCCCGCCACGATCTCCAGGCGGATTCCGAGTTCTTCGGCCTTCAAGAATTTCGGATCCAGAGCCATCACTCGAAATCCTAGCAGGGAAAGGCCCCGGCCCCATGCGCTTGCGCGCTGGCGAAGACTGTGCCAACTCAGCGCAGTGTCTCGACGCCGGCCCGATTCGACTTCACCCGAGCTTGATGGTCGCGCCGGAGCGCCCTCGCGATGGGCTCTGCCGCTGCTGCTATCGCTGCTCACGCTCGCCTGCGATTCATCCCATAACGACAGCAGCCAGCCGGCGACCACCGGCAAGAAGACGCCATCAGAAACGGCTTTGCCCGACGCCAGCGTCGACGTCGACGCCGCCATGCCGGCTCAAGACGCGTCCCAACCGGACGCCACCGCCTCCGCCCCCACTCCCACCAAGAGCTGCGGCCCCGAAGGCAGCTGCGACCTCCGGGATCCGGACTCCTGCGAGACCGGCAGCAGCTGCGTCCTGACGCTCGCCTCCTCCAGCCCCGACGAAGACGCCGGCGTGGCCGACGTCGCGACCGCCTGCCTCGAAGCGGGCACGGGTCTCGACGGCGAGCCCTGCAGCTCGCAGCGGCAATGCGCGACGGGCCTGGACTGCACGGCTTCTGGAAACCAGGGGCTATGCCGCAGATACTGCTGTGATCTGAATCGCACCTCGGGCTGCCCGGCCGGCCAGTTCTGCCGCATCGAGCTGCTCGACGCCACCGACGAAACCACCGGCGCCGCCCTCTGCGATCGCTGCGACGGCTGCGACCTGCTGGGCGACGACTGCGGCGACGGCCTCGGCTGCTATCCCCTCGCCATCGATCCGCCCTGCATGGCGTGCCTGCCGGCGGGGCAGGCTACAGCGGGCGACAGCTGCGGCTTCGCCAACGACTGCGCCAGCGGCTCGGTCTGCGTCGGTGTCGATGCGCAGGCCCGCTGCATGCAGACCTGCGACCTGGCAGCTCCCAACTGCGAGACAGACGAGACTTGCCGCACGGTGGAAGGCGCCCCCTACGGCGATGGCGTCGGCCTATGCGCGTCCTGACTCCCAGTTCGTGACCGCGCGCGACGCCGTCGCAGGCCGACCAGGGCGCACGCGAGCCCCAGCGCGAAGACCCCGAAACGCCGCCTGGATCCCACCCAGTCCCCACCGCCCAGCACCGCGCAGCCGCAGCCCCCGCTCCCATTGCCCGCGCCGCTGCCGGCATCCGCGTCATCGACGGAAGCATCGCCGCAGTCGGCGACAGCCTCCTGTACGCAGCGCTGCCCTTCGCAGCGCGCCATGGTGCAGCCATCGCCGCCCTCACAGTCAGCGTCATGGCGGCAGCAGCCCTCGCGCCACCGATGCACGCAGCCCCCTTGGGCCCCATCGCAGCTGTCGACCGTGCACCCGTTGTCGTCATCGCACGAAGCCACTTCGCCCGCGCAGCGGCCGCCGATGCAGCGGTCGGCCACCGTGCAAGGGTCGGCGTCATTGCACTCGGCGCCCTCGGCCAGCTCCACGCAAGGGTCTTCGATGCAGCTCCAGCCGTCGCACAGCTCACCGCCACCGCACTCCCCACAGCTGCCGCCGCAGCCGTCGGGCCCGCACACCTTGCCCTCGCACTGCGGCTCGCAGCAGGCGCCGCACAGCGAGCAGGCGCTCTCGCAGCAATCGCCCAATTCCACGCAGGCCGCATCGCAGTAGCAACCGCCCCCATTGGGCGTTCCTTCGCAGCGACCGCTGCACAGCCCCGCCGCCGCCACAATCGCAAGCTCGAAACGCCCCGCGCCCGACAGGCCATCGACGACCACCACCACCCGCTGTCCCGCTTCCAACATGCGCTCGATGCGGCTGCCCTCGGCCTGCGACGCGCACCCTAGCTCCGGCCCCCGGCAGTCGCCGTCGCGCAGATACAGCGAGGCGGTCCCATCGGCCGACGAAACCTCGAAGCTGTAGACGTCGCTGGCCGGCGCCGTCCAACCAAAGCTGACCTCTTGTTGGCCCGCGCCTCCGCAGCTGCCCTCGTCACCGTCGCCCGCGCCGGCCGTGCGGTCGGCATACACGGGGTCACCCAGCGCCGAAGCCAGCTCCGCCTGCGGACAGGGCGACGGCTGCAGCGCGAGACTAAAGTCGACCACATCGCTCGCACCATCGACCACGATCACCGCCGCTTCACCGGCTTCGAAGTAGCGCGTGATGGCCGGCCCGCCCTCGGCCCCGCCGACGCTGCACGCAAGCTCCTGGCCGCCGCAGCCGTCGCGCATGTAGAGCACGCCATCGCCGCGCTCCAGCGTCAGCGCTGCCCGCCAGAACCCAGCCGCCGGCGCCACCCAATGCAGACTGCGCTCGGCAAAGCCCGCTCCGCCGCAGCTGGCCCAATCCCCATCGCTCGCGCCCTCGGTGCTGCCGGCAGCCACCACCATCTGCGCCTGGGACCCCAACTCAACTCCTGGACAACCATCGGACAAGCCCGCGCAGCTGCCCTCGGCCGTGCAGGCCTGACCGAAGGCGCAGGCGCCACAGCTCTCACCGCAGACCGGATCGACACCGCACCCGAGCCCGTCGCATGCCGCTTCGCAGCGCACGCGCAGAACCACGCCCATGCGACGGCTGCCCCCGTCGCTTTCGAGTTCGAGCGTGGCAAAGTGGTCACCCGCGCCCGCGACGCCCGACGGATCCACCGTCAACCGCAGCGTGGCCGGAGCGCTCCCCGAGGACGCATCGAGCGCCAGCCAGTCGACCGCCTCGGCCCCGGAGAGCTTCCAGTTCAGCGCACCGGCTCCGAGGTTTTCGATGGGAAGCGAGCGCGTGATCGGGCCATCGCCCACGGAAGCCTCGACAAGCACGCGCGCGGCGCTGCCGAGCACGGGCGTCGGCGACGGGCCCAGGCCCACATCGCTCACCAGGGCAAAGCGCTGCGGCGCCAATCGATAGAGGGGCTTGCTCGAGTCCACCCTCACCGTCCAGCGCCCCTCGAACACGTTTTCATCTGCCGAAACCCATACCTGCTCCACATTGTCGACGCGGTTTTCGCCCGCGCGCGTGGCCTCGGCTTCGGGAGCGCCGGCATCGAGCGACCACGGCCAAAAGACCGTGCTGCCATCGGGCGCGACTAACGCCAAGTCAAGGTCATTGACCAACGCTGGCGTCATCTCATCCACCCCACCGCCGCCCGGGCTCGCCGGCGGGTCCATCCAGACGAGCGTCACGCGCAGGGCTTGTCCCGCGCTGACCGCGACCGTCTCCAGCGTAACGGCCGCACCCTCCGCCCGCACCTCCCCCAGGCGCAGCAGCTTGCCGTCCGCATCGGCCAGGGCGTCGGCGGAAAGCAACTCGGTCACAGCCCGCGCATCGAAGAGCCCGAAGCCACTCTGGTAGTCCGGCCCCGGCGCCTGGGCATCGCGCGCGCGATGCAGCAAAAGCGCCTTGATCTCCTCGGCCCAGGCATCGCGCCCCGCGTGCAAGGCGCGATAGTGCTCCGTCAGCAGCGCAATGCCACCGCTGACCACCGCGGCGCTCGAAGAGCTGCCCGAATAACTCCGATAGGACACATCGGAAGCCACGGCCGTCGAGTAAACCAGCTCGCCGGCAGCCACCAGGTCGGGCTTGACGCGACCATCATCCATGGGTCCATAACCGGAAAAGCCCGTGGGCACGATCTCGGCACCACTGCTCGGATAGGCCGCGGGAGCCGCCACCGCACCCACCACGATCGCGTTTTTGGCTGTCTGTTGAAGCCCAATGGTGTCGTACTGCAGCGCGAGTTCCGAAGCGTGCTCGTCGCTGAAGACGCTGCTGCAATCGGGATGATGATAGTGGGCCTGACCGGCCGCCGCACCGACATCCTGGCGTTCATTGCCAGCGGCCCACACGCTCACCAAATCGCCACGCCGGATCAACCCATCGAGCGCCGCGGCCTCGGGTCCATAGCGCCCGAAGCGAAAATCCTCGAACTCGCCCTCGCGGCCGTGCCAGACGGGCCGGTCGGGACAGCGCGCGTCCTGGGCCCAGCCCATGACGTGACCATAGGCATGGGTCGAGACCGAAACATGGGCCGCCAGCGCCGCCATCTCCGCGCCATCGAGCATCCAGTCCAGGGCCAGCACCGACGCCGCCGGCGCCATGCCCCTGGCAGCCGCCTGGCCCGATCCGTCGCCGATCAACGTACCGGCCACATGCGTGGCGTGCTCGCCTGCGCCTGCCCCATCGAGCACGCGCACGCGACCGCGCAGGTCGCCGTGGGTCTGACGCGCGGCGCTCCGATCCCACTGCGCCATCAGCACGCCGGAGCCCTGCAGCGCGAGCCCGAGCGCTCCGCCAGGCCCCAGCGCATCGAGTCCGGAACTGCTCGCAGCCACCGCATTATGCGCCTTGCGCGGCCCGGAACTCCAATCGGAACGGGCGGCCTCGGCGCGCTGCTTGGCCCCCGCTGCACTCCCGCCGTTCAACGGCGCCCGCGCTGGCAGCAGCACAAGCGCCAGCGGCAAAAGCGCGCCACCGCACCTGAAAGCTCGTCCCACTCGGCTGTGCAGTTCCATCGCCTCGACCGCCGTCGCATGTAGCACGCTCGCGTGGAGGGCAAAAACCGGCCACTTCGCCGGCTGGCCAAGGGGTTCCAAATATGGCACAGCTCGCCAAGGCAGCGCACAACCTCCGGGTTGAGCGCACGAGCGCAGCCCCCTCGGTCGACGTCATGAACCGCTTCGGCAGCAGGCCCACCCAAACCGCTCCGGCACTTTTTTGTCTCGTGCTGACGCTGCTCGCAGCCTGCGGCGACGACAGCTCCCCCGTGCCCGAACCCGAGGCCGGCATTGCCTTCGCCCCCTTCGACGCCAGCCTACCCCTACCCCCGAAGCTGACGCCCCACGACTCCGCCATCCCCGACTTCTCGCCTCCGGACGCGGTCGCTCCCATCGAGGCCTACAACGAAAACGAACCTCCGGACGCGGCGGTCGACGCCACGGTCATCGCGCCCCCGCCGCGCACCGACTGCCTGCAACTCGAGCCGGGCGAAAGCCTGCGTTTCGAAGACATGCTCGACGCCGAGCACACCTGGCTGCGCATCGCGCCCGACGACGGCTGCCCCGCCATGCTCGTCACCGCCCGCGAAGTCGCCTATAGGGCCTACAAGATCTGCGACTCGCAGGTCAGCCGCAGCCTCACCATCACCATGGAAGGCGACGATCGGCTGCCGATGCCGCCGCGCGCCACCGTGGCCGACCCCATGTTGGTGGTCTATGCCGACGAGCAGAACGCCTTCGATTCACCCTTCGACTGCCTGGCCGTCAACGACGACGGACTCTTCGACGGCTTCGCCGCCAACTCGGCGCGCATCGCCGACCTCTCGCTCGAGCCGGGCAAAACGGTCGTGGTGCTGGCCACCAGCTACGAGTCGCCGGACCAGCGCGGCATCGGCCTCTTCGCCCTCAGCTTGAGCGCCGAATAGGGTCCCCAACCAGGGCGATCGCATCGGTTTCGAGGCGCACCCTGCGACAATCGTCGCAGGGCACTGCACGCCCCGGGGACAATCGTCGCAGTGTTTCCGTCGGCCCAGCTGCGTTATTGCGTAGTTCGGAGTCCGTCGATGGTGAACCACCGCTCTCTCTCGCCGAAGCCACGTCCGTTCGAGCCTCGGTGGCAACCGTGGGCTCTGATTTCGCTCGCGATTCTGGCGGTAGGCCTGAGCGCAAGCTGCACCAGCGAAGAGCCCAAAATCGCCACCAGCCGCGCAGCGCTGGTGGAGGTCTTCCGAGACGAATTCGGCGCGGGCCTGATTAACTGGACCGAGACCGGAGACGGCAGCTGGGTCACCGAACCCGCAGCCTATACCACCGACTATCCTGCCACCGGTGCCTCGGGCGATCCCGTCGCCAACTCCGACGGCTGCGCGGGCGAGTGTGTGCTCACCCTCGCGGCCCCCATCGACTTGACCCCCTACACCACAGCCAACCTGCGTTTCTTGCGCTTCGTGGGCTCGTTGCTGGACGCCGGTGAATTCCTGCAAGTCGAGGTATTCGACGGCGTCGGCTGGGTCCAGTTGGCCTACTGGACCGACGGCATGGGTGACACCGGAGGCTGGCTCGCCGAGAACTTCAGCCTCACGCCCTATCTCGGAGTCACGAACTTCCAAATCCGCTTTCGGACCAAGCAGAGCAGCACCCTCGAGCACGTCATGGTCGACGACGTGGTGGTCGAAGTCGAGCAGACCATCGGCTGCACCACCGCCGCCGACTGCAACGACGGCAAGGACTGCACCGCCGACCAGTGCAACGCCGGCACCTGCGCAAACCCCAACCACATGGCCGGCATCGTCTGCAGCGATCGCCCCGTCACCGGCGGGGGCGTCACCGGCGGCTACTGCGACGGCCTGGGCAGCTGCGTGCAGTGCACCGACGCAGCCCAGTGTCCCAACGACAACAACCTCTGCACCGGCCCTCCGGTCTGCAGCGGCAACGTCTGCGGCTTCGGCCCGCCGCCGAACTGCGACGACGGCCAATTCTGCAACGGGGCCGAGACCTGTGACTCCGCGCGCGGCTGCCTGGCCGGCATCGCCCCGGACGTCGACGACGGCGTCCCGTGCACCAAGGACGAGTGCATCGAAGCGACCGACACCATCGAGCACATCCCAGACGACATGGCCTGCGACGACGGCCTGGAGTGCACCAACGACGTCTGCAACGTCGCGACGGACTGTAAGCACAGCGTCGCCTTCGGCAAAGCCTGCGCCGCAGGCGGCTACTGCGACTCCCAGGCCCAGTGCGTGGAATGCATCGACGACACCCATTGCGTCAGCCCCGACAAGTGCATCAACAACGCCTGCGTCTGCCAGCCCATGACCTGCGAGCAGACCGGTGTCCAGTGCGGCGAGTTCACCGACACCATCTGCGGCACGGGCACCATCGACTGCACCGATCGCTGCCCGGCTGGCCAGAGCTGCAACATGCAGGGCGGCCTCGACATGGGCGTGTGCGTCGACCAGTGCACCGACAACAAGAAGCAAGACAACGAAGACGGTCGCGACTGCGGCGGCTTCTGCCCCACCCCCTGCACCGAGTCGCTATGCACCGATGGCCTCGATGAAGACGGCGACGGCTTCATCGACTGCGCCGACATCGACTGCATCGAAGCCGGCCAGTGCGATCGCTGCGAAGCGCGCCGGCTCGGCCGCATCGACTGGCCCTTCGACGAAAACGGCGCCGCCGACGCCACCGCCACATCGCTCAACATCAGCCTCGACAGCAGCGCCTGCGCCGACGCGGCCGGCCCCTACAACTTCGCGATCGGCGGCCCCATCAGCAGCTACGACTTCGATGCCAGCGACCCGGCCTACGCGCCCTTCATCGACTGCCTGCTGACGCTCTGGGAAAACTCCGACCCCAGCAGCGCCGCCCTGGCCACCGTGCGCATGGTCGTCGACACCGGTCTCGCCGTGACCAGCGCCGAACTCCCGGTGCGCGACCTCCTCCAGGCCGACATGAACCGCGCGCGCCTCGATCGCCTGCGTCTGACCGTCACCCACGCGAGCAAGAACGCCCTCAACGACCAGATCCGCCTCGACTTCCACTGGGAAGCCATCGGCCACCACGACACCCAATCCGACTGCCTGGCCTGCCAGCCCTTCGACTCCAGCGCCCTATCCCGCGACTTCTGCACCGAGGGCTGTCGCTGCGACATCGGCATGGGCGGCTGCGGTCAGGACTCCGACTGCAAGCGGGGCCTGGTCTGCTTGCCCCGTGGCAGCGCCTTCGGCTACGCGCTCTCCGACTTCTCCGTCTGCGTGCCGGCCCACTGCGACAACGGTGTGAAGGACGAAAGCGAAACGGGCATTGACTGCGGCGGAGGCAATTGCGGCGCCTGCCCCGACTGCGCGCTGGAAGTTGGCTGCAGCCCCAGCTGCCCCTGCGAAAACTACGAGGGCCCCTGCACGCGCGACGAAGACTGCCAGGGCACGTCGACCTGCGGCCAGGACATCGGCGCCCGCTTCGGCCAGCCCGAGACCCCAAACCTCTGCTGGCCCGGCACCTGCGAGCCCGACTTCTGCGGCAGCCAGGCCTGCGGCCCCTGCGCGGACTGCGTCTACCAGGTCACCGAATGCGACGCCACCGGCGGCGTGAAAGTGGAGCGCCTATCCTTTGGCTCGGCCTCCATGCGCGACAGCGTGGCCAGCTTCGTCAACACGGGCGGCCTCGTCGAACTGGTCGCCCCCCACGTGCTGCGCACGCGCGCCGGCAGCGACGGCCCGCTATCGCTCTTCGAAGGCGCCCGCACCAACTACGCCACCCTGAGCAGCCAGCCCAGCACCTGGCCCGCCACCAACCTGCAAACAGCCAGCAGCAACCCGGCCCTGCCGCCCTTCTTGAACTCGACTGGCCTGGATCTGCTGCTGGACTCCAGGCGCCTCGAATCCGCCGGTACCCCGCCCAACCAATACCTGCAGCGGCAACTTGTCGTCCCGGGCGCCGACTCGCAACCGCTCATCGCCACCGCCTGGCTGGCCCGCGCCTCCTCCGCCAGCCAGACCGGCTCGATCGTACTAAAGCTGACCGACAGCGGCGGCATTCCACGCGACGACTTCGGCACCTTCCTGCCCCTGGACGGCTACCAACGCTTCGAGCATCGCGCGGCCCCGGGCATCGACTCCAACGTCGAGGTCTACTTCGCGCTCGGCGAGTGGAACACGACCTCGACCCTGAAGGGCTACGACCTCGACCTCGCCATGCCCCAGGTCGAACTCGGCGCCTTCCCCAGCAGCTACGTGCCCACCCTGGGCACCCCGGCCACCCGCGACCTCGACCGCGTCGTGCTCGACCCCGCCGCCCTGCCCGCCTGGTTCTTCGAGGGCCGCTTCGCCTTCGAGTTCGCGCCCATCTTCTCGAGCGCCGACGTCGCCGACGTGGCAGAGCGCTTCGTCTTCTTCGAGCTGGGCAACGCCGACCACTGGCTCGGCCTCGAGAGCAACGGCCTGGGCGCCGTGCGCGCCAGCCTGCACCTGGGGGCCCAAGAGTGGAGCGTGGTACTGCCGTCCTTCGGCCGCGAGCAGTCGCTGCGCTTCGAGCTCGACGGCCCGGCAGGCCGCCTGGCGGTCGACGCAACCTCCACCACCTCCGCGAGCTTCGAGCTGCCGCGCAGCACCGTCAGCGTCGGCGCCCGCGGCACCGGCGACCAGGCCCACGCCGCCTTCGCCTGGCTCGGCCAACCCCATCGCAGCGTCGCCCTGCCCCTCAGCTGCAGCCTGCGCAGCTACCCCGACGGCAGCCCCTGCGGACAAGGCGCCTCTGCATGTGAAGTCGGCCAGTGCATGCTCTCGGCCAAGTGCGGCGACGGCAACGTCGATCGGGACGGCATCGCCGCGCCCATCGAAGCCTGCGACGACGGCAACAACTTCGACGGCGACGGCTGCTCGGCCAGCTGCACCACCGAGGCCGTCTCCATCACCAGCGCCGACCTGGCCCTGATCGAGCCCGACTTCAGCGTCCACGCCCTGGGCGCCGACGGCGCCGGCCGCCTGCTCTTCGCCTGGCAATCGATGGAGGGTGGCAACTCCCGGTTACTGGGCCGCCGCGCCACCGCCAGCGGCGTCTTCCCCGACAGCGAGCAGTCGCCCCTGGATCTGGCTGTGCTCGAAGACGGCAACTCCGACCTGGTCCTGGGCTACCCCAGCGACCCGCAAGTCGCCGGCCTCGACGCCGGAGGCTGGGTCGTAAGCTGGACCGACCACCGCCTCGACCGCGAGCCGGCCCGCGTGCTCTACCGACTGGTCGCCGCAGACGGCAGCCTCGGCCCCATCCAGACCGCCTTCGACGCGGACGACGAGGCAATCCACCAAAGCAGCCCGCGCCTGACCGCCATGCGCGGCGGCTTCGTGCTGCTGTGGGTCGACGAGCGCCAGGTGCTCAGCGGCGAAAACGAGCACAGCCTGCGGGCGCGTCTCTTCGACTCCGCGGGCATCGCCCTGGGTCAGCCCTTCGCCGTCACCCAAGACGCCTCGAGCGGAACGCTCCAACCGACCGTCTCCGCCGCGGGCCCCTTCTGGTACGCCCTTTGGGCGCGCCTGGACGACGGCAGCGTGCGCGGCCGCCGCTTTGAAGGCGCTTCGCCCGTGGAAGGCGAGCAGCTGATCGCGAGCGACGGCCATTCACCCTCGGTGAGCGTGCTACCCACCCCGGCCTCGCCGCCCGACCACGCCCTCGCCTGGATCGACCGCCCAAGCCGCAGCGTGCACGCCATGGAGCTCTTCGGCGCCGACATCCCCGATCCGCTCCAGGCCTTCAGCGTCACCGGCACCGACGCCGAAGACATCCCCGAAGTCCGCCCCAGCATCGCCGCCTTCGGCGACGACGCCATCCTGGTCGCCTACGGCATGGCCGACGGCTACCGCGACGCCGACTTCCGCGTGCTATCGCGCGACGGCCGCCTCTACAGCGGCCAGCCCGACGAAGAAAAGCTGCACAGCCTGCTCACCGGCCCCTCGAACCAGCGCGACGTGCACACCCTGACCGTCGACCGCGGCGTGTGGCTGAGCTGGGCCGACGACGGCATGTCGCCACAAAACCCCGAGGCCCTGCCCAACGGCCTGCGGGCCTATCTGCTCGGCTGCCCCGACTGCGACGTGGTGTGGGGTCCGAGCTGCTACGCCAGCCAAGAAAAGATCGTACCGCCGGAAGCCGACCTGGTGCCGGAGGTGAGCAACCAAGCTTTCACGGGCATGAGCATGGCCCTCGATGGCACGCGGCTGCTGGTCGGCGTGCCGGGTGACGTCGTTTCTTCCACTGGCGAGCCCGGCTGGGTACTGGCCTACGAGCACGACGGCAGACAGTGGGTGCAGACCCAGAAGCTGACGTTCGAGGGTGCGCAGTCCTACATCATCGGCACTGGCATCGCCATCGACGGCGACCGCGCCGTGGTCGGCGCGCCGATGTCAAACCTCGGCGGCACGCTCCATGTGCTCACCCACGACGGCAACCAGTGGGTCGAAACCGACGTAATCCCCCCCGATCCCCTAAAAGCGCCCAACCTATTCGGAGCTGCCGTCGACTTGCGAGGCGACACCCTGGTGGCCAGCTCCTTCACCGAATCCGATGGGGGAGACGCCGAATCCGGCTCGGTCTACACCTATCGCCATGACGGCAGCTCCTGGGTCCTGTCGCAACGCCTCGACAATCCCGCCCCGCTGACCCAGGTCCGTTTCGGCGAACAGGTCGTGCTCGATCCCGCGCGCGGACAGCTGCTGGTCTCGGCCACCGGCATTCTCAACGAATATGCCGGCCGCCTCTCGAGCCCTGGCATCATCTACATCTACGAGCAGGACGCTGGGGGTCTCTGGACCCTTCGCGAAACCCTGCAATCGCCGGACGTCGGCAGCACCAAGGACACCTTCGGCTTCTCCGTGCGCCTCGACGGCGACCGCCTGCTCGTCACCGAAACGGGACCGGAAGATGCGGACCCCTCGCTGTGGGGCAGCGGCGACCCCTCCTGGCCCTCAACCGCAAACATCGGCCTCGGACAGGCCCACTTCTACGAGCACGACGGCACCAGCTGGCAGCTCGTCGATTCCCTGCTCTCGCCCCCGGACTACCGCGTCTTCGGCTTCGGCGCCGACCTGCGCGGCGACCTGGCGGTGATCGCAAGCGTCGGCGAGTGGGTAGACGTCCCCACCTCGACTCCGGTCGCGATCTACCGCCGCGCGCCCGACACTGGACGCTGGACGCTGGTCGAAGACCTACGCGGCTACGGCGGCGATCGGGCCGGCATGGTCGCCGTACCCAAGATCACCGCGGACGAACTCCTCCTCGGCGCCCCCTTCACGCCGGAGGAAGGCTACAACATCGTGCCCGGGGCCATCTTCTCCTTCGACTGCCAGCCCAGCGAAGGCTGCGGCGACGGCTTTCTCGTCGCTGGCGAGCAATGCGACGACGGCGATCGCATAACCGGCGGCTGCGAGGGTATGGGCACAGATGGGCAGTGCGAAGTCTGCGACGCCAGCTGTAATCTCGTGCGGCCCCTGTGTGGCAACAACATGCCCGATCCTGGCGAAGGCTGCGACGACGGCAACACCGTCACCGAATACTGCACCGTCGGCTGCCCCATCCAAGTCTGCGGCAGCGACTGCCAGCTCGCCCAAAGCCCCTACTGCGGCGACGGCGTGGTCGAGCCCTTCGTCGAGCAATGCGACGACGGCAACGCCATCAACGGCGACGGCTGCGACAGCGACTGCACCACCCCCTGCACCGTCCTGGCCGCCACCGACACCACCTGTGACGGCATCGACGACGACTGCAACGGCATTGTCGACGACGGCTACCTCCCAGTAACCACCGCCTGCGGCTCCGGAGTCTGTGCCTCGAACGGCAGCACCCAATGCATCGCCGGCACCGTAACCGACACCTGCGTCGAGTCGGCCCCGACGGCCACCGACGACGCCATCTGCGACGGCATCAACAGCGACTGCGACCTGGCCACCGACGAGGACTACCCGACCGGCGCCACCACCTGTGGCGTCGGCGTCTGCCAGCGCAGCGGCACCAGCAGCTGCACGGGTGGCGTTGAAACCGTCGCTTGCACGCCGGGCACCGCCACCGGCGACGACTCCCTGTGCAACCTCATCGACGAGGACTGCGACGGCCTCTACGACGAGGCCTACCCTTACACGCCCAGCACCTGCGGCCTCGGCGCCTGCCAGCGCAGCGGCGAAATGCTCTGCGTCGCCGGCACCGAGCAGAACCAGTGCGTACCCGGAGCGCCCCTGGCCAACGACGACTCCATCTGCGACGGCATCGACCAGGACTGCGACGGCATGATCGACGAGGACTGCTGCCAGGCCGTCACCGCCACCCTGGCCGAGCACGAAGCGGCCGGCCGCGCCACCCGCGTCGACGAAAGCTGCGGTGGTGGCGGCGCTGGCGGTGACCTCTTCTTCGACAATTTCAGCGCCGGCCTCGTGCAGTGGGTCGAAACCGGAGGCGGCAACTGGGTCACCGAATCCGCCGTCACGACCACCGACTATCCAAGCACCGGCGCCTCCGGCAATCCCATCGCCAACTCCGACGCCTGCAGCAGTGGGTGCGTGCTCACGCTCGCGACCCCCCTCGACCTCACGGCCTACACCACCGCAAACCTCGAGCTTCTACGCTTCGTGGGCTCCTACTTGGATGCGGGCGAATACCTTCGGATCGAAGCGTTCAATGGCGTCGGCTGGGATCAGCTGGCCTACTGGACCAACGGCCAGGGCAACACCTCGAGCTGGTTCGCCGAAAGCTACGACCTCACGCCCTATGTGGGAGTCAACAACTTCCAGATCCGCTTCAGCACCATGCAGAGCAGCACCATCGAGCACGTCATGCTCGACGACGTGCGCATCACCGCCGGCAGCGGCTGCGTCCAGCCCACCTGGTACGCCACCGGCAGCGGCGAACTGCTCGGCACCGACCAAAACCTCAGCGCAACCCTCCACCAAGATCCCCCAAGCAGCGGCATCTGGTACACGGGCGCCTGCGGCAGCTGCGGCAACGGCATCGTCGAGTCCGGCGAAGCCTGCGACGACGGCAATAACCTCGTCGAATACTGCGGCACCGCCGGCTGCCAGACCTGCGGCGCCGACTGCCAGCTCGTCACCGGCGGCAGCTGCGGCGACGGCATCGTGCAGCCGGGCCTGCTGGACGACGCCAGCGAACTCAAGCTCGAACCCACCAGCCTTGCCGACGACCGCTTCGGCTCGAGCCTCGCCGCCGACGCCGACCGCATGATCGTCGGCGCCCCCCACGACCTCGTCAGCGGCGTCACCGAAGGTGCAGTCTACTTCTTCGACCGTGACGCCAGCGGATGGACCGAGATCCAGAAGCTACGCGGCGACGGCCTCGGTAGCGGTGACCGCAAGCTCGGCTCGAGCGTCGACCTCTCGGGCAACGTGGCCATCGCCGGCGCCCCCGCCTACTCGGCCAGCCTCGCCAATCAGGGCCGGGTCTACCTCTACCGCTACAACGGTGCAATCTGGAAGCAGGAAACCGCCTTCGGGGCCCCCACCGCCGAGCTGAACGGCAGCTTTGGCAACCACGTGGCCATCGACGGCAACTACGCCCTGGTGCAGAGCTTCGAAGACCGCGCCGGCACCACCGTCGGCGTCGTCCACGTCTACCAGTACAACGGCAGCGTCTGGGGCTGGCTGCAAACCCTTGAAGACGAGGTCCTGCTCAACCACCGCGGCTTCGGCGCCGCCATCGAGCTGCAAGGCGACCTCGCCGTCATCTCGGCGCAGTCCGCCGACACCGGCGTCGCCGACGCCGTGCACGTCTACCGACTGACGGGCGGCTACTTCCTCCGAGAGCAAAGCCTGTCCAGCGCCGACGCCCTAGCCGACGACGACTTCGGCGCCGCCATCGCCGTCCAGGGCACGCACATCATCGTCGGCGCGCCGAATACCGACGTCGTGGCCGACAAGAGCGACCTCAGCGTGCAGGCGGCCCATGTCACCGGCGAGCCCAACGAGGGCGCCGCCTACGTCTTCGTACACAACGGCAGCAGCTACGCGGAGGTTCAACGGCTGATTGTGGCCGACACCGTATGGAGTAGCCAGTTCGGAGCCTCGCTAGGCCTGGACCAGGAGCTGCTGGTGGTCGGCGCGCCCCAGGCGGCCGTGACCGTTCCGGCTCCGATCAGCCCGATCGCGGCAACGGCTGGCAAGCTGTACGCCTACCGCTGGAACGCCACGGCGGGCCGCTACGAGTCGGGTCCAACCCTCGAGGCGTCTGACGCGACCGGCGTCGACGGCCTGGGCGCTGCCCTCGACGTCGCCGGTGGCGACATCCTGGCGGGCGCACCGCTGGCCGACGCCGCCGGTCCATCCGCAGTCGGCGCCGTCTACGACTACCGCTGCGTACGCGGACAGGGCTGCGGCGAAGCGGGTGCCTGGTCCGGCCCCGAGCAGTGCGACGGAGGTACGGGCTGCCAGGCCGACTGCACCCTTCCCTGTCCCGTCGACTGCCCCTGGGGCTGTATCGACGTGGCCGGCCGGCAGGTTTGCAATGGCGCGACTCAACTCACCGCCGGAAGCACCAACACCTGCGCGCTGCGTGTCGACGGTAGCGTGGCCTGTTGGGGAAGCAGTGGAGCAACCCCCTACACGGTAGGCGGGCTGCCGCCGGCCACCGCGATCTCGAAGGGAAAATATGATTTGCTCGCCCTCCAGGCCAACGGCGACGTGTACTACTGGGACTGGAGTTCGACGCCCGCACTGGTGCTCAGCGGGGCGAGCGGCATCAGCGCAGGTGGCACGAGCCGCTGCGTAATGATCGCGGATGGGGCGCAGTGCTGGGGTAGCAACACTGACGGCAAACTCGGCGTTGGAGACTATAGTGGCCGGAGTGCTCCCACGGCGGTCGTCGGTGTCGGTGGTGCACCAGAACTCACGGGGGTGGTGGACCTGGCAGGCGGCGATCGACACTTCTGCGCGCTGCTGGCGCCCAACGGCGAGGTCGCCTGCTGGGGCAGCAACGACTCGGGTCAGCTGGGCAACGACTTGGTCTCCTCAAGCCCTGAACCGGTCATGGTGCCGGGCGAGAGCGGCGTTGGCACCCTCGCCGGCGCGGTGCAACTCACAGTGGGAGTCGCTCACTCCTGCGCCTTGATGAACGACCAGAGGGTGTTGTGCTGGGGCGGAGCTTCCAAGCTGGGCTCCGGAACCAACGCTGCGTCGCCCTCCCCCGTCCAAGTTCTCAATCTCGTGGGCGCAACCCAGCTCGCAGCTGGCCTAGGGCACACCTGTGCGGTTCACGAGCACGGGCAGGTGGCCTGCTGGGGCTTGCCCCAGTATGGGGCGACAGGCGTCGACTGGAACGACTTGTACTACCCCGCCCTCAATGTGCCCGGGCTGGCAGACGCGGTCGAGGTTACGGCAGCCACATGGCATAGCTGCGCGCGGCGCGAAAATGGCCAGGTGTTGTGCTGGGGCACCGACTGGTCAGAACAGCTTGGCAACGGTGCCAAACCTCCGGACTCGACTCCCGAACCGGTTAACGGCTTGAGCGACGCCGTCGCCATTGACGGCATTCGTGAGCACATCTGCGCACGGCTCAGCAGCGGAGAAGTCGTCTGTTGGGGAAGAAATGACGAAGGGCAGCTCGGCGATGGCTCCTCTGCGAGCCGAAGCGTGCCAGTGCGTGCAGCGGTGGCGACATCGCCAGTTTCGGACATCGCGACAACGGACAAAGGAACCTACGCGGCGCTGCCTGACGGCACCGTCCACGCCTGGGGACTGCACGCGGCGGGCCGCGGCCCCGAAGCCATCCAGCTCAGCGGTATCAGCGACGCCATCGCAATTTCCGGCGGTCATAGGCACGGCTGCGCCATCGAAGACATCAGCAGCGACGTGTACACGGGCGCCGGTCCCGTGCGCTGTTTCGGCGACAACTCCGACGGTCAGCTCGGCAATGGCCTCATCGGATCTTCCGGCTATCCCCCCGTGGACGCCATCGGCATGAGCAACGCCGTCGCGACCACCGGCAGCGCACACAGCTGTGCCATCGACTCCACGGGCGGGCTCAGCTGCTGGGGCAAGAACCACCGCGGGCAGGTCGGCATCGGCACCACGGTCGACACAGCGACTCCCACAGCCGTGACACTGCCGGCGCCGGTCGTCGATGTGGATGTCGACTATAGCAAGACCTGCGCCGTGCTCAGCGACGGCCGCGTCGCGTGCTGGGGTTGGTACGGCAATAACGGACTGGGCACCGGATCCACAGATAGCAGCACGCCCGTAGTCGCCGATGTGGCGTTGATCTCCGACGCGGTGTCCATCGGCGTTGGCTACCGCCACGCCTGCGCCGTGCGCAGCACCGGCGCCGTCGCCTGCTGGTCCTCGAACGGCACCGCTGGCCTGCCCACCGTGCCTGTGGACATGCCCGGCATCACGGACGCCGTCGACGTCATCGCGGGCTGGGGCTACGCCTGCGCCCTGCACGCCAGTGGCCAGGTCTCCTGCTGGGGCCCCGACAACGGCTACGGCCAGCTCGGCCGCGGCTACGTCTACAACGGCCAGCCCCCCACCGTGGTCCTCCCCCCCCAATAGCCCCGAGGCAGCGACCCCGTGCAACACAGCACCCAAAGCCCCAAGTCCCGCCGGCCCGGCCCTGCCCAACGCCTGATCTGCGCCCTGCAGGCCCTGGTCTTCTACTTCACCCTCGGCACGCCCCTGGCCAGCCGCGTGCAAGCGCAGGAAGCCGACAGCGAGCCCCTGAGCGTCGAAACCGTCACCCAGGGCGACGACCGCGCCGCCGAAAGCCGCCAGGTCGGCGGCCAAGATTCATCCTACGACAGCGACTCCTCGGACTTCGAAGCCGAGGAAAAGCAAAGCCACGACCCCGACGCCCCCACCGACGCCGAACTCACCGGCGACGACGCCGAAGCCGAAGAAGACCCCGACGCCACCGACGCCGCCCGCAGCGTCCAGGCCCTGCCCGACGGCGCCCCCAAAAGCGCCGTCACCCCCCAGGCCATCTCCCTGCCCAAGGCCGAAGGCTCCATCGAAGGCATGGGCGAATCCTTCACGCCCAACCTCTCGGCCGGCACCGGCACCTTCAGCGTCCCCATCGCCCTACCCCCCGGCCGCGCCGGCGTCCAGCCCTCCCTATCCCTGAGCTACGGCACCTCCGGCGGCAACGGCATGGT
>JAOUOP010000120.1 GCA_029880325.1 Myxococcales bacterium | reverse complement strand
AGTGCGCCATCCGAGTCCGCTGCGAAAATGACGCTGTATTTCCTCGGTCCTCGGCTGCCCCACACGGGGTCACGGCGCTCCGGGATCCACGCCCGCTAGTTTGACACCAGCCACCTAGAACGCCAGCAGCAGCGGGCTTGACTCAATTGGTTTCGAGCGCGGCGGCAACGTCGGCGGCGAGGTCGGCCGACTTCTTTTCGATGCCTTCGCCGAGTTCGTAACGCACGAACCTGCGAACCGAGATCTTTTCGCCGATCTTGGCCGACAGCTCGTCACCGAGAGCGGCGATGCTGCGGTCGCTGTCGGTGATGCTCGGCTGCTCTTCGAGGCAGACTTCGGCCAGCCACTTGTCGACCTTGCCATCGACGATCTTCTCGACCACCTGCGGCGGCTTCTGCTTGCCGGTCTGGGCCGCTTCTTCCGCCAGCTGGGCTGCGAAGATTTCCTTCTGCTTGTCCACATCCGCCGCCGGAACCTCCCCGCGGCGCACGTACTGGGCACCCATGGAGGCGATTTGCATGCCGAGCAGGTCGACGAACTCCTTGAAGTCCTCGCTGCGCGCCACGAAGTCTGTCTGACAGTTGATCTCGGCCAGCACGCCGATGCGGGAGCCGGGGTGGATGTAGGCGTGAACCACGCCCTCGGCCGCGATCGCGCCGGCCTTCTTGGCCACCTTGGCGAGGCCCTTCTTCTTGATCAGCTCGACTGCCTGTTCGGAGTCACCCTCGCACTCGGCGAGTGCGTTCTTGCAGTCCATGATGCCAGCGCCGGTGCGCTCGCGCAGTTCCTTGACCATCGCTGCCGTGATCTCGGCCATCGGAAAGCTCCTCGTAGTTCAACAAACCGTCGGCTGTTCTAGCCGCGGGGGGGCTCCTGGGCGGCTCCTAGACCCGCGCCGCCGGAGCGGCGGGCCCGGGCGAACTCGACTTCGGGACCGCTGCCGTCGTCGCGACGTCCCACCTGCATGAAGTCGCGGCGGCGACTCTGCCCGTAGACGCAGGCGTCGGCCAGGGCCGAGGTCACCAGCTTGATCGAGCGGATCGCGTCGTCGTTGCCCGGGATCACGTAGTCGATCAGGTCCGGGTTACAGTTGGTGTCGGTCAGCGCCACCACCGGGATGTGGAGCTTGCGCGCTTCCTTGACGGCGATGTGCTCGTGGTTGGGGTCGACGACGAAGATGGCGGCCGGATGCCCGTTCATCTCCTTGATGCCGCCCACGAACTTGATCAAGCGCTCTTTTTCGCGCCGTAGGCCCAGGGCCTCCTTTTTGGTGAGCGCGTCGAGGGTGCCGTCCTCTTCCATCTGCTCCAGGCTGCGCAGGCGGTCGATGCCGATCTTCATGGTCTGGAAGTTGGTCAGGGTGCCCCCGAGCCAGCGACCGGTCACGTGGAACTGGCCGGCACGGCTGGCCTGCTCGAGAATCACTTCCTGGGCCTGGCGCTTGGTGCCAACGAAGAGGACCTGGCCGCCGCGGGCCACGGTATGGGCCACGAAGCGCAGGGCGTGCTGAAACTTCACGACCGTCTGGTCGAGGTCGATGATGTGGATGCCGTTGCGGGCGCCGAAGATGTAGGGCGCCATGCGGGGGTTCCAGCGGTTGGTCTGGTGACCGAAGTGCACACCCGCCGCGATCAGGTCGCGCAGGCCGATGCCCGGGAGGTCCTCCATGAGCAGCGGATCGAGATCCGGGGCTGCTGCGGGTGCGGGCGCAGCTTCGGGGGCGGGGGCGGCTTCGGGGGCGGCTTCGGCCGCGCTTGTGCTCTCAACGTTTTCGTCAGTCATGCTCGTTTGCTCCGGTTATCGTCCGCCATCCGCGACCAGCCAACCCCACGATGGGGCACCGGGCTGAACGTCCGAGCCGGGTGGCGTGCTTGGTTTCGGCCCCCCACCGTGGGGTGACCGGCCGGCGATTCCGCGATTTCCCAACAGCGTTCGCCGCCACCACCCGTAGATACGTCAGGCCCCGTTCTGGAGCCGCTCGATCGGGAGGTGCGACGGCGACGGAGTGGGACCCCGTGGGCCGAGCGGCCGGCGTTGTAGCACGCACGCCCGGCGGCCGCCAGGGCACGCCCCGGAGGGCATGTCCGAAAAATTGACCTATCAGGCGGCTGGATACATGTAGGTGTAATGTTTACACACCGCCAGTTCTGCATCGCCCTGATCCTCATTCTGGCCCACGCCGGTGGGCTGCAAGCGGAAGTGCGCCGCGACCTCGAGCCCGCGCTCAGCACAGACGGCGATGGCGCGACCGAAGAAGCGGTGCAACAGGCGCCCCAGGCGCGCGAAGCCGACAACGGCGCTGCCAGCACCTCCGAGCCGGGGGTCGTGGAGCCGGTGGCACTCGAGCACAACGATGAAGCCGCCGATGAAGGCCGGGCCCAGTGCGGTCTTTTGCCCGTGCTGCTGCGACGCATGGGACCGCCGGTGGAAGAGCAGACGCTGGTGCTGACCCGCTGCGAGGGGCCCCTGCGCGACGAGGCCCTGGATGCCCTCAGCCAGCTGGCACGTGCCAAGAAACCGCGCTCCGAAAGCAACGCGTCGGACGAGGCGCAGGACGAAGCCGCCAGGCCCGTCGTGGCCGGACTGCTCGACCGCCTGCACGCCATCGCCACGCGCTGGCCCGGGCGCACCATCGAGTTGGTCTCCGGCCACCGCCCGCGCGCCCGCGCCGGCAGCCGCCATCGACGGGGCGCGGCCCTGGACCTGCGCGTCGAGGGCGTGGAGAACGGGGAGCTGGCCGAGTGGCTGGCCGCGATGTCAGAGACCGGCGTCGGCTTCTACCCCAACAGCAGCTTCGTGCACGTGGACGTGCGCGAGACCGCCGTGCGCTGGGTCGACCGCAGCGGCCCTGGGCAAGCCCCCGACTACGGCCCCTGGCCCACGCCAGCCAGCGGCGACCCCGTCAAGGCCCTACGCGAGCAGCTGCTGGCCAGCGTCGAAGAGGCCATCGACAACCACTTCGGCGAGCTGGGCGAGCACTCCGGCGCCGGACCCGGAGCCGCGGCCGTGGCCGTGGCGAGCGCCAAGACCGACCCTGTGACCACCGAGGCAGAGACCGACGGCATCGGGACCGGGCCGAGCGCGTCCGAGGAAGCGGAAGCCGCCGAGCCCTCGGACGACGACGGCGAAGGCCAGCGGGTCGCCTCGCAGGATGCGGAACCGGCACCCGATGCCGAGCCCGCCCTCGACCCGGCGGCCGAACGGGCCGCCCTGGCCGCCGAGTTGTCGCGCATCTCCGAGCGCGCCCTGACGCTGCTGGCCGAGCTGGGCGCCGAGCGACCGTAGCCGTCGCCGTGGTCAACCCTATTTCGCGTCCGGCTCCGCCACCGAGCCGCCCTGCAGCAGGCCATCGATTTCGGCATCCTCGAAGCCGAGTTCGCTGAGCACCTCGCGGCTGTCGGCACCGAGCCGCGGCGGGTGGTGGCGCAGGGGTGTCCCCGACTCGGAGAAGTCGACCGGATGGGCCATGCTGCGGTAGCGCCCCTCGGTGGGATGCTCGTGCTCGCGGAAGAAGCCGCGATCGATCAGGTGCGGATCCTGGGGCAGATCATCGAGGGCGTTGATGCGCATGCAGGGGATGTCGTTGGCGTCCAGTAGCTCCATCCACTCGGCCGTGGTGCGGCTCTGGGTGACTTGACCAATGGTTGAGTAGAGTTCATCCACGTGGCGGTTGCGATCCTGGGCGCTGGCGTCGCGCCAGCGATCCCAGAGGTCGGAGCGTCCGGCCAGCTCGAAGAAGAGCGGCCAGTGCTTGTCGGTGTAGGGCATGATCGCAATGTAGGCGTCGCGGGTGCGGAAGGGGCGGCGGTTGGGGGTCAAAACCCGCGTGTAGCCCCACTGGGCGCTGGGCGGCACGTGAACCTGGCCGTAGAGGTGCTCGACCAGGTTCCAGGAAACCATCGCCTCGAGCATGGGCACCTCGACGCGCTGGCCACGACCGGTGCGCTCGCGGTGCAGCAGCGCCGCCAAAAGGCCGTAAACGGCGTGCAGGCCCGTGGTCTTGTCGGCCACCAGCGTGGGCATGAAGCGCGGCTCGCCACCGCGGTCGCTCTTGGGCTGAAGGTCGGCCAGGCCCGAGGCGGCCTGCACCAGATCGTCGTAGGCCTGGCGCCCCGCATAGCGACCGCCACGCCCGTAGCCCAGGAGGTGCACGTAGACGATGTCCGGGCGCATGGCGCGCACGCCCTCGTAGTCGAGGCCCAAGCGCTCGAGGCCCTTGAGCCGCACGTTGGTGATGAAGGCGTCGGCGGTGGCGACCAGGCGCGCCATCACCTTGCGGGCGCCCTCGCGCTTGAGGTCGAGCGACAGCGAGCGCTTGTTGCGGTTGATGGTCAAGTAGATGGGCGCCATGTCGGCGTGCTCGCGGCCCCTGCCAGCCGTGCGCATCAGGTCGCCGTCGGGCCCCTCCACCTTGATCACGTCGGCGCCCAGGTCGGCGATGATCTGGGTGGCGTAGGGGCCGGCCACCACATGGGTCATGTCGACGATGCGGTAGCCTGCGAGGGGGCCCGGCTCGGTGGCGGACGGCTCTTCCATGTTCGCTTCTCTTTCTCGCTTCACATGCGAATCAGGGGGTCGCTGCGGACGCCGGTGACCGCCGCGCGCGCTTCGGCTACCAGGAAGATCGAGCCGGCGACCACCACTTCGCCCCCCTTGCCCGCCGCTCGCTTGGCCCGGTTCAGGGCGTCGGCCATGCCGCGGGCCGCGCTGCCCGGATGCACCTTCTGCAGGGCTCCGGTGGTGGCAGCGCGCCGCATGTCGGGGGCGCAGTAGATGACGCGGTCGCACAGGGGCGCCAACATGCGCAGCATGGCCGGGTAGTCCTTGTCGGCCATGGCGCCGAAGAGCAGCACCCGGCGCCCCAAACCTGGCCCCGACCGCGCGGCCCTGCGCTCGCCGGCCAGGTAGGCGCGCAAGGCTTCGGCGCCGTCGGGATTGTGGGCGGCGTCGAAGAGGAAGTTCGGCTCGCCCGCCACGCGCTCGATGCGTCCGGCCCAGCGCGCCTTGCGCAGGCCGGCGGCGATGGCAGCGTCGTCAAGGGCGAAGCCGAGGTCGCGCAGCCGATGCAGCGCCGCCACGGCGATGGTGGCGTTTTCGCGCTGATGCTGACCGCGCAGGCCAAGACGCAGGCCGTCGATGCGGGCGTCCGGCAGCCGCACGCCAAAGCTCGCACCCGAGCCCGGCTCGAGTTCGAAGTCTCGACCGGCCCACCACACGGGTACCCCGAGCCGGCGGGCGCGACGCGCGATCACGGCGCGCGCCTCGCGCTCGCGCACGCCGCTGATGAGCGGCACGCCCGGCTTGAGGATGCCGGCCTTTTCGCGCGCGATGAGTGCCAGCGTGTCACCCAGGATGCGCCGGTGGTCGAGGGCGATGCGCGTGATCACCGACAGCTCGGTCTGCACCGCCGTGGTGGCGTCGAGGCGACCGCCGAGGCCCACCTCGAGCACCGCCACGTCGCAGCGACGCTCGACGAAGGTCTCGATGGCCAGCAGCGTGGTCAGCTCGAAAAAGGTCGTCTCGGGGGCGTCGGGCCCGTCGAAAGCGTCGAGCAAAGCCCGGATGCGGCGGGCTGCTTCGGCTTCGCCCAGGGGCCGGCCGTCGATGCGCACGCGCTCGACGTAGCGGTGCAGGTGGGGCGAGGTAAAAAGCCCCGTACGGTAGCCGGCGGCCTGTAGACCGCGGGCGATCAGCGTCGCCACGCTGCCCTTGCCGTTGGTGCCAGCGACCTGGATGAAGCGCATGCCCCGGTCGGGACGGCCGCGGAAGTCGAGGGCCTGATGCATGCGGCTGACCCCGAGCCGGATGCCCCGCGACTGCATGGCGAAGAGCCTCTCGATGGCGGCAGCGTAGTCGCTGCGGCTCATGGTTCGGCCACCCCGCCGCGCGCGACGATGGCGGCCACGTGCCGCCCGCTCTGGGGCCCCAACCCACGGTAGGAGAAGAAGCGCTCGGGCTCGCAGCGGGTGCAGCCTGGCACGTCGTCAATGCGTTCCTCAGACAGCCCCAGGGCGCGCAGCTTGGCACCGACGATGGCCGAGAGATCCACCCGCGGCCGCAGCTGGCCCGGCACGATGCGCACCGGGTCGACCGCCGATGCGGCGCGGAGGGTGTCGGCCACGTCCTGCCCCACCTCGAAACAGCAGCTGCGGATGTGGGGGAAGATGGCGGCGGCGAAAACCGCCGGGCGGCCTCCGCCGACCGCTGCGAGTTCGGCAACCGCGGCCTCGAGCACACCGCGCACGGTGCCGCGCCAGCCCGCATGGGCCGCGGCCACGGCGCCACTGTCGGGGTCGGCCAGCAACACCGCCACGCAGTCGGCCACGCGCACACCGATGGCGGCGCCCGCGGCGGCCGTGACCAGCGCGTCGGCCTCGTGCAGGCGCACCTCGCTCACCACCTGCTCGCCCGCAACGCGATGCACGGCGCCGCCGTGGACCTGGCTGGTCTCGAAGAGCGCGCGCTCGGGGTAGCCCACGGCGGCGGCGAAGCGGCGGTGGTTTTCTTCCACGGCAGCCGGCCCATCACCGACGCTGCGCCCCAGGTTGAAGCTCGCGAAGGGGCCCTGGCTGACGCCACCCTGGCGCAGGTTGAAGCCATGGTGAAACCCCAGGTCGCTCAGCAAGACGGAACGCAGCAGCTCGGACATCGGGGGCGGACACTACCAAAGGGCCAGCAAAGAAAAAGATTTCCCTATTTGTCCCGTGACGGCGCCCACGGGACAATCCGCAGCAGTACCAGAGGGACAGCGAGGAATTCTCAGAATACGCACGGCGCGAACGTGCCCGCTGGCGCAGGCAAAAGGGGGAAATTCTTTCTTCGCTGGCCCAGGGCTGGCGGTGATTGCGCGCCGCCCTGGGCTCCCCTATGTTGCGCGCTCCCTGGCCCCGGAGGCGGCATGGCGCTGGCATTCGACTCACAAGCCTGGGGCGAAGCGCTGTCGGCGGCGCTCGCCGAGGATCCTGACTTCGCCGAAGCCGCGCGCGGCTGGACGCACGGGCCGCTGGCACTGCTTCAGGCCGACGCCTCGCAGCCGGCCCTGCTGCTCACGCTGGGCGCCGAAGGCGGGGCGTTGGAGACGGCCGCCCGGGACGAGGTCCAGAGGCGCGCAGCGCTGGTCCTTGTAGCCTCGAGCGACACCTGGGACGGGCTGCTCGCGGGGCGCCAGACGGCCGCCCACGCCCTGATGAACGGCGCGCTGAAGCTGGTGCAGGGCCGGCTGGCGGCCATCATCGGCGAAGTCCTGCTGCTGCAGCGTCTCTTCGAGCGCGCCGGCGCCCGCTGAACCCCGGTACAGCCCCAAACGCACGAACGGCCCGGCCGGAAACTCCGACCGGGCCGCGCGGGCAGCACCTTCGCTCGCCCTCGGGCGAGCGGTGCGGACGAGAGGACTTGAACCTCCACGGGGTTGCCCCCACTAGATCCTTAGTCTAGCGCGTATGCCAGTTCCGCCACGTCCGCGTGGTGCGGCCACATCTACCGCCTCGGTCGCCGCTGTCAAGTCCGAGTCCACATCCAAGGCCGC
Organism: Myxococcales bacterium; assembly: GCA_029880325.1. Lineage (GTDB taxonomy): Bacteria > Myxococcota_A > Polyangia > Polyangiales > JAFGIB01 > JAOUOP01. Next base: position 3,584 of record JAOUOP010000120.1, on the reverse strand, counting down.
TGCCCGGCTGGTTTCTTTTTAGGTCGACCCCCCAATTCGTAGTAGACTCATGGGACGCCCGCGAGGGGTGGAGGTCCCATGTTTCAAGAGCTTTTGCAGCAGGTGGTCGACCAGACCGAGGGCGCGTTCGCGGGCATCTTGATGGGCTTCGATGGAATTCCTGTCGAGACCTACGCGGCCGCCGCCGAGGGCGCCAACGTGGAGACCGTGGGCGCCGAGTACAGCGCGGTCCTGGCCCAGGTGAAGCAAGCCTCCGAGATGCTCGAGCTGGGCACCACCAACGAGGTTTCGGTGCGCGCCGAAAACATGACGACCATCATCCGGCTGCTGAACGAAGAGTATTTCGTAGCAGTGACGGTGGCTCCGAGCGGCAACATGGGCAAGGCCCGCTACCTGCTGCGCATCCAGGCCCCGAAGCTGCTCGAAAACCTCGTCTAGGCCGATGTACGCGCCCCACCGGCGTGACCTGGTCACCCGGATGATTCATCAATAATCTACTGCGGGAGCGGAACTAACTTCCATGACAGCGAGTACTCGAAAGGCCGTCCTCGACGTACCGCAAGTACGCCGGCGGATTCTCGTCTCCGCGCCACGCTGTCCCGCAAGGCATTTCCGCGCCCTCGCGACGCACCTTCATGAATAGTTCGGGCTAAAGCGAGCGGACCGATACCGTGACGACACGCGTGCTGGCCCTGCACGGGCCGAACCTCAACCTGCTGGGAACCCGCGAGCCCGAGATCTACGGGGCCACCACCTTGGCCGACGTCGACCGCGCACTTCTGCAGCTCGCCGCGGAGCTGGACCTCGAACTCACGGCCCGCCAGAGCAACCACGAGGGCGTGCTGATCGACTGGATCCACGAAGCCCAACAGACCGGTGTCGCGGGCGTGCTGATCAACCCCGGTGGGCTCACCCACACCTCGGTGGCCCTTCGCGACGCCCTGACGGCCTTTCAAGGCCCGTGTGTCGAAGTCCACCTGAGCAACATCCACGCCCGCGAAGCCTTCCGGCAGCAGTCGCTGACCGCCGGAGCCTGCGTTGGAGCGGTGCTGGGCTTCGGGGCTGACAGCTACCTGCTCGGGCTACGCGCACTGGCCGGACGAATCGCGGTCAGCAGCGATACTTGACCCCCCGCCGAGGCCGCCCGTAGACTAGCTCCGGCATTGAATTTTTCCTTTGATTCCACGGGTTTCTGCACAACCAGGAGCACCCCCGGGGACACCCCCAGGGACACTCCTGGAGCAGCAGCCCTGGGGTCATGCGAATTGCTGAATCCTCCCGAGCAAGCGTGGCAAGATCGTCGTCGATGATGCGACCCCGGAACAGCTGAAGTGAGTGTCGACCGGGCCAAAGCGCAGAAGGCGGCGCAGAAGTATCTCTCCAAAGGGCAGATCGACCGGGCCATCGTCGAGTACAGGAAAGTCGTCGAAGCCGACCCGAGCGACGCGCGCTCGCTGCTGAAGCTAGGCGACCTCTACACGAAACAAGGCGCGATCAAGGAGGGCAACCAGGCCTATCGCGTGGTTGCCGAGCAGTACGCCAACCAGGGTTTTTTCCTGAAGGCCGTGGCGGTCTTCAAGCAAATGCTCAAATCCGATCCGGCCGATCTTTCCATCTGGCAGCGATTGGGTGAGATGTACGAAGCGCTGTCTCTGACCAGCGACGCGCTCAGCACCTATGAACAGGTCGTCGAGGGTTACGCGCGAGCTGGCCATCCCGACGGCGCGCTCGAAGCCCTGGGGCGCATCGGCGCGCTCGATCCCAACAACGTGGCAGCCACAATTCGCTACGCCGAGGGTATGTCGAAGGCCGACCGCATCGATGAGGCGGTTGACGCCTTTCGCCGCGGCGCCGACGTGCTCAAGGCCCAGGGCCGCGTCGACGATTACGTGAAAGTCACCGAGCGGCTACTCTTTCACAGCCACGAGGACATCGACCGCGCGCTGGACGTGGCCGCGATCTACATCGAACGCAGTCAGCCAAAACCCGCCCTGTCGCACCTTCAAACCTGCTTCAAGGCGGATCCGAAAGCCCCCGCCACGCTAGGGCTGCTGGCCCGGGCCTTCCAGCTGCTCGAACAGCCGGGCAAAGCAATTTCGGTCTATCGCGAGCTGGCCGGCATTCACGCCGCCAAAGGTGCCACCGACGACGAGGTCGAGACTCTGCGCCGGCTGCTCGAACTGGCGCCCGGCGATGCCCAGGCCCGACAACGCCTGGGTGAGCTTTCGCAGCTGAGCGGTCCGCTGCCGACCGAAGACGAGATCGACATCGTCGAGGACGACGATCTCGATGAACTGGTGATCCTCGACGAGGACGAGGACGCGGACGAAGACGGCGACCTCGCCGACGGGTCGGACAGCCCCGCGTTCGAGCACGACCGGGAAGATCCGTCCCAGGAGATCGTGCTCGAGGACCCCGACCTGGACCATCAGCCACGGGATCGCAACGCGCAGGTCTCGCGCATGCTCTCTGAGTGCGACGTCTTCGTGCGCTACGGCATGTGGGACAAGGTCCATGCGCAGCTCGACCGCGTGCTCGACATCGATCCCGATCACGTCGAAGCGCGCAAACGACTCAAGGCCGCCTACCTGCAGGCGGGCCAGACCGACGAGGCTGTGATGCAGCTACTCATCCTGTCGGAAAATCCCCATCTGCGCGGTCCCGATGAGGCGCTGGCCTTGATCGAAGAAGCGGCCAGCCTGGCGCCCAACAATCCCGCCGTGACCCATCGTCTGGAGGAGCTGCGCAGCCCCCTGCCCGCCGCGGAGCCGGCCTCCGCCGACAACGCGAGCCTCGAAGTGGACGCCGGCGCGCAGGACGGCGAGGGCGATGACGATGACGTCATCTTCCTGGACGACGAAGAAGCCGGCGACCAAGAAGCTGACGCGGAGTTCGATTTCGTCGATGACGATGACGATGACGATGACGGGGGCGCCGACGAAGAAGAGATCGCTTTCGTCGATGATGACGGCGCCGAGTTCGACGACGGAGCTCTCACGGCACAGGCACCCGAAGCGGCTGAAGCGCCCTCCTTCGCGATCGCCGCCCCCGAGCCCTCGCCCGCAGCCCCTCCTCCGATCCAGGCGCCCTCGGTGGCCGCTCCGGTGTCCACTCCGAAACCGACGCTGGATGTCGAAGAAGACGACGAGCTACCCGAGGAAGTCGAAGAGGCCCTCGATGAGGCGGACTTCTACCTTTCCCAGGACCTTCCAGACGACGCACGCGATGCCCTGCAGGACGCGCTGGAGAGTTTTCCCACACACCCGGCGCTTCAGGCCAAGCTGCAAGAGATCGAGGCCGCTGCGGCGGATGCCGAAAACCCCGAGCCGGCTCCTGCCCTCAGCGCGCCCCCCGGCGCCCCTCCCCTCACCCACCCGGCCGCGCCTCCAGCCATGAGCGCAGCCCCCGCGGCGCGCCCTATCGCTCCCCCGGTAGCCCCCCGCGCGGTCTCCGGGCCACCGGGGGTCACTGCGCCGCCCATCGCGGCTCCCTCGATCACTGCCCCACCCGCGGCGCGCCCTGCGATTACCGCCCCCCCCATCAGCCCACCCCGCATAGCCCCGCCTGCGACCAGCGCGCCGCCG
>JAOUOP010000014.1 GCA_029880325.1 Myxococcales bacterium | reverse complement strand
CCTGCTCGGCAGCCGATTTTCACCCCTCAGCCTTCCGCCCGAGGGCTCCGCCCTGCGGACAGCCGAGCCGCGACTTTCTTCCTGAGACGGGAAAAGGCTTCGTTTGACACCAGTCTCCTAGAGCGGCTACCGGCTTGAAAGCACCACAACTTCGCGAGGGAGAGCGGGCCCCGCGCACCGCTACGGCGCCTCGAAGTAGCTGGGCTACGACTTCGGCACCGTAACGGCACGCTGAACCCGCTCTCCCTCGCGAATTTGCGGTGCTTTCAAACCGGTCGACGCTCTAACGCCGCGCGTTTCAAAGCGAGAGTTGAAGGCGCCCGCTTGCACGCTGCCGGCGGTCGCCACAAACTGGGCACAACACCCTGGGGTGGCCGGAAATCTCCATCGCGTCCGGCGACTCACCCAGCGGAAAGGGGGATCGATGCCCAATTCTTCCAAGTGCCGTTGGTCGTGCCTGCCGCTGTTGCTCAGCCTGGGCTGCAATACCTTTGACAGCCCCTCGACCGGGGATGAGGGCTTCACGACGAGTCCCACCACCAGACCCACCACGAGTCCGACGCAGACGGGGGGCGCGGTCACCGTTGGTGGCGCGCCGGCACCGACGGTGACGATGGCGCCGTTCCCGACGGGGTCCGTGCGAGGGCTGGACGACTCGCCAGTGCTGCGGGCCGACAAGGCGCCGCCGCCGATCGAGGGCGGCACACTGCTGGCCAGCGCCGACGGGCTGATGGCGGTCGCCGCCGATCCCGACCGCGACCGCGTTTCGATCGTGAGCCTGGCCGATGCGGCAGTGCTCCATGAGGTGCAGCTACTGGATGGCGACGTGCCTGGCCGGCTGGTCGAGGATGCCGCCGGGCGCGTGCATGTGGTGCTGCGTTATGCCGGTGCCGTGGCCAGCATCGAGCTGAGCACGGGCGAACTGCTCGCGCGCACGGAGGTCTGCGGCTCGCCCCGTGGCATCGATTACCGGGCGGCCACCGACGCGCTCCTGGTGGCCTGCGCCGGCGGTGAGCTGGTCGCGCTCGATCCCGCAGGCGGTGGCGTGCGCACGCGGACCATGGTGGAACAGGACCTGCAGGACGTGGTGGTCACGTCCGACGACCGGCTCTTTGTCAGCACTTTCAAGCGCGCCGAGCTGGTCGAGCTCGGCAGCGCCGGTGAGGTGCTTGGACGGCGGGTCCCCAGCGATCTGCAGGGGCCTTTTGCGCCGGCCTTCTTTCCCCCTCCCGAAGACGGACCAAAGGGACAGCACCTGCAGGCCGCGGTGGCCTGGGCCGCGCTGCGCGGGCCCGATAACAGCGTCGTGATGGTGCACCAGAACGCCCAGACCGATGAGATCGCGATCGAGACCTCCGAGTCGGCGGCGCCGGTCGAGGGAGGCTACGGCGGTGGTGCCAGCACCTGCAGCTCCATCGTGAACAACGGCGTCAGCGTCATGGGGGCCGACGGCGGCGTCAGGAGCATGGGGCCGGTCGCGAGCCTGGTGCTGCCGGTGGACGGCGCCGTTTCGCCCGACGGGCGCTGGCTGGCGGTCGGCGCCGCGGGTTCGGCCGAGACGATTGTGGGCATGGATCTCGCTCTAGTGCTTTTCGGGCTGGAGAATCCGCCCGACGTGGCCGTGCTCGACCTGCAGGCCGACGCGCCCCCGGATGTGTGTCAGATACCGGGCCTCCAGGGCTCGGGCGCGATACTGGACGCCGGCCAGAGCATCGGCGTTGCCTTCGACGCCCAGGGCCGGCTGCTGGTGCAGACCCGCGAGCCCAACCTCATCCGTGTCTACGGCGCCTTCCAGGCTTGCGCCCTGGCGGCCTGCGCGCCGGACTTCGACATCGACCTTGGCGGTGCGCCCATGCGCGACACCGGCCACGACCTCTTCCACGTCGACGCCGGCGGTGGCATCGCCTGCGCTTCCTGCCATCCCGGCGGCGGCGACGATGGGCGCACCTGGCTATTTTCGGGCCTGGGTCCGCGCCGCACGCAGCTGTTCAACATGGGCATCAAGGGCACCGAGCCTCTGCACTGGGATGGTGACATGGCCACCTTTGATGAACTCGTCGGCGAGGTCTTTGTGCGGCGCATGGGCGGCGCGCCCCAGAGCCCCGAGCGCATCACCGCCATGGCCGACTGGATCGAGTCGCTCGAGCCCCATCCGCCCCTGCGCGCTGCCGAAGACGCCGCTGCCCTGCGCGGCAAGCAGCTCTTCGAGTCCGAGGAGGTGGGCTGCGCCAGCTGTCACAACGGCGCGCTGCTGACCAACAACGAGAGCTTCGACGTGGGCACCGGCGGCGTGTTCCAGGTGCCGTCATTGGTCAACGTGGGCTACCACCAGCCCTTCATTCACACCGGCTGCGCCGAGACCCTGCGCGAGCGCTTCGACCCCGACTGCGGTGGCGGCGATCTGCACGGCCGCACCAGCCAGCTCAGCGAGGAGGCCATCGATGATCTGGTGGCCTACCTCGAGAGTCTGTAGGGCTACCTGCAGCTCAGGTCGCCGTCGCGCTCGCCGTCGTCCACGAGTTGATTGTCGTTGTCGTCGTTGAAGCTCGCGTTGCGGTCGCAGGTGTTGCCGTTGCCGGTGTGCTCCCAGTTGCCGAGCACGTCGTTGCCGACGAAGAGGTTATTGTTGCTGTCGGAGGTGAAGTCTCCGAAGACGTCGGTCTCGGCGACCACGCTGTTGTTGGTGCTCATGGTCTCGAGGCGAAGGTTGCCCAGGATCCTGCACAGCACGATGGCCACCGTGTTCTTGCGCAGGATCAGATCGCCGGTGATGGTGACGCCGCGCAGGCGCGTGTTGTTGCCGTCCAGGGTGACGTCGCCATCGATGATGGTGTTGTCAGGACCGTTGCCGTAGATGGAGACATTGTTGCCGTCCACGGTGATGTCGCCTTCGAGGGGCTCGCCGTTGGTGGACTCGTCGAAGACCACGGTGGTCTTGTTGGCCATCTGGGCGATGTCGATGTCGCCGCTGCCCGAGATCTCCTCGAGCGGGCGATCCGGATCCTCGGCGGGCGGATAGCAGATGGTCTCCACCAGCACACCGTCGATGTAGATCAGGTCGACCGGCCCGCCCTCGCGCTCGCACCAGTCGACCTCGGTGCTGACCACCTCGCACAGCGTATCCGAGAAGCAGATCTCGGTGCCGTCCGCCGAGCCGTCGGGGGTGCCGACCAGCACTTGGCCCTCGGTGGTGCCGTCGGGCCCCACGTCGCCGTCCTGCGGCGGGGCGCCGATGACGTTGATGTTCTCCTCTTGGGCGTTGGCGAAGGGGTCGCCCGGCGCGACGTTGGTCTTGCCATCGCTGGTCGTCCCGTCGTCGCCGCCGCAGGCGAGCATGAGCAGGAGGGAGGGCAAAAGGGCGCTGGCAAGGGCGTGGCGTGGTGGCATCGTCGTCTCCGGGGGGGTTACGCGGGGTGTGTCACGCGATCGTGCACCCGAACGGGTGCGGCTTCCAAGTAGGATGATCGGTCCTTGCCGTCGGTTGAAAATAGTTGCCCCGGGTTGTTGCGGGATGGGCCGGGCCTTCCGCCATTAAACGCCTGCGCCCGCGGGGCGACGACCCTCGGCGGGGTCGCGCACGCGCGGGCGCGGGCAGCGGGGGGCTGGCGCTTACCAGCAGGTGTTCAGGGCGCCGATCAGGCTCAGGGCGCCGTTGTTGAGCGCGCCGGCCGGATAGGAGAGGGCGAACTGGTAGCACATCTCGGTGTTGGTCGACTCGCCGAAGGCCACGTTGCTACCGGTGTCGTTTTCGAACGAACAGGTGGTGATCAGGGTGTCGCCGGGCGCGACCACCGTGGGGGGGATCTCGTAGCCAACCTGGTAGTCGAACTGGAAGGGCATGTCGAAGATGGTGCGCGTGCTACCGCCGCTGCGCAGATCGGTCTTCATATTCGAACCCAGTAGGTGCATGTGGGGGTTGAAGCCGATGACCGTGATGGGGGCACCGGAGTTGTTGGTGCACTGGGTGGTGAAGTCGTTGTGGCCCACCGGCATGCCCACGGGTCCGAAGAAGTTTTCGGTGCCGAGGAAGGTGATGCCGGCGGTGTGGGTGCGCGAGCCGGCGGGGACCGTGCACATCAGCACCTTGGAGTTATCCTGGGCCGAACGGCCGGTGTTGTTGTACAGGTGCCACTGGATCATGATCAGCGGGCTCGGGGGCAGCTGACCACCGACATCGTCGGGCATTTCCGTGTTGCAGCCGCCCACGGCCCAGCCGCCGATCAGTGTGGCGCTGGTGCCCAGCGTGGTGCCGAGCACGTTTTGGACCACGTCGCGGTCCCTCTTGCCGGCGCTGCTGGTAAAGACCAGGTAGTGGTGCAGCACCTGCAGGTTGTCGAAGTCGGCGCCGTAGTGGGTCCAGACGTCACCGGGGGCCCAGGGCACCGCGTAGTAGAACTCGTGGTAGGACTCGCCGGTGGGCACGGTGAAGGCTCCCGTGCTGTTTGGGGCGTGGACGTCGAAGGCGTGGCAGACCTCGCCGGGCGCGGCCACGGGCGTGTCGTAGGCGCCGGGCAGGGTGCAGTTGTCGATCACGCCGCTTTCGAGGACCGGCGGGTCGGTGACCGTGGGCGTCATCGCGGTCGAGGTGGTCGGCGTGGTCGTGTCGCCGATGGTGCCCGTGGCGCAGGTGGGGTCCTGGGCGGGGGCCTGCTGGGCGCCGCCGAGCAGCCAGCTGTCGAGGGTGGAGAGATCGGCGGGCGCCATCGTCTTGCCCTGGGGCATCTCGCCATTGTTGATGCGAATCTGGGCGACTTCGTAGACCGGCGTGGTCGCCGGCATGCCCTTGAGGCCGGCGTAGAAGGGCGAGGCCTGGTGCCAGTCCTCCAGGGTGACCAGACTGATGGCCCCACCGACGGGGGCCGCGCCGTGGCACTGCTGGCAGTTGCTGGCGATTACAGCCTGGACGTCGCAGGGCACGCCGCTGGTGTTGGTCGCGCCGGTGGTCCCTGTGGTGCCGGCCGGCGTGGTGCTGCCGGCCAGGTTGTTCGAGGCCGCCACGGGCGCTCCGCCGCCGGCGGCTCCGCCCGTGTTGTTGAACGGTGTGGGGCTGCCGTCGATCGCAGCGCCGACCTCGGGCCCGCGCGAGGAGGGCGTTTCAGCGCAACCGATGGCCGCGGCGCTGGCCGCAGCGAGAATCAGGAATAGTTTTGTTGGTTTCTGCACCTGACAAACTCCACTGGCTACTGGTCAACCCACCCAGGATTGGTCCTTTTTTGCACACTTTGCAGCAAAAATCCGCTCTGGCCGAAAAAGTCCGCGACTTCGGCACGTTGAGTCCGGGCCACCTGAACCCACCCGAACTCGTGCGGGGCGGCACGGGAATATCGGCGCCCCGCCTACAATCCAGGCGCGGGGGGGGGCACAGTAGAGGCCCAGCGAGGGAGCGAGGGAGCGAGGGAGCGATGGGGACAAAAACGGCCGGCCGCCGATCGTTGAGGGGGAAAACGATCGGCCGGGGCCGGCCAGGCGTCACAGGTGGTAGAGGGGAGTCCACCCTGCGACGCTGTGGGTAATTTAGCCACCCGAGGATGGCCTGTCGATGACCTGGATTGGCTGATTTCCAGGTTTTACGCAGTTGCTTCGGCGCTCTGGGTGTGCGCGGCGGAAGTCTCGCACGCCCCTGACCCGTTCAGGGCGCTCGTGCCGGTGTTGCCAATGCTCGACGTAGCTGGGCTACGCCCTGCGCTAGCGCAGGGCGTAGCCCAGCTCGACCTCCAGGTAGTGCACGGCGTCCTGGGATGGGGCGCTGTCGGGTGGCAGGAAAAGTCCGTAGACCCCGCGCAGGCCCAGGCCCTGGCCCAGGCTGTGCTTGATGATGAAGTCGAGTTCGGAGCCGGCGTAGCCGTCGGCGCCCATGGCGGGGGTTTGTGGGCGGCTGAAGATGTGACCGTCGAGGCCGAAGCTGAGCGCTGAAGTGGCCTTGCCGCTGAGGTGCAGCACGCCGGAGATGACGTTGCTGCGCCCGCCGATCACGTCCATCAGGCCGAGGAACTTATGGCCCGTGGGAAAGAGCTGGTTCCAGCCCTCGAGGGCGGTGCTGTCCTGGTCGTCGCCCGATGCGTAGAGCCCTTCGAGGGCCACGCGCAGACGATCGTCGGCGAGGTTTGCGCCCACTTCCAGGTCGGCGTGGTAGGCCAGGGTGCTGCGGCCTTCCGTATCCACGCGGCTGGTGCCGAATTGCAGGCCCGCTTCGGCGCGGTAGTCGATGAGGTCGATGCGCTGCTTGGCGCGCGCACCCACGGTGGCTGACATGGCGCCCTCGCGATCGACCGTCGCAGGGGGGGCCATCGGGTCGGCGGGATCCGGCGGCAGCGGATCGTCGTCGGTGGCGGGGGTCATTAGCGACAACAGATAGAGGTCGAGGGTGAGACCCTCGGTCAAGCTCGGGCCCACGTCCGCATAGACGCCCGCGAAGTATTGGTCACCGGCCAGCAGCGGGTCGGTCACGCTGCCGTGGCCTTCGGCCAGCACCGTAAAGAAGGCGTCGATGAAGCTGCCGCTGTCGTTGGGCTTGGCGCGCACGCGCGCGCCGTCGAAGCTGCGCGCGGTCTGGTGCCAGCCCAGGTTGCCGATGACCAGCGCGTCGCCGTAGTCGAGTTCGAAGCGACCCAGGTCCAGGCGCAGCGCCGAACCGGCCAGGCGCAGGTAGCCCTCGTGCAGGCCCAGGTCGGCGTCGGCCACGGTGCTGCCCAGGGTCCCGAACTTGCCGCTTGCCTGGGGGACGAAGGCCAGGCTCACCTTCAAACCGTCGCCCACGTCCATGGGCGAAACGCCAAGGCCCAGGCGAGCGCGGTAGAAGAAGGCGTCGCCCTCCACGAAGCGCGCGCGGGAGGCGCCTATTTCGTCGTAGCCCTCGCGCAGCTCGAAGCGGGTGAAGAAGGAGCCGGTGGGCACGAGCACCGGTCCGGCCGGTTCGGGAGCTGCCTCCTCGGCGGGGGGCGTCGGGCCCCAGCCGGCTGGCGGGGCTGCGTCCTGTGGCTCGGGTTGCTGGGAGCTGGCCTGGGCCGCTTCGGGCTCGGCCGTGGGTGGCGCGAGGGGCGCTTCCGCGGGTGTCTCGCCCGCCGTGGCTGCCTCGGGCGTGGCTTCGGGCGCCGCCGCCCCTGCCGTCACTTCAGCGGCGGGTGCTTCCGCCGCCGGTGTGGCGGTGGGTGCTGCCTCTTGTTGCTGTGCCTGGGTTGGGCCGCCAAGGGCTAGCGTTAGGATAAAACTCACCATCGCGGCGCCGCTGCGCCGCCATCTTGCTGTCTGTGTGTGCATGGTTGCCTCAGCCTGCTCGTGCAGCCAGGCCCGCCTCGAAATCCGCGCGTGCCTGCTGTTCGGTCTCCTCGGAAAAGCGCACGCTGGCTCCAATCGCACCGATGATAGCAACTAACATTCCGAAATAGAGGAAACAATCTTGCAACGGAAGGCCGCTGCGCAATAGCACCTGGGCGTAGAAGACCGCGCCCAGGTTGCCGCCGGCGCCGACGATGCCGGCGACCGCGCCCAGGGCCTTGGGGTTGACGAAGGGCACCACCGAGTAGGTCGCGCCCTCGGCCATTTGCACGCAGAGGCTGAAGGCCAGCATGGCGACGATGGCGGGGCTCAGGACGTCCATGCGCGAAAAAACGATCAGCGCGATGCCTTCGGCGAGCATGATCATGACCAGCCAGCGCACGCGACCGGTCAGGCCGGCGCTCAGGGCGAAGCGGTCGCCGAGCCAGCCGCCCAGGCTGCGTGCGAAGATGTTCATCAGGCCAAAGAGCGAAGCGATCACGCCGGCGGTGGTTTCATTGAGCTCGAAACGGTCCTGGTAATAGGCCGCAGCGCGACCGTTGACAAAGAGCTCCATGCCGAAGCAGCCAGCGTAGATCAGGCACAGCACCCACACGCGGTAATCGCTACAGGCCCTCAGGAAGGCGCCGCCGCTGGACTTGGCTTTGGGTTTCATCTCGGGCAGCTCGGAGTAGTTTCCGCGCGGGCAGTCGGTGGTGTACTTCCAGTAGAGATAGGCGAGCGCCAGCATCGCCAGCGCCGGCCCGAACATGGCTGCCCTCCATTTGGACAGTTCCGAGTCGGCCAGGCCCAGTGCGAGGGTGGCGGCGGCCACCATGGGCATCGCCGCCTGCGTCACGCCTCCGCCCAGGTTGCCCCAGCCGGCGGTGGTGGCGTTGGCGATGCCGACCACGTTGGGCGCGAACATCACGGAGGTGTGGTACTGGGTGATGACGAACGAGGCCCCGATCACGCCGATGCACAGGCGCGAGATGAGATAGGTCTCCCAGCTGTTTGCAAACGCCGAGCCGGCCACCGCGAAGGCGCCGAAGATGAGCAGCGCGACGTAGCTCTTGCGCGGGCCGAAGCGGTCGCAGAAAAAGCCGAGCAGCAGGCGCGCGAAGATCGTCACGCCCACCGACGCGATGAAGGCTGTGATCATCTGGCTTTTGGTTAGCTGAAGGTCCGGGCCGATCGTCGCTGGCAGCAGCGGCGCGTGGGAAAACCAGCCGAAAAAGCAGATGAAGAACGCCATCCAGGTCAGGTGGAAGGTACGCATCTGAATGCTGGAGAAGTTCAGCAAATCGATGCGCGTGGCTTTGCCGTCTGAAGTGGTCATGCCAACAGTTCGTAGTCGGCGTGCTTTTCATCCTGGTTTCGGATCCAAGAGAAGTTCGTTAACTCAGTTGCTGATCTTGGGGCGGCTGCGTCCTTGCCGTTTCGAACGCACGTTTCACTGGAAGTGATTGTTTCGGGAAAGTGTCCGGCATTTATTGATCGCGCTGTTTCGGCTGCGTTTCGCACGCGTAAGAAGTGATCGCTGGAGGTTGCAAGGCCAGGGGGGCGAACTACGGTGAATGCTGCTTTTGACCGCAGGGACAGGCTGCTATGACCGGAACAAGACGTGCTTCGAAGCAAGGCGAGACGATCGTCGTCGTGGGCAATGGAATGGTTGGCCACCGGCTGTGCGAGTTGCTGAGCGAGGGCGATGCGCAGGGCGCGCGCCGCATCGTCGTCTTCGGTGACGAACCGCGCGCGGCCTATGACCGCGTGCGCCTGAGCAGCTACTTCGACGAAGGCAGCGCCGAGCACCTGAGCCTGGCCGAGGCGGGTTTCTACGACGAGCGCGGCATCGAATTGCGCGCCGGCACCCGCGTCGTGTCCATCGACCGCGAGCGGGCGAGCGTGACGACCGACGCCGGCCAGGAGCTCGGCTACGACTGGCTCGTTTTGGCTACGGGATCGGCTCCCTTCGTGCCGCCCATGGCCGGCGTCGAACTCGAGGGTGTCTTCACCTACCGCACGATCGAGGATCTGGAGCGCATCGCGAGCTACGCCAAGAGCGCCAAGCGCTGCGCCGTTCTGGGCGGGGGGCTTTTGGGCCTGGAGGCGGCGCGGGCGGCCCAGCAATGCGGCCTCGAGGCCCATGTGGTGGAGCTGGCGCCGCGGCTGATGCCCCGTCAGCTCGACCACACGGGCGCGCGTCTTTTGGCCCGCAGCATCGAGGCGATGGGGGTGGGCTTGCACCTGGGCAAGCGCACCGAGGCTATCGAGGCCGACTCCGATGGACGTGTGGCGGGTCTGCGCTTCGGCGGCGGCGAGGGGCTCGAGGTGGAGATGGTGATCGTCTCGGCGGGCATTCGGCCGCGCGATGAGCTGGCGCGCAGCGCGGGTCTCGAGGTCGGCCCGCGCGGCGGCGTGGTCGTCGACGACGCCATGCGCACCAGCGATGACCGCATCTTTGCCATCGGTGAAGTGGCGCTGCACCGTGGCGGCATCTACGGCCTGGTCGGACCCGGCTACGAGATGGCTTCGGTGGCTGTGCAGAACCTGGAGGGCGGCGAGGCGCGCTTCGAGGGGGCGGATCTGTCGGCCAAGCTGAAGCTGCTCGGCGTGGACGTGGCCAGCATCGGTGATCCCGATGTGGACGAGAAGTGCGAGCTGTCGCGGGAGATCGTCTACCAGGACTTCGTCAAGGGCATCTACAAGAAGCTGCTGCTCTCCGAGGATGGGCGCCGGCTGGAGGGCGCCATCCTGGTGGGCGACGCCAGCGAGTACGCCCAGCTCTTGCAGCTCTACCGCAGCGGCGCCGAACTGCCCGAGGCGCCCGAGTCGCTGATCCTGGGCGCGCGCGGTGGAGCGGAAGTTGACTTTGAGTTGTCCGACGAGGCTCAGGTCTGCTCCTGCAACAACGTGAGCAAGGGGGCCATCCGTGCGGCCATTGTCGAACAGGAGGCTCACACTCTGGAAGCGGTCGCCAAGTGCACGCGCGCCGGCAGCGGCTGCGGCGGCTGCGCGCCGATGGTGGGCGACTTACTCAGCAAAGAGCTGCGTGCCCTGGGGGCCACGCGCAAGGCGGGGCTGTGCGAACACTTCGACTACAGCCGCCAGGAACTCTTCGATCTGGTGAGTGTGAAGGGCATCGACAGCTTCGAGCGCCTGATCGCCGAGCACGGCCGCGGCCACGGCTGCGAAGTCTGCAAACCCACGGCGGCCTCGATCTTCGCCAGCGTCTATGGCCGCATGATTCTTGAGGAGCACGCGACGCTGCAGGACACCAACGATCGTTTTCTGGCGAACATCCAGCGCCAGGGTACGTATTCCGTGGTGCCGCGCGTGCCCGGCGGTGAGATCACGCCCGACGGTTTGATCGCAATCGGCCAGATCGCCAAGCGCTTCGGGCTCTACACCAAGATCACGGGCGGTCAGCGCATCGACATGTTCGGCGCCCGCGTCGAGCAGCTGCCCGAGATCTGGGAGCAGCTGGTGGAGGCCGGCTTCGAGAGCGGGCACGCCTATGGCAAGGCGCTACGTACGGTCAAGAGCTGCGTGGGATCCACGTGGTGCCGCTTCGGGGTGCAGGATTCGGTGGGCATGGCCATCGGCATCGAGCGGCGCTACCGGGGCCTGCGCGCCCCCCACAAGCTCAAGGGTGCGGTCAGTGGCTGCATTCGCGAATGCGCCGAAGCCCAGAGCAAGGACTTCGGGGTCATCGCGACGGACAAGGGCTACAACCTCTACGTTTGCGGCAATGGCGGCGCGCGGCCGCGCCACGCCGATCTGCTGGCCTCGGACCTGGACGCCGAGACCCTGATCCGCTTCATCGACCGCTTCCTGATGTACTACATCCGCACGGCCGACAAGCTGACGCGGACTTCGGTGTGGCTGGAGAAGCTCGAGGGCGGTCTCGAGCACGTGCGGCAGGTGGTGGTCGAAGACAGCCTGGGCATCGGCGCCGAACTCGAAGCTCAGATGCAGGCGCTGGTGGACGGCTATCGGTGCGAGTGGACGGCCGTGGTGCGCGACCCGCAGTTACGTGCGCGCTTCCGCCACTTCGCCAATACGAAAGCCGCCGATGACAACCTGCGCTTCGTGCCCCAACGCGGCCAGTGGCGGCCGGCCAACTGGGCCGAGCCCGGCTCCCGCGAAGATGGCAAGCTGCGGCTGCCCCAGCTCTCCGACTCCGAACGGGCTCCGGCCACCAGTTGGGTCGATGTGGCTGCGGTGACGCAGGTGCCGGCCGAGGGCGGCATTGCGGTCGAGCACGGCGGCGCCCAGATCGCGGTCTTCAACCTGGCCTCGCGTGGTCGCTTCTACGCGGCCCAGAACATGTGTCCGCACCGTCGCGACATGGTGCTGGCGCGCGGCATCGTTGGCGATTTTGGGGGCGAGCCCAAGGTGGCCTGCCCCATGCACAAGCGGGCCTTCTCGCTGGAGACGGGAGAGCCCCTGGGTGCCCACGACAGCGCCATCACCACGTTCCCGGTGAAGGTCGAGGCCGGTCGCCTCTTCGTGCGCTTGCCGCCGGCCGAGAGCATGGCCGCCTCCAGGTCCTGTGCCCACGAGGGGCATTTGCAGCCAACGGCGCCGCCAGTTTTCGAATAGTTCGCAGCCATACACTCGGAGTGCATTTCAATGAGAGCCAACGCAGGCCAGCTCCAGATCGGGTCGAGGCTCGGTGATCCTCCGGTGCAAGTCCTGGAGGAGCCGCGCCGGCGTGTACGCTTGCCGTTGGTGCAGGCGCTCCTGGACGAGCAACGGGACCTGAGTGCCGTCGAGCGCTTCTCCCAGTTGCACCAGGACGCGATCGAGCCGCTGCAAGCGCGCTACTACCGCGATCTCTTACCAGCCCGGCCGCCAGCGGAGGGTCAGCAGTACGCCTTCGAGGTGGATCTCGACCGCTGCAGCGGCTGCAAGGCCTGCGTCACCGCCTGCCACAGCCAAAATGGGCTCGACCCGGGCGAGACCTGGCGCTCGGTGGGCCTGTTGCACGGCGGCAGCGCCGAGGCGCCGGTGCAGAAGACGGTGACCACCGCCTGCCACCACTGCCTGGAACCCGGCTGCCTCAAGGGCTGCCCCGTGGGCGCCTACGAAAAAGACGCGGCCACCGGCATCGTGCGCCACCTCGACGATCAGTGCATCGGTTGCCAGTACTGTATCTTCACTTGCCCCTACGAGGTGCCCCAGCTCAACAAGGACAAGGGCATCGTGCGCAAGTGCGACATGTGTAGCGATCGGCTGGCCCAGGGCGAGGCGCCGGCCTGCGTGCAGGCCTGTCCCAATCAGGCCATTGCGATTGCGGTGGTCGACGCCCATGAGGTGCAGGCCGACGCCCAGGGCGATGCCTTTCTGCCGGCTGCGCCATCGCCGGGCATCACGCTGCCCAGCACGCGCTTCAAGACCTCCCAAGCCCTGCCGCGCAATATGCTGCCGGCAGACTTTTACGCGCTGCGCCCCGCCCGCCAGCACATGCCGCTGGTGCTGATGCTGGTCCTGACCCAGCTCGCGGTAGGCGCCTTTGGCCTGGAGCGTCTTTTGCCCGTGCTCTTGCCGGAAGCGGCCCTTTCGCAGGTGCGGGTCCTACACGGCGTTTTCACCATGGGTCTGGCGTTGCTGGCGTTGGGGGCGTCGACGGCCCACCTCGGTCGACCCCAATATGCGTTTCGGGCGATCC
Source organism: Myxococcales bacterium (assembly GCA_029880325.1). Classification (GTDB taxonomy): domain Bacteria; phylum Myxococcota_A; class Polyangia; order Polyangiales; family JAFGIB01; genus JAOUOP01. The sequence goes on along the minus strand of JAOUOP010000014.1, from coordinate 122,656 downwards.
TGGGCATCCGCAGCTCCTGGTTGAGTCGCGAGATCGCGACCTTCGGAGGCTTCGCCGCCCTGGGGGTGGCCTACGCGGGGTTGAGTCTGCTGCAGGCCGGGGGGCTTGTGCCTGCGACCTCGGCCTGGAGTCAGGCGGCCCGGGCGCTTGGCGACGGCGCCGCTCTCTTCGGCCTGCTGGGCCTGGGCTCGTCGATCATGCTCTACAGCGTCACCGGGCGCCGCTTCTGGAGCTTCAGCCGGACCAGCGCGCGCTTTGTCGGCAGCGCCGTGGTGCTCGGCCTGGCCACGGCACTGTTGTCGGTGCTGGTGGCGGTGGCTTCGGGGCCGCTGCTGGAGCAGCCCGTGCGTCAGCTGTGCTGGTTGGCGGGCAACGGTCTGGCCCTGGCGACTGCCTTGAAGCTCGCAACCGAGGCCTCGGTGCTCGTGCACTTACGCGACAGGCAGCACGGCGAACTCAAACGCAGCGCGGTGCTGCTGTCGCGTGAGCTGGCGCGGCTGGGAATCGTGCGCTTCGGCTGCGCGCTACTCGGCGGGGTGGCGCTGCCGCTGCTTTTCATCGCGCGGCTGGCTCCTGGTGACGGCGCGATCGCCTGGCTGGTGATGCTGCTGAGTCTTTCGCTCTTGCTCGCAGGTGAACTGCTCGAGCGCATGACCTATTTCGCGGCCCTGAGTTCACCGCGCATGCCCGGGGGGCTCAGCTGATGGGCAAGCTGCGCGGGAGCCTGCCGAGGCTGCTTTTCGATCGCCAGGGGCCGCTGACGCGCGAGTTGCTGCGCGAGCCGGGCGGTTTTGGTCTCGGTCAGCTACCGGTCAAGAAAAAGCCGGACGCGACGACCACCATGGTGTGCGGCTATTGCTCGACCGGCTGTGGTCTCGAGCTGCATCTCAAGGACGGTGCCGCCATCGGTCTGTCGCCCAGCACCGACTACGCGGTCAATATGGGAATGGCCTGTCCCAAGGGCTGGGAGGCGCTTGCGCCCCTCGACGCCCCCGACCGCGCTACCACGCCGCTGCTGCGCGACAAGGGCGGCACGCTGCGGCCTGTGGATTGGGAAAGCGCCGCCGGGCACTTCGTCACGCGCATGAAGGCCATCCAGCAGGAGCACGGCAAGGACGCGGTGGCTTTTCTCGGTACCGGTCAGCTGCCCTGCGAGGAGCTGGCGCTTCTGGGGTCGTTTGCCAAGTTCGGCATGGGCCTCAAACACGGCGACGGCAACACGCGCCAGTGCATGGCCACGGCAGTGGTGGCCTACAAGCAGAGCTTCGGTTTTGATGCGCCGCCCTACAGCTACGATGACCTCGAGCAATCGGACGTGCTGGTCTTCGTCGGCGCAAACCCCTGCATCGCCCATCCGATCCTGTGGGAGCGCGTCTGCAACAATCCGCATCGGCCGCGCATCGTCGTGCTCGACCCGCGCCGTACCGAGACCGCCCAGGCTGCCACCGACCATGTACCGCTCCATCCGAAGAGCGACCTGTGGCTGCTGCAGGCCCTCGCCCACGTGCTGATCCGCGACGGGCTCATCGATCGCGACTTCATAGGCGCCCACACCTCGGGGTTCGAGGCGCTGGACGCAGCCCTGCGCGACTTCGAGCTGGAGCGCGCCGCCGGGGAGAGCGGCATCGCTGTGGCCGAGATCGAGCGCTTGGCCAGGTTGATCGGCCGCGGTCAACGGGTGTCCTTTTGGTGGACCATGGGCGTCAACCAGAGCCACCAGGGCGTGCGCACGGCCCAGGCCATCATCAACTTGGCGTTGATCACGGGAAACATCGGGCGGCCGGGCACGGGTGCCAACTCGATCACCGGCCAGTGCAACGCCATGGGCTCGCGCCTCTTCAGCAATACCACGAGCCTGCTCGGCGGCCGACCCTGGGATGATGCCACCCATCGGGCCAAGGTGGCTTCCGTGCTGGGCATCGACGCTGGCCGCTTTCCCGAGGAGCCGGGCTGGGCCTACGACCAGATCATGGAGGGCATCCTGGATGGCTCGATCCGCGGGCTGTGGGTGGTGGCCACCAACACGGCCCACTCCTGGATTTCCCAGGACGACGCGCGCCAGATCCTCGATCGCCTCGACTTCCTGGTGGTCCAGGACATGTACCACTCGACCGAGACCGCCGCGCACGCCGACCTGGTGCTGCCAGCGGCCGGCTGGGGCGAGAAAGAAGGCACCTTCATCAACTCCGAGCGGCGCATTGGCCTGATCAAGCAGGTGCGGCGGGCGCCGGGCCAAGCGCTGAGCGATTTTCGCATCTTCAAGTTGTTGGCCGAGGCCTGGGGCGTGGGCGAGATGTTTCGGAGCTGGACCTCGCCGGAGGCGGCCTTTGAGCTGCTGCAGCGCTGTAGCGAGGCTCAACCCTGCGACATCACGGGCATCGGAGGCTACGCCATGCTGGAAGATCTGCGCGGCATCCAGTGGCCGCTGCCCGCCGGTGCAACGGTGGAGCGATGCTCCCAACGCCGGCTCTTCGAGGATGGCCGCTTTCACCACCCCGACGGTCGGGCGCGCCTGATCCACGAGGCGCCGCGGGCGTTGCCGGAGAAGACCAGCGACGCCTATCCACTGCTGTTGCTCACCGGTCGCGGCAGCTCCGCCCAGTGGCATACCCAGACGCGCACGGGCAAGAGCGCCGTGCTGCGCAAGCTCGCTCCCGCGAGCGCCTACGTGGAGCTGAGCCCGCGCGACGCCATGGAGCTGGGCATCGAGCCCGACGAGCAGGTCATCGTGCGCTCCCAGCGCGCCAGCGTGCGTGCCCGCGCCTTCATCAGCCATGTGGTGCAGCCGGGGCAGGTCTTCATGCCCATGCACTTCGCCATCACCAACCGTTTGACACTGGCCAGCTTCGACCCCTACTCGCGGCAGCCGGCCTACAAGGCCTGCGCGGTCAAGCTGGAGCGGCTGGAGGCGAATCCCAGTTGAGCCGGTAGACCTGATTTCAGTCCGGCACGATCGTCACGGTCTTGCAGCCGAGCAGCACCTGGACCTCGCCGCCGACGTTGAGCTGATTGCAGCTCTGGTCGCAGGCCATCAGGCGCGTTGGCGCCGCGGGGTTGTCGTAGTACCAGCCACCCTGCACCGCATCGCAGCTGGCCGCGTCGGGCACTTGACCGATGGTGAGCTGCTCGCCGCTGAGCGTGGTGTGTCGCAGGTTGACCCGGTTTGGATCGACGGCGGTGGCGCCGTTGTCGGGGATCTTGAAGTCGCAGGGCAGGGCGGCGCTGCGGATGTCGTTGAGGGCCTTGACCAGATCGGCCGGGGCCGTGGTGGGGATGGCCTTGCCGGTGCCCCCGGCGGCGGCGAACATGTCGAGGGGTGCTGTGTCGAAGTTGATGCCGACGACGAAGGTCTGAATCGAAGGCGAGCCGTTGAAGCCTTCGGCCGCGATGTTGACCACGCCTTGGATCGTCGAGCCGCAGTCGTCGGGGGCGCCGTCGGTGACCAGAACCACAACGGTCTTGGAGTCCGGGTTCTGCATCTGCCAGGTGCGCGCGTGGGAGATGGCGCCCTCCATGGCTTGCTCGGTCGCGGTTCCCTCGATCGGCAGCAGCGGGAAGGCGGCTTGCAGGCTGGCGGTGTTGCCGGGCAGCGGGGCGATGGCCACGCGCGGCGTGGCGTAGGTGGCGACGTTGCAGTCGCTGCCGAAGAAGTTCACGCCGACGCCGATGCCCTCGGACCCGGGATCGTTGAAGAACATGTTGATGGCGTCGAGCGTGCCTGGCCACCAGGGCACCATCGAGCCCGAGTCGTCCACCATCATGTAGATGTCCAGGCGCGTGCGTTCGCCGCTGTAGACATCGGCGTCGCAGACTTCGCCGTCACCCAGGTCCATGGTCTCGGAAGCGAGCGGTGCGCCCGTGGTCGGAGCCACCGCGTCGGTGTTGGAGAAGGAGCCGGTGCCGGCGGCGCCGGTGGTGGTGGTGGCCTGGCTGTTGCCAAAGGCCCCGCCGGAAGTGTTGTTCGCGGAGCGTCGGCCGCCACTGCCACCGCTTTCGGCAGCGCATCCCAGGCTGCAGATATAACTCAGCGTCAGCCCGACCGCGCAGCTGGGCAAAATACTTCGCATCTCGACAAACATCACCGCCTCCACGACCTCGGCAGCCGAGCGATCGCTCGATGGGCGCCACGCTCCAGCCGCCTACGAGTACCGGACCTTCAGTACCCACAAAGGTACTGGAAGTGAGCGCATGTGGCTCTAAACTCCCGGTAAACTCTCGCTAAAGAAAGCGTAGCACGTGGGCTCAATAGGGCACTTGGCCGACGATGTTTCCCACGGGTGCGTAGTTACACACCCACACCTCGGAGTTATCACTACAGCGTGTCACTGCGCAGCCGACTTCACGGCTGTCGCGCCAAACCATTTGCGTGTAGTGACCGCAGCCGCCCGAGGCGTTGCAATCGGCGCTGCATTCGTCGCCCTGCAGGAATGCGCCGTAGCGATAGCAGAGCTTCTCGCTGGCCCAGCCCTCTTCGACGACCTGGCTCGGGCTGGCCTCGAAGCCGCCGAACCAGGCCAGGTTTTCACCGTAGCGACAGTCGCTCGAGTGTCGCAGGCCGCAACCGCGCTCGGCGAGGTGCTCGGCCCAGCGTGCTGCGACGGCGGCCAGGTCGTCCGACCACTGCAGCTCGGGTAGCGGGACGCCTCCGGCGGGCACTTCCACCGCGGCGCGCACGCGATTGTGGGCTTCGGTGATGCCGACGAGCGCCCCCGTTTCACCGCCCGGGCAGCCGCCGTTGTCCTCGCAGGAGGGCAAGGGTTCGGTGGTTTCTGGGCATACACCTGAGCCCGCGCTCGAGTCGTCGAGGTCGCCGCAGCCCGGTGCGCTCCATGGCATGAGCAGGGCGACCGCGGTGAGTGTCGTGGATGTGAGGCTGGCGCGAAGGGTGTGCATCAGCTGCAATTGTGGCCGACGGCGTCTGCACCTGCCAACGGCAGGGCCCCCGGGTCACGCGTGTCGCCGACGAAGAGTACCGCCATGGCCAGCATCAGGAGCGAAAACGGCCAGATGGCGGGCATGAAGAGGGCAAAGCCCAGGTGCAAGCAGGCGACTCCGCCAAGTCCCAGCCAGGGCAGGCGCCACAGGAGAAGCGGCAGCGAAAACTCTGCGGCCACGACCAGCCATGCGAGGGCCCTGGCCGGCTCGGCGTCCAGGTCGAGCAGGTGTTGCAAGGCCGTTCCTTCGAGAAAGCCCGCGCGCACTTTGTTGAGTGCCGAAAAGAGGTAGACGATCACCAGCTGATAGCGGATCAGGGCGAGGTTCGGATGCCGTTCGCCGGAGAGCCCAGGGCGCCGCGGCTCGACCGGTGACAGCGCCAGGAAGGCCAGCACGAGCAATAGCAGGGCGCGGTGATTTGCATAACGTTGAGTCAAAGATACGGCGCTGACGAGCAACGCCAGGTAGACGCCCGCGCGGAGCCTGAAACCCGTGGTTATCGCCAGGGCAGCAAGCCCCATCATCGCCCACTCGATCGCGAGGCCCGCGGGCGGGTAGAGGGGCAAGCCCGGCAGGTGGCGCCAGGGAAAGAGTCGGCCATCGTGCACTGCCCACAGATCGACGTGGAGATCGGTGGCGATGCGCGCGAGCAGGGTCAGGCCGAGCAAGCGGTAGAACCAGCCGAGCGACCCGGGTTCGAAGCGTTCCCAGTCAACGAGGGCGCGCATTGAGGCAGCTTCCCGGCAAGAGCACGACGACTTCGCCCTCGGCTCGCCACAGGCGAAAGGGAGCGCGTTCGGGCTCGCGCTGGCAAACGAAGGCGGCGATGCGCTCGACCTGTTTGAAGTCGGTCAGATACGCATGGCGCGGCAAATAGTCGCGTAGCGCGACGGCTCGACCGCGGGCGTCTTCGAAGCGCGGTTCGACGCGCGCGGCAGACTCGAACATCTTCCAGCCCGGCAGCTCGGGGGTGAAGAGCGCGAGCAGGCAGTAGCCGAAGTTCAGAACCAGCAGTGAGCGGCACAGCGAACGCAGGGCCGCCCCCTAACCCCCGGCCGAGGCCTTGACGAAGCTCACGCGGTCGCCGTCCTGAAGCCGCGTGCGCTTGCCCTTCTTGTAGTTCACCAGGACGCCATTGACGGCCACCGCGGCGTGGCGGCTGAGTTCGGTCAGGCGCTCGCCCCTGTCGCCGAAGCGCGCGCGCACGGCGTCGAGCACCTCGGCGACGCTGTGCACATCCTGCAGCTCGAAGTGATGCTCGCCCAGCAGCTTGCCCATCTCGTAGGTCAACTCGACATTTACGCCCATCGCTTCGCTCCCTTCCATGGCCGTCCCGCGTTCACACCCGCACTCCCAGGCGCTGCAAGGTTTCCGGTTTGGGCACGCCCTGGGCGTCCCAGCCGCGCTTTTTGTAGTACTTGGGCAAAAGAAGGTGCAGCGGGTGGCCGCTTTCCATGTGATCGAAGGTCGACTCTTCCAGGATGCGCCGCGGCAGCGTGTCGTCGCTGGCACTCAAACCCTCGCGCAGGTTGTACATGCGCTCGAGGTTGAAGATGCGCTCGCCGATCTCCTGCAGGTGACCCGACGACATCGGCGCGCCCGTGATGTAGCGCAGCCACTTTTCGTACCAGATCATGGCGTTGCCCTTGCGGCGCATGGCCAGGCCCATCATCGGGCCGCTGAACTCCATGGCCGTGCTGATCGCCTTGCGTGCGAAGGAATCGGCCGGCATGTCGTGCACTGCCTTGGGCACCATGCCGTAGGTCGTGAAGTAGCACAGCACCATGGAGTTGATGGCGCAGGCCAGGTTCTGTTGCAGCACGGGCAGGTCGGCCTTGAGGCGCAGGTTCTGGGGGTTGATGGTCAAAGGCCCCACCGATTCCATGTACATGCTGGCGCCCTGCACGTGGCAGCCGCCGCGGTTGGTGGTGGCGTATTCGACGCCCTGGGCGAAGGAGCCGCGCGGATCGTAGGCCGACAGCTCCAGGCCCTTGACGTGGGGCGCGAAGTCCATGCCGCCGTACTTTTGGGCCAGCTTGCGCGTGCCATCGGCCAGCTCGTTGCCGTCGCCGCGGCGGTGGCCGATGTCCTCGATCGCCTGGCCGATGCCCTTGACGTCGCCGAAGTGAAGGCCAAAGTTGGCGAGGCCCTTTTCCTGAAGCTCCATGGCGAAGCCCAGGGTGGCGCCGAGGCTGATGGTGTCCATGCCCAGGTCGTCGGCCTGGTAGTTCCATTCCGAGACGCGCTTGAGGTCGGTCACATCCAGGTTGGTGCCGAGCAGGGCCACGGTCTCGTACTCGGGGCCCTTGACCCGGCCCTTGCCCTCGACCTCCACGTCGCGCCCGCAGGTCACAGGGCAGTGGATGCAGCTACTCTTGATTCCCTTGAGTTCGTGATCCTCCATGTACTCGCCGGAAAGCTTGTAGGCTTCGGGGTGAGAGCCGCGCTGGAAGTTGCGGGTGGGGATGATATTGCGCGCGTTGGTGGTATTGACGATGCCCGCGGTGCCGAAGCGCTTGAGCGAATCGCCCAGCACCGGATGCTCGCGGAAGATTCGCCGCACCTCGCGCGTGTACTCCTTGAACTTCTCCGGATCCTCCATGTCGAGCTTGCGCGAGCCCTGGGCGGTGACGGCCTTGAGGCGTTTGCTGCCCATGACGGCGCCGACGCCGGTGCGGCCGGCAATGCGTTCGTTCGAGACGATGCCGGCGTAGAGGACCTGGTTCTCGCCGGCCGGGCCGATGACCGCGTGGTACTTCTTCTTACCGAGAATCTCCTGGGTTTCGTATGTGCCTTTGCCCCACAGCTCGCTAGCGTCGATGAACTCGACCGCGTCGCGATCGCCATCGATCAGCAGGCGCACGGGCTTTTCCGAGACGCCCATGACGATCACGAGATCGACACCGGCCTTCTTCAGACCGTAGGCGAAGGAGCCGCCGCAGGCGGCGTTGCCGATGCCGCCGGTCAGCGGGCTCTTGCAGACCACGGCGAAGCGATTGGTCTGGGGTGCGGCCGAGCCGTTGAGGGGACCGGTGGCGAAGATGAGCGGATTGTCCGGCCCCAGCGCGTCGATGCCCGCCTCGGTGCGGTCGTAGAGCAGGCGCGTGCCGTAGCCCTTGCCTCCGATGTAGAGGCGCGCTGTTTCCTCGTCCAGGGGCTTGTACTCGAAGCTCCGGCGGCTCAGGTTCACTTCCAGGATGCGACCTGCATATCCCTTGATCATCGTCTCTCCCGATCGGCGCCGGAGCCCTTCCCGACGCTGGGCGCACTATAGGCGCAGCGGGTCCGAATGTCGCGGGTTTGGTCCGGGGCGTTCGCTGACGCCGATGTCCGGTTGACCGGGGCGCGTGGGGGGCGTGCGGGGCGTGCGGGGGGCGTGTGGGGGGATGCCGGAGACGCGACTCCTCAGCGCATTACGGCCGCACGCTGTCGCGGGGATCGGCGCGGCCCAGCAGTTCGATCTCGAAGCTGGTGCCATTGCCGACTTCGCTGTGCACGCTGATATTGCCGCGGTGCTGCTCGACAATGTTCTTGACGATCGAAAGGCCGAGGCCCGTGCCCTTGCCCTCGCCCTTGGTGCTGAAGAACGGCTCGAAGATGCGCAGCAGGTCGGGCTCCGGGATGCCCTTGCCGCTGTCGGTGACGCGTACCAGGAGGCCTCCGCCGTCGGTGGCTGAAGTTTCGAGGTGCAGGTGGCCAGCGCCCAGTGGCATGGCGTGGCAGGCGTTGGTGACTAGATTGACGAAGACCTGCACCAGCTGGCCCTTGACCGCGTACACCGGGGGCAGTGAGCGATCGTAGGCCTTTTCCACGACCGCGCCGGTTTCGTCGATCAGGTGCTCGCAAAAGACCACCGCCTGGTCCAGAATTTCGTGCACGTCGGTGTGCACCGGCGTCTCGGTGGAGGGCCGGGCGTAGGTGACGAGATCGCGGCTGAAGTTCAGGATGCGTCCGGCCGCCGACACGATGCGCCGCAGCTTTTCAACGTCGCCGGGATCGGCCCCGGGGTCGTTTTCGAACTTCTTTTGCAGGTAGTCGCCGTAGGCGGAAATACTGGTCAACGGATTGTTGAGTTCGTGCACCACGCCGGCGGCCATTTGACCGAGCGTGGCGAGCTTTTCGGCGTGGATCACCTGGCCCTCGAGCTCGCGGATCTCGGTGACATCGCGGAAGATGTAGATTACGCCCTCGACGTCGCCGTCTGGGCTGAGGATGGAGGCGGCGTTGACGGCGACCTGGGCGTGGCTGCCATCGCGGCGAGGAAGTTTCAGCTCCACATTGGTGCTGGGTTCGCCGCGCAGGGCGCTGATGTAGACCGGCAACAGCCGCCGCCGCTCGGGTTCGGCCAAAAGACCCATCCAGTCCTTGCCCACCAGCTCTTCGCGCTTGAAGGCGGTGAGTGTGAGCAGCGCGCGATTGGCGAAGCTCACCATGCCGTCCCGATCCATGACGGCGATGGGCGCGTTGGCGTTATCGAGTAGCTTGCCCAGGTAGTCGCGCCAGTAGATTGACTCGCGGTGAAGGCGAGCGTTGCGCAGGGCGCTGCCGAGCTGCAACGCCAGCTGCACCAGAAGCGGCCGGTCGTCGATGGGCGGCTCTACGCCATGGGTGTACTCCACCGTAACCACGCCGGCGATACGCTCGCCGTCGGCCATCGGTATGTCGAAGCCGGTGGCGCCGTCGCGGAAGGTGGGGTGGTAGGCGCCCGAGATACTGATGCGGCCGGCCGCTCCGGGAGGAACGCTGACGCCGTGGCGGTCGAGGGCCTCTTCGGTCAGCTCGACCCGGTCGCGGCGGTCAGGCGCTAGACGACCGGTGGCGTAGACGCTGGTCTGATCCCCGTTCTCCGGGTCCAGCAGGCGCACGCAAAAGAGGCGTCCGGGAAAGAGTGCCTGCAGGCGTCTGATGTAGGCGTGGACCACCTGCTCGGCGTGCAGGTCGACGGTGACCTCGCGGCTGAGTTCGAGCACCGCTTCGAGCAGCTCGTTGGGAGAGGGCACTTTGAGACTTGGCTGGGACGAGAACTCGGGGACGACAGGCGCGGGCGCGGCCGGTGGTGCCGCGGGCGGCGCCGATTGAGGGCGGGAGGGTGGCGCGGGGTGGCGGGCGGTGCGCGGTGCCGACGGAGGGGGGGGTGACGGAGGGGGGGGTGACGGAGGGGGGCTCAACGGAGGCGTGTCCGAGTCGCGATCCGCGGCCCCAAGGGGTGCGGTGTCGCCATGCTCTCTGCTGTGCCGTTCAGCCACGGTGCTCAATCGTCCTCGGAGGCGCGGTCGAGGTCCAGGATCTTTTGTTCGCCGACATAGGATTTCGTTTCGTAGCGCGTCAGGCGGCCGATCTTGCGCACGATCTCGGCCATTCGCGTGGTCTCGCTGTGGATGCGGTCTGCGGCTCGATAGGTCGGCGAGTCCGACGGAAGCTTTTTGAGCAGCAACTCGGAGTAACCCATGACGCTGGTAAGCGGTTGGTTGAGTTCGTGGGCGGTGGCTCCGGCGAGCTCCGCCACCAGGGCCTGCTTTTCATTAACTTGGAGTTGCTCCTGGGCGTGGGCCAGCTGCTGCTCCACGCGGACGCGGTCGCGCAGATCGGTGAAGATGCCGAAGGTGGCGGTGCGCTCACCGTCCTCCAGGATGCTCGCGGCCGTCAGCGAGATGGGGAAGATCGTGCCCCGGCTGTCGATGGCTTCGATGCGCACAGGCTCCAGGCGGTCTTTGCCACCGTGGGCGTTCGAGAAAAGCATGCGGCCGACCTCCAGCGCGCCGTCGCCCGGATACAGCGCGCGCACATTCATCTTGCCGATCACTTCCTTGGGGTCGTAGCCGTAGAGGCGCCGGGCACCTTCGTTGAAGAGCACGATGGTGCCGTCGGTGCGGGCGGCCACGATGGCGTCGACGCTGGCCTCGATCAGCGACTGCAGGAAGTTGCGCGTGCGCACCAACTCGTTGCGGGTGGCGCGGTCGTTGGTGACGTCGCGAAAGGACAGTAAGATAGCGCCCTCGGTACCCGCCAGTGGCGCGAACGAGCCGTTGATCATCATGGCTTTGCCGTCGGGCCGGCGCACCGGCAGGTCGACATCGTGGGGGTAGTCGCCGCTGGCCAGTCGGCGGCGCAGGGCCATGAAGGTCTGGTTGTCTTCGGGCGCGAAGAATTCGGTCATGAAGCGACCCAGGTAGTCGGCCGCGGAACAGTCGAGCAGCTTCTCGGCGCTCGGGTTGGCGAAGAGCAGACGGCCGTCGGCATCGAAGGCGGTCAGCCCGTCGGCCGCCGAGGCCAGGAGGTCTGCGTATTGCCTGAGCGAGGACAGGCGCTTTTCGGCCTCGATGCGGGCGTAGAGATCGCGCTGACTCTCATCGCGCAGCGACTGCAGCAGGCGGGCGTTGCGCAGGGCGATGGCTGTGGCGTTGGTCAGCACCTCGCAGAACTCGAGCTGGTCGTCGTCGAGGGCCCCGCTCTGGCTCCTGGAGCGCACGAAGAGCACGCCCATGGACTCGTCTTCCCAGACGATGGGCACCAGGGTCAGGGCGCTGAGGCCGCTGTGGGTGACCGAGCTGCGCACTTCATCCAACAGTGGATGACTGCCCACGTCTTCGATGGTCAAACTTCGGCGGGTCGACAGGGCGTGTCGGATCTCGGGGTATTTTTCGAGCTGTAACTGCAGATTGGAGAGCCTGGCGTCGTCGCTGGCGGCCACAACGTAGCCCACGTCGCCAGCGTCGGGCACCAGCACGATGGAGACGCGGTCGACCGCGACCACCTCGGCCACGCGGCTGACGAGGGTGTAGAGGATCTCCTGGAAGTCGATCGAGGATACCAACGTGCGCGTTAACTCGAGCAGCACCTCGCCGTCCCGGCGGCGCGCCTGCTCCGCAAGGCAGCGGCCGACCCGCGCGCTCAGCTCGCCGGGCCGGAGTGGCAGCAGCACGGTGTCGAAGGCACCCAGCGCGGCGGCGCGCGCCCAGGCCTGTGCCGTGGCTTCCGACAGCAGGGCGATGGAGCGCAGCTCGCCAAGCGTCGCCAGCGCCGGTGCGGCGGCGTCGCAGAGTTCGAAGATCACCACATCCGAGGGGCCATAGGGCGCAAGCGCTGTCGTCTCATCCAACTGCTGCAGCTGCAGGCCCGGCCCGCTGAGTTCGGCCGCCAAGGCCTCCCGAACCGCCGCGCTGCGGTACAGTCCTAGGATGCGCGCCTTCGACAGGGCGGGCGTCGCAGAGGGTCGTCCCATTCGCGCTTCAGCGTACCGCACTTGGCCCGCGTCCGCACACAGACCGGCGCGCGGGAAACAGGTGGTTGTACGTGGGTGCGTGTCTCCCACCGCGCGCCTGTGGTAGAGGCTCGCCATGCAGACCGACGCAAGCGGCCTCGCGCCCGAGGCGCCCATCGGGATCTTCGATTCCGGGCTCGGCGGGCTGACGGTGGCCGAGGCGGTCCGTCGTCGCATGCCGTCGGAGGCGCTGATCTACCTCGGCGATACGGCGCGCATCCCCTACGGCACACGCAGTCCCCAGACGGTGCTGAGCTACGCGCGCAGCTGCGCCCGCTTGTTGGCCGGTCACGGCATCAAGCTGCTGGTGGTCGCCTGCAACACTGTCAGCGCCGTGGCCCTGGACATGCTGGCGGTGGAGCTGGACGTGCCGGTGCTGGGGGTTATCGGTCCGGGGGCGCGGGCCGGGGTGGCGCGCAGCCGCTCGAAGCGGGTGGGCGTGATCGCCACCGCCGGCACGGTGTACTCGGGCGCCTACGAGCGTCAGATCCAGGGCTTCGACAGCCGCGTCGAGAGTCTGGTGCGGTCGGCGCCGCTGCTGGTGCCGCTAGTCGAGGAGGGCTGGCTCGAGGGCGAGGTGCCGCGGCTTGCGGTGCGGCGCTACCTGGAGCCGCTGGTTTCCCGGGGTATCGATACGCTGGTGCTGGGCTGCACCCACTACCCGCTGCTCAGGGCGGTGATCGAGGCCGAGTTGGCGCTGCTTTCGGCCGAGCCGGTGGCGGTCGTCGACAGCGCGGAGGCCACCGCGGTCGAACTCGAGGCAGAACTGGGCGCGCGGCAGATGGCGGCTCCTGCGGGCCGCGCAGGCTCGCTCAGGCTGCTGGTCACCGACCGGCCACGCCATTTTGCCGACGTGGCCGCGCGCTTCCTGGGCGAGCAGGTGGCGGAACTGGACGTGGAGCAGGTGGACCTTTGAGCCCGTCGCCGCCGGTGGAGCGCGGAGTCAATCGCCGCTGGGCTCGGGGCGGCGGCCGGCCTGACTGGCTTCCAGCTCGCGCTCCAGGCGCCGTACCTTGTGCCGCAGCTCGCGCAGCTCGGCCTCGGTGGCCAGGTTCAACCCCTTGGCCACGCGTCGTACGCGGGCGTTGATATTTTCCTGGACTGCGGCACGCAGCTGGATCGCGCCCATCAGGCCTTGCATCACGCGGGGATTTTGCAGCGCTTTGCTCACGCGCGGGTCCTGCATCAGGCGCAGGGCTTGGGTCATCAGTTGTTCTTTGACATCCACGTCGATATCCACGGTGAGGACAGGGGCTTGGCCCTGGGCGTTACCCAGGGCCTGGAAGCGGATGCGTGCACCTTCCGCCGCGGGCTGTCAACAGGCCTGGGGCCCAGGGCAGGCTGGCTCCCATCGCGTGATGGCCGTCTCCCGGACGACGGCTACTTGGCTTCTTCCATGTCGTCGGCCAGGTAGCTGAGGATCACTTCATCCAGGGACTTGCCCGCCAGCATGTGGCCATCAAAAATCGAGGCGCCCGGCGCGGGCTTGGGCTCGGGCTGGGCCGGGATCGCCGAGGCCGTCTCTTGATAGCGCGGGCGGCGGGCGGCCGGGGCGGGGAAGCCGGCCAGCCGTGCTTCGGCGGCCCGCTCCAGGGCGTCCACGTCCAGCGATCTGCCGGCCGGCGCTGCCGCTGCCGCCTCGTCTCCCTCATCCCCATCCTCGTCGTAGACGCAGTCGCGCAGGTCGATGAACATCGCCTTGTGCTGGGCGCGCATCAGCTGTTTGACGATGGCGTGCAGATCCTGGCTGCCGAGGTGCTCGGCGTATTCGGTCTTCTTCGAGGCGATGATGCGCCCGCCGTCGGCGAAGAGATGGGTGATGATGTGCGGGTGGTTGACCCCCGAGTCTTCGGTCTGGATGTGGTAGAGCTTCCCCTTGTGGCGGACGTTGGTGTTGTAGCCAACGAGGGGAGATGGGCCGGCAGCCATGATCACGCGCTCCGATGGAGGAGCGCCCCAGGGCAATCCTCCCATCACGGAATTATGCACGAAAGCGAGGGCTTCGGGGATCCCGAATCGGCCTTCGCCCCCTCTGCCCCCTCCGCCCACGGTGGTGAAATGTGGGTCCATCATCGCGCGCGGGGGCCTGTGCTAGGGTGATTTCAGCGAGGGCCATGCCCATGTCCCGATCCCTGCCTGCCCGCGTTCATGATCCGGCCGTGGCGCCCTCACGGGCGTCCGGGCGCGAAGCGCCTTCCGAAGCCCTGCCGCGGCTGCTGTGGGCGGCGCTTGCGCTGGCTGCCGTTGCCGTCTTGGCTGTCGCCCGCGCGCTCAGCCCCGATCCCTCGGGCCTGGGCACCCACACCCAGCTCGGGCTGCCCGGCTGCGGCTTTTTGGCGTTGACCTCGCTGCCCTGTCCGGGCTGCGGTCTGACCACATCGTTTGCCCACATGGCGCAATCGCACTTCGCCGCCGCCTTCGCCGCCCATGCGGTCGGCCCCCTGCTCTTCGCCCTGACGGCGCTGGCCGTGCCGCTGTCGCTCTATGCTTGCCTTCGCGCCTGGCCGGTCGTAGAGACGATCGAACGGCTGCGGCTGCAGGGCCTTGTGCTGTGGGTTTCCGCTGCTGTCTTCTTTGCCTGGCTGCTGCGGCTTACGCGGCTTTTCCTGGGATGAGCGATCCGACGATGCGAGCGACTCCGTGGCGATAAGCGCGTTGATTCTGGTCGCCGAGGCCGACCCCTTCAATCTGAGGTTGCTGTCGGAGCTGTGCAGCTCGCTCGGATACGACGTGGCCACCGCGGCCGACGGCGGCGCCGTGCTCGACTCCATGGCGCGCCAGCGCCCCAGTCTCCTGCTGATGGATGCGAGGCTGCCGGTGATGGACGGCCTGCAGGTGCTGCGCATCATCAAGGCCGATCAGAACCTGGCGCAGGTGCCGGTTCTGCTGTGCACCGGCGAGCAAGACGAGCAGGCGCGCAGGAGCGGCATTGAACTTGGCGCCGAGGACTACGTCTCCAAGCCCTACCGCAGCTTCGAGGTTCAGCAGCGGCTGCGCAACGTGCTTCGCTTGCAGCTGGCGCGCGGTGGTGGCGATGTCCGGGAGGCCCGGCGCTCCAAGGCCACCCTCGAGATCATCGATCCGGGAACCGGCGCCGGCACCAGCAGCCAGCTGCACATCAGCCTGGAGTACGAGTTCACGCGGGCGGTGCGCTACGGCCATCCCCTGGGCTGCGTCGTGGTGCGCTGCGACAACCAACGGGAGATCGCCGAGCAAGGTGGTGTCGCCGAATCGGACGCGGTGTTGGCAGATCTGAGCCTGCTGCTACAGGGCGGTATTCGCAACGTCGATCACATCTTCCGCTCGGGGCCCGACGAGTTCACGCTGCTGTTGCCCGAGACCGACGTCGAGGGTTGCCGCATCGTGGTCGACCGCCTGGGTCTTCTGCTCGGGGAATTCGAAGAGCGCGAGGGTTCGGGTGGACCGGGGCCGCGCACACGCATCGCCTCGGCTTGCTATCCCGAGCGCCAGGCCAGCGACGGCGAGGGTCTGTGGCGCTCGGTGGCCGACGCGATTCGGGAGCCGTCCTCGCCCTGACCACCACCGCAGCGATCGCTCCCGATGCCTCTGCTCTATTTCATCGTGATGGTGGGCGTGCTGGTCTTCGTCCACGAACTCGGCCACTTCGCCTGGGCCAAGGTCTTCGGCGTGCGCGTGCTGAAGTTCAGCCTGGGCTTCGGGCCGCGCATCGCGGGCTTCAGCCGGGGCGGCACCGAGTATGTGATCAGCGCCTTTCCGTTGGGCGGCTACGTGCGCATGTTGGGGGAAAATCCGCGCGACGAGGTGCGAGCCCGGGAGCGCGGCCAGTCCTTTGCCGAACAGTCCATCCTGCGCCGCATGGTGATCGTCACCGGCGGTCCGATGATGAACCTCACCTTTCCGATCCTGCTCTACTTCGTGGTCTTCCTCGGCGATACGGCGCTGACGCCGGCCACCATCGGAGTGGTCTTCCCCAATCGACCCGCCCACGGCCTGCTCGAACCCGGCGATCGCGTTGTCGCCATCGACGGCGATCCCATCGAGACCTTCTACGAGCTTGCGCGCGCCGTCGAGAGCAGCCCGGGTTCGCAGCTGCGCTTCACGGTCGAGCGCGAAGGAGAGCAACTCGCGCTCGACATCACGCCGGTTTCCGACGTCAAGGAGTTGCCCCTGGAGATGCGCGAGCAGGTCGGACGCATCGGCGTGATGCCACACCACCCGCAGGCGGTGGTCGGGGTGGCTTCGGCGGGCTCGCCGGCGGGCGCCTCGCGGCTGCGCACCTTCGACCTGGTGGTGGCCGCCGCTGGGCGCCCGGTCCACAGTCTCATCGACCTCTCGCGCACGCTGGAGAAAAACCGCGGCTCGATGGTGCCGCTGACCTACCTGCGCCCGACGCCGGTGCAGGACGCGCTCGGCGGTCTGGTCGAACTCGACGTCTACGAGCCGCGTCTGGCCGCACTGACGCCCGACTCGGGATCGGCGCCGGGCCTCGAGCGCGCCGGCGTCCAGTCGGCCGACCTCTTCATCAGCCACGTCACCCACGGCTCCCCCGAGCATCGCGCGGGCCTATTGCCCGGCGATCGCCTGCTCGAACTCGATGGTCGCCCGATTCAACTCTGGGCCACCTTTCTGCAGGACCTGCGCGCCGGTCGCGGCCGCAAGCACCGGTTGCGCTATTTGCGCGCCGGCGAGATGCGGGAAGCCAGTTACGCCCTCGAGCACAGAAAAGGGGTAACCGAACATGGTCAAGTCTTCGACCGCTATGTGGTGGGCATCCGAAACTGGGTGCCGACCGCGCCCGACCCGCCGGTACCCAATCCCAACCCGCTGCTCTACGCCGTGCGCGAATCCTTTCGCGCCACCACCGAAGTGGTTCAGCTGACGGTGTTCTCCGTGGTGCGGCTGCTCCAGGGTCGGCTGTCGGTGAAGTCCATCGGCGGGCCGCTGACCATCTTCGAGGTGGCAGGCACCGCGGCGCGAGAGGGAGCGCTGAACTATCTCACGCTGATGGCGTTCATCAGTATTAACTTAGGGCTTATCAATCTACTGCCAATTCCACTGCTCGACGGCGGCCATTTGCCGTTCTTCTTCTACGAGGGCGTGGCGCGGCGGCCGGTCGGGGTCAAGGCCCGCGAGTATGCCCACATCGCCGGCTTCGTGGTGCTGGTGGGACTGATGGTATTGGCCTTCAAAAATGATATCGAGCGACAGTGGCCACAGATCGTACAACTTCTGAAGGGCCCCTGAAGGCCGCCGCCACAGCGCGTGAGCTGGCTACGCGCGTGCTGCAGCGGGTCGCAGACGAGGGCGCCTTCGCCAGCGTGGCGCTCGATGCCGAGCTGGGTCGCGCTGGGCTCGAGCCGCGCGATGCGGCGCTGGCCACGGCCATCGTCTACGGCGCCCTGCGCGTGCTGCCCGAGCTCGACGCCCAGATCGAGGCGCGACTCAGGCGCAAGGGCCGGCTCGACCCCCTGGTGCAGGCGGTCCTGCGGGCGGCCTGCTACCAGCTTCAGCACCTCGGAAGGCTGCCGACCCACGCCATTGTCGACCAGAGCGTGACCCTGGTGCGAGCCGCCCGCGGCAAGCAAGTGGCCGGCTTCGTCAACGCCGTCTTGCGCGCCCTGTCGCGGCAGCGTCCGAAGGCGCCCTCGCCACCCACGCGCCTTGTACCCCCCGCCTGGATCGCCGCTGCCCTCACGCGCGACCTGGGTGCCGAGCGGGCCGAGCGCCTGCTGCGCATCGATGCCGAGGAGCCGCCCCTGGGCCTGCGCGCCCGGCCCGGTGAGCGGGAGGCCTTGGCGCAGGCTATCGCGGCCGTGCGGCCGCGGGCGCAGGTACTCGCAGGCAGCCTCGCCCCCGACGCCCTGCTGGTGCACCGCGCGGGCGATCCGCGGGCCCTGCCGGGCTACGTCGAGGGCGCCTTTGTGGTGCAGGAGCAGGGTGCCCAGGCCCTGGCCCACGCCCTGGGGGCCCAACCCGGCGAGCGTGTGGCCGATCTGTGCGCCGGCCACGGCGGCAAGACGACGCTGCTGGCACAGATGCTCTTCGGCGCCTCCAGGGTGCCCCCCGATGGGCCGGCGCTGCTGTCGGTGGACGTCGATCCGCGCAAGCTCGAGCGCATCGGCCCGGAGCTTGTGCGGCTGGGGCTGCCCGCCGGCTGCGTGCAAACGCGGGCGGTCGACCTCAGCGTGGGCCTGGGTGGCATCGAGCTGGGTTTCGACCGGGTGCTGGTGGACGCCCCCTGCAGCGGCCTGGGCACCCTGGGCCGGCGCCCCGACCTGGCGCTGCGCCTGTCGCCAGCGGATCCCGCGCGCCTGGGCGAGCTACAGCGCGCCATTCTGGAGCGGGCACTTCAGCTCGTGCGCCCCGGGGGGCTTTTGCTGTTCGCCGTCTGCTCGCCCCTCAACGCCGAGGGCGCCGCCGTCGCCACGGCCCTGGAGCGGGCCCACCCCGGGCTCGAGCGGCTGGGCGCCGAGGGGCTTTCGCCGGCCCTACAGGCCGCCGTCGACGCCGACAGCGTGCTGCGCCTGGGTCCCTGGCTCAGCGACGAGCCGGGGGCCGCCAGCGACGCATATCAGGTCCTGCGCTGGCGGCTGCCGGCCGGCTGAAAGTGGCCGCGAGTGGCCCACCGGAAGCGCAACAGTGCTTTCGGAGCGGGTGCTGGTGCTGCATCCATGGTCTGCGCCCCGGACGCCGCGCGGGAGCGGGGTGACCCTGTGCCGACGTTTTGCATCGGCACGGAGGGAGCGGTGGGCCGCGAGATTCCGTCGGCAATGGCCATCGCCCCCCAAAGGCTTCTGGGTTACAGCCATGCGAGAGGCGCCTGGGTCGCCGGTCAGTCGCGATTCCCAGCCCTGCGATGGCATGCAATCTCTCGCTTGACACGCTCATGCCGCAACCGTACAGTCCGGCGCGAATTTTCATACGGGGCGTAGCGCAGTCTGGTAGCGCGCACGGTTCGGGACCGTGAGGTCGGAGGTTCAAATCCTCTCGCCCCGACCACTTCTCAATCCACCGCGGATTGGGGGGTGGTCGACGAGGTTAGGGCGCAAATGAGCAAAGCCGTTTCGCCGATGCGGGTCCTGGTGGTCGATGACGACCGCGAGATCTGCGACTTCATGGAGACCTTCCTGAGCAAGGACGGGATCGACGTGAAGACCATGTCCGATCCGGCCCAGGTCGCCGACGAGGTCAAGAGCGGCGGCTACCACATGGTGGTGCTCGACCTGATGATGCCCGGCATGGACGGGGTGGAGGTGCTGCAGCGCATTCGCCGCGTCGACTCAGACGTGGCGGTGTGCATTTTCACCGGCTACCCCTCGCTCGACACGGCGGTGCAGTCGATGAAGCTCGACGCTGCCGACTATTTGAAAAAGCCCTTCGATCCCGAGGAGTTCCGGGCGGTCGTGGACCGCGTGATGCGGAAGAAGGGGCTTTTGCGCTCGCCAGAGGAAGACCTGCATCGGGTCATCGGCGAGACGGTGCGCAATCTGCGCAAGGACAATGGCCTGACGCTCAAGCAGATGGCCCGCCGCACCGGGCTGTCGGTGTCGCTGCTGTCCCAGATCGAGCGGGCCGAATCGAGCGCCTCGATCAGCTCGCTCTACAAGATCGCCGCGGCCCTGGACGTGCGCCTCCAGGACCTCTTCGGCGACTATTGAGCCTGCCGGTCCCGCTCCACGTCTTGAGAGCCGCTCGCAGCCCCCGCCGCAGAGCCCGCCGCAGCCCCCTCCGCGGAGCCCGCGTGGCTCCCCCCAGCCCGGGCCACTTCGTCGGCGAGCGCGCCGAGGCCGCCGGCCCGCAGTGCGTCGGCCAGCAGCGTTCGCGCCTGCCCGGCCTGCTCGGGGCTCGGGCGCAGCCGCTCCAGGGTGGCGACGGCGGCCAGGGTATCGCCGCTGTAGAGCAGGGCCTGGGCCAGACGCAGCCTCCGGTGGCTGCTGTCGGGTCGGCCGGCGGCGCTGCGCAGGGCGCCGGCGGTCTCGAGCAGTGGCAGGGCAGCCCGGGGTCGGCCCATCTGCAGGTAGGCCTCGGCCACCGCCTGCGGCCCGCCCAGCTCGTCGGGGGGCGTGGTGGCTAGCAGCGTCTCGGCCTGGTCGAAGCGGGCGTCGGCCAGCAGCGCCCGCAGCCGCCGGGCGGCGTCGGCACCCCGGGGCGGTAGCGCCTCCAGGCAGCGCAGGGCCAGCCCGGCGCGGCCGGCATCGAGCAGGCCGTCGGCCGTGTGGCGCAGCAGCTCCAGGTTGCGCGGGGCGCGGGCCAAGTAGTCGGCGGCGGCGGCGGCCAGGCCGGCGCCATCCTCGCGCGCCAGGGCCAGCCGCAGCTGGGCCTCGGCGGCGACCGCGTCGTCGTCGGGAACACGCACCGCGTAGCGCTGCAGCACGGCCACGGCACGCTCCGGATAGCCCCGGCGTTCGAGCAGCTCGGCCAGGGCTGCGGGCGGCTCGGGCGAATGGGGCGCCACGGTTTCGGCCCGCTCGTAGGCGTGCACCGCGGCTCCCAGCTGCTGTCGCGCGTCTGCCAGGCGCCCGCGCGCGAGCCAGGCCGCTTCCGAGCTGGGATCGAGACTGAGCGCCCGCTGCAGGGCCCGCTCGGCCTCGGCGCCCTGTCCCGCCGCCTGCAGCGCAAGGGCGTAGCGCGATAGCACGTAGGCGTCTTCCTCGGCCCCCGCAAGCGCCATCTCGTAGGCCCTGAGCGCCGCCTCGGCCTGGCCGCGGTGGCTGAGCAGCTCGGCGCGCATGAACCATTCGTAGCTGTGGGGCGAGACGAAGCGCCGCGGCGGGCCGGCCGCGCTGGGCCCCTCGCCGCCAGCGCCTTCGGCGGCCTGGGGCACGCTCGCCTGCCGGCCGGGGCCCTGGGGCACGGCCCCCTGACAGCCCAGCAACAGCAGCATACCGCCCCATGCCAGTCGCTTCGGCCCTGTGCTCACGCCGCGAGCCTACCGCGGCTGGCGGCCGACTGGCGCAACATTGCGCTGCGGAGATCGGGTATCCTGCGGTGCAGAGCCAGGAGGCGCCCCATGAGTGTGACCGACGACGAGCTTCTCGACCTCTTCCCCGCCTGGCTGCGAGCGCTGGGCGAGGACGCAGTCGCACTCGGCGCGGTGATCGCAGCCGGCGACGGGCCCGAGCCCGCGCGCCAGACGCTGGCGGCCGGTCTGAACTACCTCTTCAAGTCCCTGGATCTCATCCCCGACGGGCTCGATGACGTGGGCTACCTGGACGACGCCTTCGTGCTGCGCGTGGCGGCCGCGCAGGCCATCGCCGCAGGAATCGCCGGGGCCGGGGGTTCGGTGCTGGGGCGGCTCGGGGCCGAGGCGGCTACGATCGGCGCCTTTCTCGGCGACGACTACGGGCGCCTCGACCACTACGTCCGGGGCCTGGTCCGCGGCTCCGTGCGCAATCGCTCGGTCCAGGACATCGTTGGCGACGCTCCCACGCAGGCCGATTTTCTGGCCGATCTACGCGCCTTTGCCGCCAGCTATCGCACGCCGAGCTTCAACCGCGAGGAGCGCACGCTGGTGAAGCTCGCGGCTTTCTTCGACGCCAAACTGCCGCGCTGAGTTCGGGCGAGCCCCGATCGATAATCCCGGTCGCGGTGCCGCTCGACCCGTGTGCGCAGTTGTCACACTGTTGACTTCATGGCGCGTCTCTGTATGTAGAGGCGCTCCGTCGACGCCCCCCCCGTCGACGCCCCCCCCCCGTCGACGCCCTAACGCCCCGACGCCCCGACGCCCCCTCGAGAGGATGAACACCCATGAATCCTGTCGCGATGACCATCGTACTCGTCGTCCTTACGGGAATTTTTGCCTGGTCGGCGATCCGGCGCTTCAAGCTCGCCGCCCTCGGCGCCAGCGAGCCGCGCTTTTCCATCGAGGGTGATGCCCTCGGCAAGCGCGTGCGCGACACGCTGATCTACGCCTTTGGCCAGCGCAAGATGCCCTACTACCGGGGCGCAGGCATCGCCCACATCCTGGTCTTCTCGGGCTTCATGGTGCTGCTCTTCAACAGCCTGATGCTGTGGGGCCGCGGTTATGACCCAAGCTTCGATTTCTTCGGCATCTTGGCCCACGATAATCCGGTGGGAGCCCTCTACGCCTTCCTGAAGGACGTCTTTTCAGTGCTGGTCATCTTCGGAGCCAGCACCTTCGTCTACTACCGCGTGATCAACGTCCAGAAGCGCATGACGCTCAGCGGCGAGGGCCTGGTCATCCTGGGCATCATCATCACCATGATGATGGCCGACCAGCTCTACGTCGGCGCCAGCCGCGCGCTGGAAGCGGCGCTCGTGGGCGAGCCCGCGGCCTTCACGCTCATCGAGCCGGCTGGTTCCTTGTGGGGTGTGATGCTCGACGGAACCCCGGTCGAGACGCTCACCGTGCTGCAGCATGTGGGCTTCTGGTGGCATTCGAGCTTCGTGTTGATCTTCCTCAACATCCTGCCCTACTCGAAGCACTTCCACATCATCACCGCCATTCCGAACGTTTTCGCCCGCAATCCGCGGCCGGAAAAGCTTCCGAACATCGAGGACATCGAAGGCAAGGTGGAGCGCGAAGAGCCCATCGGTTTCGTCAAGATCACCGATCTGAGCTGGAAGGATACCCTCGACCTCTACACCTGCACCGAGTGCGGTCGTTGCAGCGACAACTGCCCGGCCTACACCACCGACAAGAAGCTCTCGCCCAAACACCTGACCATCGCCCTGCGCGATCACCTCTACGCCTGCGAGCCCGAGCTGTTTGCCATGAAGCCCAAGACCGCGGGTGAGGGCGAAGGCGAGTCGGAAATCGAGGAAGAGGACACCGAGCAGAGCGCGGGCGAGCCCGAGGAGCTGCACCACGGCGACCCGCCCAAGGGCGCCTACTTCCAGTCGAGCAAGATCGTCGACCTGGTGCCCAACGTGATTCACCCCGACGTGATCTGGGCCTGCACCTCCTGCCGCGCCTGCGAAGAGCAGTGCCCGGTCATGATCAGCTATGTCGACAAGATCGTTCAAATCCGCCGCGACCTGGTGATGATGAAGAACGAGTTCCCCGGCGAGCTGATGAACCCCTTCAACGGGCTCGAGACCAACGGCAACCCCTGGAATCTCTCTTCGATGGACCGGGGTGACTGGGCCGAGGGGCTGGACATCCCCACGCTCTCGGACAAGCAGGACGCCGACGTGCTCTACTGGGTCGGCTGCGCCGCCAGCTACGACGACCGCGCCAAGAAGATCGCACGCGCCACCGCCCAGATGCTCAAGCAGGCGGGCGTCGACTTCGCGATTCTGGGCACCGAGGAGACCTGCACCGGCGACCCGGCACGGCGCGCGGGCAACGAGTACCTCTTCCAGATGATGGCCGAGCAGAACGTGGAGACGCTCAAGGGCTACGAGGTGGAGAAGAAGAAGATCATCACCACCTGCCCCCACTGCCTGAACATGCTGGGCAACGAGTACCCCGACTTCGGCGGTAACTACGAGGTGGTGCACCACAGCACCTATCTCGCCGAGCTGATCGACGCCAAGAAGCTGGTGCCGAAGAACCGCGTCGCCGGTGGCTCGGCCAAGGTCGCCTTCCACGACAGCTGCTATCTCGGCCGCTACAACGGCGTCTACGACGCGCCGCGTAAGGTGCTCGAGGCGATCCCCGGCGTGGAGCTGAAGGAAGTCAACTACTGGAACCGCAACAAGGGCCTGTGCTGCGGCGCCGGTGGTGCCCAGATGTTCATGGAAGAGCAGAACGAAAACCGCGTGAACATCAAGCGCACGCTGCAGCTGCTCGACACCGGTTGCGAGACCATCGCCAGCGGCTGCCCCTTCTGCATGACCATGCTCACCGACGGTCTCAAGGCCCAGGAAAAAGAAGAGAGCATCGCCCAAAAAGACATCGTGGAGCTTCTGGCCGAATCGGTGCAGGGCAAGAGCGAGGCGGAGGCCGACGCCGCCGAATAGGTGGCGCCGGGGGGGCGCTTTGCTGGCCGACGCGGCACAGGGCAGCTACGCGCTCGATCTTTTGCGCAGCTTGCTGGCCCTGGTCTTTGTCTGCCTCCTGGCCTGGGTTTCGCTGCGGCTTTTGGCCCGGCGCGGCCTGGGCTTGGGCTTGGGCAGTGCCGGGAACGATTCATTGCGAGTTGAACAGCGCGTGACGCTCGACAGCCGCCATTCGCTCGTGGTGGTGCGTGCCGGAGGGCGGCGCTTGTTATTGGGGGTGGGCCAGGGCGCGGCGCCGCGTCTTATTGCCGAGCTCGAGCCCGAGGCGGCGGATGCGGCGCCACCGACACAGCCTGCGGTTGATGGGGGCGAAGGTGGCTGAGCGGCGCGCGCTGACATGGTTTGCACTCGCGGCCCTGTGGCCGTCGCAGGCGCTGGCCCAAACCCTGTCCGAGAGCAGCGCCGGTGGCCTGGGCCTTCCCACCCTGGTCGCCCTCGGCACGCTGTCGCTGGTGCCGCTCTTGCTCATGGTCTGCAGCAGCTTCGTCAAGCTGTCTTTGGTGCTGTCGCTCTTGCGCAACGCGCTGGGCGTGCCGGAGCTGCCGTCGGGCGCCGTGATCACGGCGCTTGCGGCGATCCTCTCGGTCTATGTGATGACGCCGGTGGCTCTCGAAGCCGCGGCCGTCGCCGCCGAGCCGAGCGCGCGGGTCGACTTTGAGCACCCCCTGCGCGGTGACAGCCGGCAGGCCCTCCTCGAAGTCGTCGAACGCGGCCGCGAGCCCCTGCGCGCCTTCCTCGAGCGCAACGCGGGCGAGCGCGAGCGCGGCCTCTTTCTCGACCTGGCCCGCCGCGCCCGTCCCGAAGCCGAAAAAGACGAAGTCGGCGCGCGCGATTTCATGGTGGTTCTGCCGGCGTTTCTGATCACCGAGCTGGCCGAGGCTTTTGTACTCGGCTTTGCCGTGCTCTTGCCCTTCTTGGTCATCGACCTGGTGGTCAGCAATGTGCTGCTCGCCCTGGGCCTGTCGCTGCTGTCGCCGAGCACGGTGGCGCTGCCCTTCAAGCTGCTGCTCTTCGTGCTGGTCGACGGCTGGTATGTGCTCAGCCAGGCGCTGGTTTCGGGCTACGCGTAGCGGCCGCTCGCTGTGGTCGGAGCCGCTGCCACAGCTGCCGATGTTCCCGACCATCGAGTTTGAAGAGGGCGATGCCCATCCAGCGTCAGAATCGGCGCTGGCGGAAAGCGTGCTTCAGCGCGCTTCAGGCGCTGCGGCGCCGGGCTCGCCGGCCGCTTCGGTCGGCTCCTGCGGAATCAGCTCCGGCGGCTTGCTGCCCGGGAAGTCCTTGGGGATGCCCGGGCCGCTGACGGCGGGGCCTTCTTCGAGCACGATGGCGTCCATCAGCTCGGCCTTGACGCTCGGTTTGTGCTGGGCCTTGAGGCCGGCGACGAAGCTCTCGATGGCGTCCTGGCGGCGCGTCCGCCACAGGCGCACGCGGATGGTCTCGGTCGCCTGCTCCTTGTCGCGCGAGACCGAGGGGCGGTTGCCGGTGAGCTTGACGATGCTGTAGCCGCCTTCGATCTTGATCGGCTTCGGCGCCACGTCGCCTACTTTTTCGAGCGCGAAGACCGCCTTCGCGATCGCTTTGGGAATCGAGGCCACGTCTTCGCCGCGTAGCTGGCCCTTGTCGTCGAAGTAGCGCAGGTCGCCGCCGCGCAGCTTGGTGGCGTCGTCCAGGGTGTGCTCGCGGGCCAGCTTGCGGAAGCCGCGGAGGTCGGCCTCGGTGGCTTCTTTTAGCAGCGCCTTGGCCTCCTCGGCGGTCGCCACCAGGATGTGGCTGGCGCGGCGCGTGGCCGGCCGCTGGTACTCGTCGAGGTGCTCCTGGTAGTAGCTGGAGACCTCTTCCTCGGCGATCGACTCGGGGCTGAGCTTTTCGTCGAACTCGCGCTTCATCAGCAGCTGCACGGCATTTTGCTTGACCGCCTGGTCGACCTGGTCGGATTTGCCGAAGCCGCGGCGCTCGGCCTCGTCGGCCAGGAGCGCAAAGCGCGTGGTCTTGTCGAGCAGCTTCGTCAGCTCCTCGGGGTCCTTGTAGCGCTGGCGCATGAATGGGCTCTGGCGTCCGAGGGTATCCTCCAGGTCGGCGACGGTGACCTGGCCACCCTCGTAGGTTGCCAACACCGTGGCGCGGCGCGCCTCGTCGGCCGCGTCGGGCGCGGCAGCTGCGGGCTCGGGGGCCTGCGCAGCGGCTTCGGGCGCGGTGGCCTGGGGTGCGGGCGCCGGGGTCTGTTGGGAGTGCGCGATGGCGACGGCCGACAACAGCGCCAGCGCGATGAAAAGCGGGCGGACTCTGGACGACATGGCGGCGATCCGTTCCATGCCAGCGCGATCGGGTCAAGGGTGGATCGCGGCGGGCCCGACGCGGGGTTTCACAGCTTGGGCGAGTAGCCGGCCGAGACGCCGAACCAGAGCTGGGCCAGCCCGAAGGCCATCTCGGCGCGCAGGGCCAGGTCGGGGATGGGGCTGTAGTCGAGCAGCAGGTGCGGCAGCATGGGGATGGGCACCACCGGCGGCACGCGTTCTTCGACGACGCCGTAGTGGGCGCCGTCCTCGTCGTATTTGTTGGTGGCGAGGTTGCCGGTGGGTGGCTCGCAGAACTGGGTGTCCAGGGGGCTCCAGGTGGTGCACTTCTGCCACTTGCCGCTGGCGTTCGTCGCCTCGCTGCGCACCAGCTCGCCGGTGACCACGCCGAGTTCCAAGCCCACGCCATAGAAGAAGGTCAGTTCCTTGGTGAACTCGCTCTTCCACAGGATCGAGCCGGTCACCTCCAGAATGCCCAGATCGCTCTCGAGCCACTCGGTGTCGCCCAGGGGGTCGCCGGAGATGCGGAAGGGGTCCTCGAAGCTGTAGCTGGTGTAGCCCAGGCCCAGGTAGAAGGCCGCGCCCTCGCCCTCGCCGTGGTAGAGGGCCGAGATGCCGAAGCCGGGGCTGCCCACGCCGGGCGCGGCATCCAGGAAAAATTTCAGGAAAAAGCCCGGCACGTAGGCGTAGCGGGCGTAGAGGCCGAAGTCCCAGACACGCGAGCCAGGTTTCTCGAGGGCTTCTTCGGGCGGCTCGTCGGTGCCGAGGTCCACGTCGGTCTCGTCGAAACCGCCCTCGTCGCCGGCTTCTTCGCCGCTTTCACCGCCACTTTCGTCCCCAAAGCCCTCGTCGTCCTGGGCCAGGGCCGACGCCGGTCCCAGCAGCCCGAAGATCACCACCAATCGAAGCCAAGTCGCCAAGCCCATCGTCCGTCCTCTCGCTTGCGCCGCATGGGTAGCCCGAAGCGGGTTCGGCTGTAAAGGCGCTCATTTTGCCGGCCGGTCCCGAGCGCCCGCTGCGGCGGGAACGAAGAGCGCGCTCCGTCCGTCACAGAGGTGGGTAGGTGTCGTTTGTGTGATGCTTTGGCACCCTTCTGCGTCCGTGGACGACGGAGTGTCCCTGTTCTGGGATGTGTGGGTGCAGGTGCAGAATCTTCGGACCGAAAACCGTCAGCTGCCCCACATAGAAGCTGGGGGGCGTCACGCGCGCCCGTCGATTCCAACAGAGCGCCCCAAACCCGGAAAGTCCGCACATGAAGCTGTACAGGCCAGAGAACTCCGCAACGCTTCCCGCTCTTTTCGCTGCCCTGGCGCTGACCCTGGCCGGCGCCCCGGCCTGCTCCGACGACGGCGGCGGTGAGGGGGCTGGCGGCGACGGCAACGCCCTGCCGCAGCCGGTCACCGATCCCACCCCCCTGGCGGGCACACCCGGGACGCAGCCGGCCAACTCCGGCACCACGGGCACGGGCGATCCGGCGGCGACGACGGGTGATTCGAGTCAGGCCGGCAGCGACAGTCAGATGGACAGCGGGGGCAGTGCCGGCGATCAGGCGGCCACGGGCGGCGGCGGTGGCAGCGACACCGCGGTCGAGCCCGATCCGGCCGTCGCGGACCTGGAGCCCTTCAGCTTCTTCGTCACCAGTCTGGAGATCATGCGCGAGTTGTCCGGCAGTCAAGACGGCTTCGGCGGCGATCTGGGCGGCCTGAGCGGGGCCGACGGCATCTGCCAGGAGGCCGCCGCCCGCGTCGGCTTCGGCGCCAAGACCTGGCGCGCGTTCCTGAGCGCCACCGACGACGGCACGGGCAACCCGGTGCACGCCATCGACCGCATCGGCGAGGGCCCCTGGTACGACCGCAATGGCCTGTTGGTCGCCGAAAACAAGGCGGGCCTGTTGCAGGACCGGCCGGCCGGCGACCCGGCCACCATCAACGACCTGCCCAACGAGTTTGGCGAGGGTCTGAAGAGCATGGGCGACACCCATGACGTGCTCACGGGCACCAATGCCCAGGGCATGCTCGACTCCACCGACCCGGCCAATACCTGCAACGACTGGACCAGCACGACGGCGGAGCCCACCAGCAGTGGCCCCTTTGGCGGCGACCTCCGCGTGGGCCACGCCTGGCCCTCCATGCTTAGTGGCACAAACTGGATCGCCGTGCACGGGGAGCGGTCATGTGCTCCGGGGGTCAACCTGGTGCAGGACGGCCCCGGCGACGGCAGCAGCGTCGGGGCGGGCGGCGGTTGGGGCGCGATTTACTGCTTTGCGCTACAGCCCTAGATGCACAGTGGCGCGGGCAGGCGTGGCTTGTGACCGCCTCGTGCCTTCGCTGGGACCCCAGTGGACTTGATGGGAGTGGTAGGACGCATGGATCGAACGATGCCGTGGCTCGGCAGCTGCCCGTGGCTGTTGAACATTGTGTTGCCGGTATGGCTGATGGCGCTGGTAGGCGCGTGCGCGACTGAGTCTGGTGAGGATGCGGGTCCTGCCACTCGCCAGTACGAGTACCGCGCCTGTGATGCGAGCGAGCGCGTGGGCGGGTTTCGGCTCTTGCTTGAGCAGCCCGGTGCTGGCGAGCCCTACACCACGTTTTCCGGATGGGTCGAGGATGCCGTCGATCCGGAGCTGCTAGCCGAATCGACAATGTCCATCGGCGATTGCAGCTTGATGGTGGGCAGCAACAACTTTTGCGATCCCAAGTGCTCTGCGGACGAGCGCTGCGACGTGGACGGGCAATGCGTTCCGAAGCCAGTGCGTCAGAATGCAGGTCTCGTGCAAGTCGAGGGAATGGTGGATGGGCCGCTGTCCATCGAGCCGCGTGAGGGCAGGTTCAATTACGAAGGAAGAGGTTTCACCACGTACCCGGGTTTCCAGGAAGGGGCGCGCATCGATCTGTGGACCGAGGGTGGCACTCTTGTTCCAATGGCGTTTGTGGCCGAGGGCGTGGCTGAGTTGAGCGTGCAGGAGTCGGAAGTACCGCTCGTCGAGGGTGAGGCGGCCATGGTCACCTGGGACCCACCGGCCGCGTCCGGTCGCACACGCATGCTGGTCGACCTCAACGTGACGCTGCACGGAGGCACCGGCCCGCGCATCGAGTGCGACACCGAGGATGATGGTTCGTTGGAGATCGCCGCCGAGTTGGTGGGCGAGTTGTTGAAGGTGGACTACTCCGGCTTCCCTGGCATCACGCTCAAGCGACAGACCTCCGATGCGGTCGAGGGGCCCGGCGGCTGCGTCGACCTGGTCGTCTCTTCCGCGATTGACCGCCATCCGGTGCAGATTGAGGGCCTCTTTTCGTGCAGTCCGTCCACCGGCATCCTCTGCCCGGACGGTATGGTCTGCGATTTGGTTCGTCTGCAGTGCTATCCGGAGTGAAGATGCTCGATCGCCAACTCCAATCCCCGTGCCGCCTGCTGACCCTGCTCGGCCTGCTAACCACGCTGGCCTGCGACGAGGGCGGGGGTGACCAGGCCATCGACTGGGAGTGCACGCACGCCGGCGACGAAGCCCCTGACTTCCTGCAGCAGATCGGCTGCAACGCCGACTTCGAGGCCGTGGCCGCCCAGCCCTTCGACGCCAGCCTGCCCGGCGCGCTCACGGTCAAGACCATCGTCGATCGCGAAGACGAAAACGCGCTCTACTTCCAGAACAGCGTCACCTACCAGATCCACCATCAATTCGCCGAGGCCCACCTCTCGGTGGCGGCCGACCTGCCGCCGGTGGCGCCGCTGTCGGAGTTCAACCAGCTGCAGTACAGCTCGAGCGATCGGCGCTTTTTGCTCGGTTCGCTGACCCACTACGAGGGGCCCGACCTCTGGGTCTACGAGATCGCGCCCTACGATCGCGCCGACGCCGAGATGATCACGCTCGCCTACGACGCCATCGTGGAAAACTCCTTCATCGGTGAGCAGCTACTCTTCCACCCCACGTCGGTCACCGTCGAGCAGGTCGTCCCGGATCTGCCCCCGCGCGTCAAGGTGCTCAGCACCGATGAGCTCTACGAGGGCGTCGACTACCAGGCGCTCAACACGGGCGAAGCCTACGGGCAGCTGCGCTTCATCACCGCCGAAGAACTCGCCACCGAGTACGTTTCCTTCCGCGACATCGTGGTGCTCGACCACGTGCCCAACGACATCTCAGTGACCCTGGGCATCATTACCTCGGAGTTTCAGACGCCCCTGGCCCACATCAACGTGCTGTCCCAAAACCGCGGCACCCCCAACATGGCCCTGCGCGGCGCCCACGAGAACGAAGAGCTGCTCGCCCTCAAGGACAAGTGGGTGCACCTGACGGTGGGGCCCTTCGAGTACTCCATCGAGGAGACCACGCGCGAAGAGGCCGACCAGTTCTGGGAGGAAAACCGCCCCTCCGAGGTGCAGGTGCCCGGCGCCGACCTCTCCATCACCGATCTCAGGCCCATCGAGGAGGCCGTGGTCTACGCCGAGGACGCCAGCGGCGAGGAGATCCTGGCGGCGATCAAGGAAGGCACGCGCGCCTTCGGCGGCAAGGCCGCCAACTTCTCGCCGCTTGCGCGCATCGAGGGTGTGCGCTCGCCCCAGGCCTTCGCCGTGCCCATCTACTACTACTTCCAGTTCATGGAAGAAAACGGCTTCGATCAGCGCGTCGAGGCGCTTTTGACCGATGCCGCCTTCCAGGAAGAACCGGCGGTGCGCGACGCCGAACTGGAGAGCCTGCGCACGGACATGCAGCAGGCGCCGGTCAATGCCGACTTCGAGAAGCTGCTGCTCGACAAGATCGCGGCCGACTACCCGCTGGGTCAGCGCATGCGCTTCCGTTCGAGCACCAACGCCGAGGACCTGGACGGCTTCACCGGCGCGGGCCTCTACACTTCGCGCAGCGGCGATCCCAACGACCCGGCCTATCCCGTGCTCGACGCCGTGCGCACGGTCTGGTCGAGCGTGTGGTACTTCCGGGCCTTCGAGGAGCGCAGCTACCGCAGCATCGATCACCTGGCCGTCGGCATGGCCCTGCTGGTGCACCGCTCGTTTCCGGAGGAAGAGGCCAACGGTGTGGCCCTCACCGACAACCCCTTCGACCGCTCGGGCACCGAGCCGGCGTTTTACGTCAACGTCCAGTACGGCGACTTCTCGGTGGTGATGCCGGCGCCGGGCGTGACCACCGATCAATTCCTCTACTACCACCTGCAGCAGGGCCAGCCCACGACCTACATCAGCCACTCGAGCCTGGGCGAAGAGGGCGAGACGGTCATGAACCGCAGCCAGGTCCACGAGCTGGGCGAGGCCCTCAAAGCCGTGCGTGACTTCTTCCGCCCCGTCTACGGCTCACCCGGTTGGTGGGCCATGGACGTGGAGTTCAAGCTCGACGGCGAGCCCGGAGAAGAGCCGCTGCTCTACCTGAAGCAGGCCCGGCCCTTCGGCGAGCGCTGAACTCCTATCCGACCATGTCCCGCAGCGTCACCAGCACGATGACGCTGAGCAGGAAGATCATGCCCACCGCGTGTACCGCCATCTCGATGCGCTCGTTGGGGCGGCGGCGGGTGATCAGCTCGTAGCCCAGGAAGGTCAGCCGTCCGCCGTCCAGGGCGGGGAAGGGCAGCAGGTTGAACAGGCCCAGGGCCACCGAGATCGCGATCAGGATGTGCACGAAGGCGAACAGGCCCTTTTCCGCCTGCTCGGCCATGATCTTGCCCATGCCCACCGGGCCCGTGATGCCCTCGGTGGTGCGGCGTTTGATCAGGTCGCCGATGGCGTAGAGATTGCCCATGGTCAGGGCGAAGGGGTACTCGAGGGCGAGCTTGGCCGCGTCGGGCAGGGCCATGGGCACGTAGTCGACCTTGGTGCGCGCGGTGACGCCGATGACGCCGCGTTCGGCGATCAGCTTGGGCGTGATGGTCATGGGCGCGAGCTTCTTGCCCTCGCGCTCCACCACGTAGACCGTGGGCTGGTCAGCGCGCACCTTGGTGACCTCGATGAGTTCCTCGACGTTCTCGATCGCCTGGCCGTTGGCCTCGACGATCACATCGCCCACCTCGAGCCCAGCTTCCGCGGCCGGCGAGCGTGGTTCGACGCGGTCGACGATCATGGGCTCGATGGTGCTGTGCTCGAGCCAGCCGTGCAGGGCCAGCCCGAAGACCATGACCGAGGCCGCCAGGTAGTTGGCGAAGGGGCCGCCGAAGATGGTCACGATGCGCGCGAAGACGCCTTTGTTGGGGAACAGCTCGGGGTCGTCGGGGTCGACGTCTTCGGCCGGGTTCATGCCGGCGACCATCACATAGGCCATCAGTGGGATGGCGCCGATCTGAAAGGTGGTGTCGCTGCCCTTGGGGCGGTAGCTGATCAGCGTGGGCCCCAGGCCGATGGCGAAGCGCAAGACGCGCATGCCGAAGTAGCGCGCGGCCAGGTAGTGACCCAGCTCGTGCACGATGACCAACAGCGAGAGCCCAAAGACGGCGACGAGGATTTCAGCGGCCATGCGATTGCGACGGCGCTCTGGAATCGCCGAATCCCAAGCATAGCGCCGGGGCCTCCCCGATGCCATCCCGGCAGCGTATGGTAGGAGGATGCCGCGTTTCGAAGCCGGCCGGAACACGCTGATCCGGGGTGCGCTCGCCTCGCTTGCGGCCCTGGGCCTCGCGCTCGGCGCCGCGCGTGCCGATCCGCCAGTGCTGCACGAATATGTGCCCGACCTCGCGCCCCTGGAAGCCGTGCGCGAGCTGGAGCAGAGCCAGGGGGCGCCGGCGGCCATCGTGCAGGGCGATCAGGTGCTGGCAGCCCCGCGTCGTCAGGATGCGCAAGGCCCGCCGATGCAGGCCCTGCCCGGCGACGGCATGCTGGGCGAGCAGCCCGGGCGCCGCTCGCCCAGCTTCCGCCCCGATCGCATGACCGAGCTGGAGCGCGCGCTTTCGTATTTCGCGGCCTTCAACCCCACCATTGCCCCCTTCAAGCGCGTCTCCAGCCTAGATGCTGTGATGCTGGCGGCCGACGGCATCACGCCCATCCTGGTCGTCGCCGATCGCCGTCGCCGCGCCGTCCCGATCCTCGAAGCCGATGCGGAGCCGCCCGATGGGCTGCCCCGGGATCGCTTCTGGGGCGAGGCTCGACTCGACTTCGGTGGGGGCAGCGCCGTGCCCCTGCCGTCGGTGGCTCCCGCGGCGCGCCTTTTGTCGCTGCAGAGCGAGCCGCCCCTGCCCATCGAAGTGCAGCGCGACGGCGCCGACAACTTCTTCGCCGTACTGGCCGCCGGTGCTGCGGGGCCCTCGGAGGTGTTTGTGAGTTTTCTCACGGACGCGCCCCAGGGTTATTTTGCCAGCGAGATCCCCGCCGTGCCCCTGTCGGGCCTGCCGCCGCTGCCGTTGCCGGTGCCCGAGTCGATCGCGGCGCGCGCCCTGGACTTTGCCCAGGAGCTGGGCCTTTCGCGCGACTCCGACCTGCGCGAGGCGCTGTCGCGGCTCACGGCCCACTTTCGCGCTTTCGAGGAGTCGGCGCAGCCGCCGGCCGACAGCGGGGATATTTTCTTGGATTTGGTGCGCTCCCAGCGCGGCGTCTGCCGCCACCGGGCCTACGGCTTCGTGGTGACAGCCCAGGCCCTGGGCATCACGGCCCGCTTCGTCCAGAACGAGGCCCATTCCTGGGCCGAGGTGCTGCTGCCCGAGCAGGGCTTCATGCGCATCGATCTGGGAGGCGCCGCCGACGGTCTCGAGGCCCACGGGCAAAGCGGCCGCAGCCCCTACCAGCCAGCGGGGATCGACACGCTGCCGCGGCCGCCGGCTTTCGAGCAGAGCTACAGCACCGCCCGGCGCTCGAGGGGGGGGTCGGGATCGGGGGCGGGAGATGGCGCGCTGCAGGGGCGTTGGCTGCCGCCGCTGCCCACGGGAGACGACGGCGTGCCGCGGCCCGGCGCCGCCGCCGCTGGGCAGCCGGGAAGCTCCGCCGGCGACCATCGCGCGCAGCTGCAGCTGCGGCTCGACCCGGTCTCGGGACGGGTCCTGCGCGGCCGTACGCTGCGGGTTTCCGGGCGCGTGGAGGCCGCCGAGGGCCGCGGCGTCGCCGGGCTGCGGGTGGAGGTCTCGTTGGCCTCCGACGAGCGCCTCGAGCGCCTGCTCTTGGGGGTGACGCTCAGCGACGGCGACGGGCGCTTCGGACGTGACTTCGGCGTGCCGGCCGATCTGGAAGCGGGGGACTATCGACTGATGGTGTTGACACCGGGCAACGGGCGCTATCGTCCGGCGCTTGCCCGAACGCCGGGGACTGCGGAGGAATATGTGGACTAGGCATCGCCTGGGCGGACGCTTCGAGCTGCTCGAGCAACTGGGCAGAGGTTCCTACGGTTCGGTATACCGCGCCCTGGACCACGATGACGGCGTCGAGGTCGCGCTCAAGATCCTGCACGGTCTGTCGCGCAAGCACGTCGCCCGCTTCAAGCGCGAGTTTCGTGAACTCCAGGGCCTCGAACACCGCAATATCGTGCAGCAGCGCGAGCTGCTGCGGGTCAATGGTCAGTGGCTACTGAGCATGGAGTTGGTCGCGGGAGTCGACTTCCTTTCGTACGTACGCGAAGGCGCTGGCTGCACGCTGGAGCAGCGGACCACCCAGAGCACGGACGCGGCTTCCACAGGGAAAACTCCAGACGCCCTCCAACCGGATCCCGAGGCGGACCCGCAGCAGCCGCCGGAACTCGACACTGCCGGGGAGCCGAGTCCAGAGCTCACTGCGGAAGGACTGGAGCGACTTCGCGACAGCGTGGTTCAACTCGCACGCGGACTTCAGGTCATGCATGGCGCCGGCCGGGTTCACCGAGATCTCAAACCCGCCAATGTGCGAGTGACGCCCGAGGGCAGGGTGGTCGTCGTGGACTTCGGTTTGGTAGTGGGCACGACCCGGTCGGCTCGCAGCACGGCGCCGGCCTACGTCGGCACACCGGCCTATATGGCACCGGAGCTCACCTACGGAGGAGAGGTGCAGCCGTCCTCCGATATGTACGCGCTCGGGATGATGATCTTCCAGGCGCTGACCGGAACAACACCGGGGCGGGACAGTTGGGCAAACTTCCTGCGCGTGCGGCGCGACCGCCCCCATGTATCTGCGCGCGCGGTTGCAGCGTGGGTTCCTGACGATCTCGAGCACCTCTGCGTCGAACTCACACGGGCCCAACCCGACAGGCGCCTGACAGCAGAGGCGGTCGTTGCATCGCTGGCAAAGGGTAGGGTTTTCGCTCCCAGCTCGCCTTGGCCGCCATCGCCAACCGTCAAGCAAGGGTTCGAACGCGGTGCGACTGAGGGGCGCACCGAGCGTGAAGCGATCGGACGCTCACAGCAACTGCAGGACTTCCAGCGGGCGGTGGACGCGGTCGACGAGGGGCAGCTAGCGTGCCTTGTCGTGGTCGGGGATGCGGGCATCGGCAAGACCACCTTCATGCAAATGTGTTGCCAGCGCTTCAGCGAAGCCCATCCCGATGCCATCGTCGTGTCCGGGCGATGCCGTCGGAACGAAAGCATTCCCCTGCGCGCGTTTGACGGTGTGCTGGACGGGCTGTCACGGCATCTGCGGGGCTTGCGAGACTCCGAACGGCGGGCGCTGATGGCGCCGAGCGCCTGGGCCACGCTGAACATGTTTCCGGCCTTGCAGGGGTTGGGCGGAGTAGAGCCCGGGGCCTCGACGCACATCGGTAGCCTGGAGTTCCGTCGCGAAGAGGCCTTCGAAACGCTGGCAGAGCTGCTCGAGGTGCTCGCCGATGAAATCCCACTGCTCGTCGCCATCGACGACTTCCACTGGGCTGACGCCGACAGTCTGCCCTTGCTGCGAGCCATCCTGGGCCGCCCCGTGAGCCCAGCCATGTTGCTGCTGCTGACGAGCGACCGCTTTGACGCGACCGAGCCGAGCGTGGCGCGCGCTCTCGAGGCGGTGATCGCCCGGCAAGATTGCCGACGCATGGACCTTGGCGCGCTACCCCCAACCGAAGCCGCCGCGCTCGCGCTGCAACTGCAGCCCTCGGCGGATGCGCAGCGGGCGGCGCAGATCGCCGAAGCCGCATCCGGCCATCCCATGCTGGTGGGCGCTCTGGCGCAGGCGGCCGTGCCGCAAGGGCCGCTGCCGACGCTCGCCGAAGTCAGCGCCGCTGCGCTACAGCAACTCGACGCTGGGGCGCGCGACCTCGTGGAGCTGTGTTGCGTCGCCGCGCGGCCCTTGCACAAACCGACCCTGCTGCGAGCCAGTGGCCAGAGCCCCGAGGACTTCGAGCGGCACCTCTTCGCGGTCTGTGGCCAAGGTTGGCTGCGGTGGCGCAATGACTCAAAGCTGGGCCCGACGCTCGAAGCCTTACTCCCACAGCTCGCCCAGGACGTGAGCGCGCAGTTGCCGCAGGCGCGGCTGCGACGGCTCACCGAGGATCTTGGTGCGGCCTTCGAATCGAGTTGAGTGGGGCGGGGCGAAACGGACGGGGACGCGAGGGTCGCGTACGAGCCAGTGCGGGGGACGGGCGCCCGGCCGTGGCACTTCCCGAGCGCAGTCGACGGTTCGAAGGTGTGCTGAGCCTCGTCGACTCCGAGTTCGCCGCCGAGCACGCCGAATTTTCGAAAGGCGATGGGAACCGGCGCACGTCACCGAGCTTCGGGGAACGCTGAGGAGCGCCAACGCCGCCAGCGCCGCCAGCGCCGAAGAACTCGCCCAGTCCGCCCCCTGGGCCGCGGTGTGTGCCGGGCGCCAGTCCGTTGCGGACTCGACCTCTGGCCTTTCGACCGCGGATACGCGACCTGAGCCCCGCTGCCCTCAGGGCGACCCGATGCCACAGCCAAGCCTACTGCGACGACGTGGGCGGTGGACCGTGGGCCCGGGCCACCGAGGGCTCAGGTGGCAGCCCGCTCGACGCCTTGTGCGATGCGGGCTGGGTTATGGGCGCAGGCGCCCCGCAATTCCGCGTCGGCCCGCGCTCATGTAGAGTCCAGCCGCATCATGCGAGTCGCGCTCTGCCAGCTGAACTTCACCGTCGGTGCCCTCGACGACAACGCCCGCGCGCTATTGGCCGCCGCCACCGAAGCGGCGGGCAAGGGCGCGCGCCTGGCGATTTTCCCCGAACTCGCCCTCACCGGCTATCCGCCGCGAGATCTGCTCGACCGTCCGGCCTTCGTCGATGCCAACCTGGAAAGGCTCGAGGCGCTGGCGACCGCAATGCCGCCCGAGCTTTGCGCCCTGGTGGGTTTCGTGGAGCGCAGCAGCGCCGAGCGCCCGCGCCTGCACAACGCCGTCGCGCTGATTCGGGGCGGGCGCGTGGAGGCGGTCTTTCGCAAGCGCCTGTTGCCCACCTACGACGTTTTCGACGAAGCGCGCTATTTCACCGCTGGTGAACAGCCTGCCATTTTCGATCTCGAGGGGCGGCGTTTCGGCGTCACCATCTGCGAAGACGCCTGGAACGACGCCGACAGTCCCCTACGCCGTCCCTATCCGGAAAATCCGGTAGCCGAGTGCGTGGCGGCCGGCGCCGAGGTGCTGATCAACATCTCCGGCTCGCCCTTCACCCTGGCCAAGCGCGAGGCGCGGGCGGCCATGCTCGAAGATATCGCCCGCGGTCATGGCCGCGTGCTGCTTTTCGCCAATCTGGTCGGTGCCAACGACGACCTGATCTTCGACGGCAACTCCGCGGTCTACGGTCCCGACGGTGCCACCTGGGCGCGGGCGGCGGCCTTCGAAGAGCAGCTGCTGTTCTTCGAGCTCGAGGCCGATGCGAAGGCGCCGGTCGAGGCCGCGCCCGCCGAAGTCGCAAGCCCGGCCGCCGCTGCGCTCGGCGCGCTGACCCTGGGCGTGCGCGATTACGCTCGCAAGTGCGGCTTCCGGCGCGCCGTGCTCGGCCTCTCGGGCGGCATCGACAGCGCGCTGACCGCGGCGGTGGCGGCGCGCGCCCTGGGGCCCGAGCAGGTGCTCGGCGTCGCCATGCCCACGCGCTACTCGTCGGCGGGTAGTATCGAAGATGCGCGCGACCTGGCTGCGGCCCTGGGCATCGGCTTTCGCGTGATTTCCATCGACGGCATCTTTCAGCGCTACCTGGAGCAGCTCGGCCCCGAGCTGGAGGCCCTGGGGCCGGCGCCCGCGGTCGACACCACCTACGAGAACATCCAGGCCCGCATCCGCGGCAATACGCTGATGGCGATCTCCAATCGCCTGGGGCATCTGCTTTTGACCACCGGCAACAAGAGCGAGATCGCCGTGGGCTACTGCACCCTCTACGGCGACATGGCCGGGGGCCTGGCGGTGATCAGCGACCTGCCCAAGACCTTCGTCTACGGGGTGGCAAGGGAGTTCAATCGCCAGGCGGGTCGCGACGTGATCCCCCGCAGCACGCTCGAAAAGAGCCCCAGCGCCGAGCTACGCCCCGACCAGAAGGACGAGGACAGCCTGCCTCCCTATGACTTGCTCGACGCCGTGCTCGAGCGCCTGGTGGAAGGGGCCCAGAGCGTGGAGCAGGTGGTGGCGGCCGGCTACGAGCGGGCGATGGTGGAGCGCATCGCGGCCATGGTGCGTGGCAACGAGTACAAGCGCCGTCAGATGCCGCCGGGCCTGATCATCACCAGCAAGGCCTTCGGCCCCGGCCGGCGCATGCCGATCGCCCAGGGCTTTCCGGGCTGAACTCCCAATGTCGAACTCTCAGTAGGGCGTCTGGCCGACGAAGTTGCCCTGGGGTGAGTAGTTGCAGACCCAGATCTCCATCTCGGCGCTTTCCAGGCTGCAGGTGGACACGGCGCAGCCCACCTCGAGCGTCTTGCGCCAGATCAGCTGGGTGTAGTGGCCGCAGCCATTGGTGTTGAGGCCCTCGGCGCACTCCATGTCGCAGGCGTCGCCGAGCATGAAGGGTCCATAGTCGTAGCAGGCGATCTCCGAGGCCCAGCCCTCGACGATTTTTTCGGGCTCGGCGGGCATCAGCGAGGGCGAGCCGATGGCGGCGGCGATGTTTTCACCGTAGCCGGTGCGCCCGCTGTGGGCGATGGTGCCGCAGTTGTCGGCCAGCTCGTCGGCCCATTGCTGGGCCAGCGCTGCGATCTCGGGTGACCAGGTCAGCTCCGGCAGCGGCGGCTCGGCGCCGGTGCGGGCGCGCACGGCGTTGTGGGCGGCGGTGATGCCTTCGAGTTGGCCCCCCTCGACGCTGCCGGCGGGGCTTGCGGCATCGGGGCTTGGGGGGGCGTTGGCATTTTTGGCATCGTTGGCATCGTTGGCATCAAAGGATGCGTCGAGCGCCTCCGGGTCGCTTTGGCCATCGCCGCCAGCGTCGGGGGCCTCCCAGCTGGCCGCCTCGGTGTCGATGCTGCTGCCCATGCCCTCGCCCGAGGCGTCGCTGCCCGCGTCGGGCTCAAGCTCGGCGCTCGCGCCCTGTCCGGTGGCGCCGGTGGCTCCTGCGCCGGCGTCGGTGGCTGTCTGGGTGTCGCCAAAGACGGCCGAGCCGACAGCCTTGCCGTCTCCGCCATCGCAAGCTGGCGCAGGCGCGAGCATCAGCGCGGCGAGCAGAAAGCGACGGCGAAACAGCGGGCGGAACATCACAGCCGTTGGGACGCGTGGGGGCGACCGGGCGTTCCAAGCTGACGGCTGCGCGGCCCGGCGTCAAGCCCGGGCGAGATCGCCCTTACGGACAGCTCGGAGGCCGCGCCGCGCCGTCGGCGATCCACTGGCGCAGCTGCTGGACGACCGCCGGGTTGCTGTCGGCCAGCGCACCCTGGGGGGGCATGGGGGAACCGCAGCCGGTGCCCTCGAGCTTCCTGAGCAGGTAGGAACCGTCGGGATTGCCGGGCTCGATCATGGGCAGGTCCGCGCAGCTGGAGTCGCTCGGGCTCGCTGCCCGTGCCGTCGTCGCGTTGTCATAGGCCATGCAAGCGTCCTTCGAAGTCGCCAGGGTGAACGTATTGCCGACCAGGACCTCGCCGTGACACGAGAGGCATAGGGCGTTGAGCGTGCCGAAGGCCATCGACCAGGGGTCGTCGCCACCACCGCCGGCATCAACCGGGACATGGATCACCGGGGCATCGCAGGCCAGCCAGTTGCGCACCGTCTCCTTGTCCTGGGCGCTCAGGGGTCCAGGGCCTGCGGGCATCGGGGGCGGCATCGCGCCTTCTTCGATCTCATGCCAAACATGGTCGATCTCCTGGCGCACCATTTCCGCGCCGGCTTCGACCATTTCCATCGAGACCAACTCGTTGGCCCGGGTGTCGAAATCCAGCCCCGCGGGTGCTCCGGCGCGGCCGTCGCCCTTGGCGAGGGCCGAGTGGCAGCCGCCACCTGCGCAGCTCCGGTTGATGATGTGTTGGCCATCGTGGGGCCTCTCCGCCCCCGGCGTGCTGCTGCCGCCCAGCATGGTCTCGTCGCACGGTCCCAGATCCGTGCCACATCCCCAGGTCAGAGCGCAGACCAGCGCCCCACATAGAGCGATCGAGGGCTCGCTTCGCATTGGGCAAGGACTCCTTCGCGGGGCCCGTTCCGCGCACGGAAATCGGGCCAGCGGGACTCATCCCATGCTCGCCCGGGCTACGCAAGAGTTTGGTCGCCAGCGGCCGGCAATCCGACGCGGCCTCCGCGGTCTCCAAATCTTTTGGGGCCGGTGCCTCAAGTGCCGTCGGCGATCGACCGATCGGGTCGGTAGCGCCCCGCACTGGGTGCTCCGCCGCCCGCAGTCAGCCATGTCGCCAGTTCCTACCGTTCGAGCCCCTCTCCCTTCACGGACGGCGATCTCGATTGGAGTCGCCGTGTACCTGGCGCTGGCTGGCTGCGGGACCGTGGTGGTGGAAAGTACGGAGCCGGCGGCGCCCGAGCGCGGGGCCGATCCCGGGCGGGCCGGCGGCGCAGGTGCGATCGCGCCGGCCAGGGTGCCCGACGCGAAGCCGGCGCCCGGCGCAGCCATGCCGCGCTTGCTTGCGGATTTCGCGGCCCTGGCGCGCGATCCCGCTGCCCTGCGTTCCGATGCCTTCGGCGCCGAGAGCCATCATCCAGAGTTGGTCGATCCCAAGGCTCCTTCCGAACCCGCCAAGGCTGAAGCCGAGGCGGCTCTGGTCTCCGCGGGGGCGCCGGGAATGCCGCCGGCGCGCCGCATCGCCGTCGATCCAGCCTTTGGCCACGGCATGACCGCCGTGCCCGATGGCAAGGGCGGATACGCCATCCGCTGCGCCAGCCAGGATCACCAGGGGCTGCACGAAGCGCGCGTTCCGTCGCCCATCCTGGAGGTGCGCTGAGCGCGCCGCGCGCTCGTGCTGTCCATCGCTGCCATGCCACCGCCCGCCCATCGCCCAAAGCCGTCGTGTTTTGCGTCATTGCCCCGGTGCTCGCTGTGGGCCTTGGTGCTCTGGCTCGCGCCGGCGCTCGCCCTGGCCGAAGCGCGCATCATCGTTGAGAGCAGCGACGAAGCTGGCGAGGGCTTCGAGGACACCAGCGTCGCGGTGCCCGTCGGGGGCAACTCGGGGCGCACCCTGGGCGAGCAGCGCCTGATCGCTCTGCAACACGCCGCCGACATTTGGGGTCGGGTCCTCGACAGTCAGGTGCCCATCGTGGTGCAGGCCAGCTTCGCGCCCCTCGAATGCGATGATGGCGTGATCTTGGGTCAGGCCGGTGCTTCTTCCCTGTGGTCGAATTTCGACAAGAGTGCGTTGGAGTCCGGGGGGCTCGCGCGCGACGTCTGGTACCCGGCGGCCCTGGCCGAGCGCATCGCGGGTCGCGAACTCGATGCCGAGCGGCCCGAGATCTACGCCTGGTTCAATGCTGCCCTCGATGGCGCCGATTGCGCCGGTTCCGTCGACTGGTACTACGGTCTCGATGGCGACCACGGCAAGCACATCGACTTCGTGGTGGTGGCGCTGCACGAGCTGGCCCACGGGCTCGGCTCCTCGGTACCGGTGAATCTGACCACCGGGGACCTGCCCGGTGTCGATAACTTCCCGCCGGTGCAGGCGGCTTTCGTCTACGACCGCGATATCGGCAAGTACTGGGATCAGATGAGCGACGCCGAGCGCGTGCGCTCGGCTGTCAACGGCCGCATGGTCGCCTGGGACGGAGCGCACGTTGCGGCGGCCTATCCCGACGTGCTCCAGGCCGGCACACCAGCGCTGCGCCTGGGCCGCAAGCTGGCCGGCTTTTCCGGAGCCGTGGGCAAGGCCTACTTCGGGCCCGCCCTGGGTGATCCGGCGCTGACCGCCGAGCTGGCCCGGGCCGACGACGGCGTCGATCCGGCCAGCGACGGCTGCCAGC
This sequence comes from Myxococcales bacterium, assembly GCA_029880325.1. GTDB lineage: Bacteria > Myxococcota_A > Polyangia > Polyangiales > JAFGIB01 > JAOUOP01. The sequence continues at coordinate 80,032 of JAOUOP010000014.1, read as the reverse complement.
CGCTTGCGGATCTGGGCGGCAAGATCGCGCTCATCGATCGCGGTGACTGCACCTTTGCGGACAAGGTCAAAAACGCCCAGGCCGCAGGTGCGGTGGCGGTTTTGATCGTCGACGACGAAGACACCACGCCGCCGCCAGCCCTCTCCAGTAAGAACTACGAGCCGACCATCAAGATCCCCTCGGCGCGCATCACCCGACGTGACGGGGAGTTGATCCGGCAGGCGCTGGCCGAGGGGCCGCTGGGCGCTTCGCTCGGCGTCGATCCGGATTTGCGCCTCGGTGAAGCGCCCGGTGGCGGCGTACTGCTCTACGCTTCCAATCCGCTGCGCCCGGGTTCTTCGATATCCCACTGGGACCCGCTCGCGAGTCCCAACCTGCTGATGGAGCCGGCGGTGCGCAGTGACGTGGGCCACGATCTGGACCTCACGCTCGCCCAGCTGCGCGACATCGGCTGGCTGCCCGAAGGTTGTGGCAACGGTCAGGTCGACGCGGGCGAGCAGTGCGACGGCGGCCCATCCAACAGCGACACGGCTCCCGACGCTTGCCGCAGCGACTGCACGGTGGCGGCCTGTGGCGATGGCGTCGTCGACAGCGCCGAGCAATGCGACGACGGCAACGGCAACGACGGCGACGGCTGTACCGCGGCTTGTGTGCTGGAGCGTTGCGGTGACGGCACCATCAACGACGCCGGCCGCGAGGTCTGTGACGAGGGTGCAGACAACAGCGATGGCCGCGCCGATGCCTGCAGGAGCGACTGCAGACCTGCGCGCTGCGGTGACGGCATCGTCGACAGCGGTGAAGAGTGCGACGACGGCGGCACGCTTGCCGGCGATGGCTGTGACGGTGCCTGTCAGCGAGAAGCTCCGATGGTTCCGGATCCCGAGCCCGAGCCCGATCCCGAGCCGGACCCCGAGCCCGAACCGCCAGCGACCGAGCAGCCGGAGCAGGAGCCCGGGGATGGTCCGGGGCAAGGGCGGCCCGATGCGCCCGGAGAGCAGGACGAACCCGAGGCCCAGGACGAGGACGAGGACGAGGAGGAGGACGAGGACGAGGAGGAGGACGAGGACGAGGACGAGGACGAGGACGAGCAAGACGCCGAGCACGCGGAGCACGCGGACCCCGATCCCGAAGCCGATCCCGAAGCCCAGGCCCTGCCCGGCGCGGTGCCGACGGCGGTGGCGCCGGCCTCCTGGCTCACCTCGCGACCCGAGCTGAACTTGGGTAAACAACCCACGGTGAATAGAACGGAGCGCCCGCGCGATGCGATCGACGCCCTCAAGGTCCGGGGCTCGGTGCCCGTGCTCTGGAGCGACCAGCTCGACCCGCGCTACGTCGGTCCCGACCTGGAGGGCCCTGGCTGTAGCGTCGGTAGGCCGGGCGCGTCCGGGGCTTCGGTTGGATTGAGCATTCTGGTGCCCTTCGGACTCTTGCTGGCCCGACGGCGTCGTCGCTGAATACTTGGCCGTGGAGGCGGCTGGCTGCGGTGGTGTAAGCTCGTCGACGTGTCGAGCGCAGCACAGTCGCATGGTGGTATGCCGGTTCCACTTTCGAGGGCTCGGCCCGTACGCGCGTGCCGCCCGGGAGCCGGGTCATGGCAGTGACCCAGTTCTGGTCCACCGGGGCGGCCGACTACAGCGTCCTGGTCCACGGCGGTGCCGGGCAGCGGGCGACCGAGTCCTTGCCGGCCGCCCGCGCCGGCTGTGAGGCGGCGGCCGATGCAGCAGCTGAGATTCTCGAGGCCGGAGGCAGTGCACTCGACGCGGTCCAGCGTGCCGTGCAGGTGATGGAGGATGACCCGCAGTTCAACGCCGGTACCGGCGGCGCGCTCAACGCGGACGGGGGCCTCGAGCTGGACGCTTCGATCATGGAAGGCAGTGGCCTGCGCGCCGGCGCCGTTTGCGCCTTGCCTCCGTTTCAGAACCCCGTAGCCATCGCGCGCGCGGTGCTGGAGGCGGGGCCTCACGTGCTCTACGCGGGCGCCGGTGCGGAAGCCTTTGCGCTCGCCCACGGTTTCGAGCGCGCCGAGCCCGGACGCATGATCACCGAGCGCGCCCGGCAGCAGCTGCACGAGGCGCTGGCGAGAGGCAAGCCGCAGTTGACCACCGGGGGCACGGTCGGAGCCGTCGCCCAGGACGTGCACGGAGCGCTGGCCGCGGCTACAAGCACCGGAGGGCTCGCGGGAAAGGCCGTCGGTCGCGTGGGCGACTCACCGATCCCGGGCGCGGGCAATCTCGCCGACGACGGCCGCGGCGCCTGTTCGGCCACCGGCGACGGCGATGGCATCCTGCGCGTGGTCCTGGCCGAGCGCGTGCTCGCGAGTCTCGAGGCTGCCGTCGCCCCCGAGCGCGCCGTGCGCCGGGCGCTCGTGCACCTGGAAGCGCGCGTGGGTGCTACCGGCGGTCTGATCGTCGTGGCGCCCGACGGTCGACTGGCCCTTGCGCGCTCCACGCCTAGCATGACCTGGGCCGCCCGCCAGGCCGGCGGGAGCGCCTGGTCGGGGGTGTGACGGGCGTGTGACGGGCTGTCGAATCGCGCAGCGCTGTCCGACACGCTTCGCGAGCCCTCAGCCCGAAGCGAGCTTGTCGGCCAGGCGCTCTAGCGTGCGCTGGGTGCGGATGGTGAGTCCGCCGAGCAGCTTTTCGAGTTCCTTGATCTGCAACTCCGAGTCCGAGGTGCCACCGGCCGGCAGCCAGTGGAGTTCCTTGCCGATGCTGGCCAGGGCATCGTCCGGTGTGGCCAAGGCCAGGGCGGCCTTCCTCGCTTTGGCGTTCGGCGCTGCGTTCAACATGGCGATCTGGTGCTTGCCACCGAGGCGCTTGCGGGTGGCGGCATCGAAGGGATCGCGCGCCGCGATGGTGGCAACTTCGCTGGCGCTGCGCACGAAGGTCGGTACGGGGTAGCCGAGGCGCGCCTCGAGGCCGCCTTCGATGGCGCGTTCCAGGCCTGCGGCGCCTTGGTCGCAGTCGAAGAGCACGTTCCCACTGGCGAGAAAGGCCGAGACCTCGCGGTAACCCAGGGCCTCGAAGCAGGCGCAGAGTTCGGGATTTTTGATGCGGCGCTTGCCCAGGTTCATCCCACGTAGAAAGGCGACGTACATGCTGCGATTGTTGCGGGCTGCTTCATGCGCTGTCCACCGGTGCGTGCGTCTGACGGCGTCAATCCCGTTCTCAAGGCGGCCAATCCGTGCCAGATTCGCATTCGCACCAAGGCGGAGGCGTCGATGAAGGAATTGCAGGGCAAGGTTGCGGCGATCACTGGAGCAGCCAGTGGCATCGGCCTGGCGATGGCGAAGCGTTTCGCCCGCGCGGGGATGAAGCTCTCCCTGGCCGATCGCGAAGAGAAACCGCTCGAGGCTGCTGCCACCTGGCTGCGCGAGGGCGGTGCCGAAGTGGTGACGCGTGTGGTTGACGTCTCCGATGCCGATCAAATGGATGCATACGCCGCGAGCACGCTCGAGACCTTGGGCGGCGTGCATCTGGTTTGCAACAATGCTGGCGTCGGCGGCGGGGGCCTGGCCTGGGAGATGACCACCGCGGACTGGGAGTTCGTGCTGGGGCCGAATCTATGGGGCGTGATCCATGGCGTGCGCGTTTTCACCAAACACCTGGTGGAGCAAAATGAGGGTCACGTGGTCAATACCGCGTCGATGGCGGGGCTGGTCTCTGTCCAGGGGCTTTTGCCCTACAACGTGAGCAAGCACGGAGTGGTCACGCTCTCCGAGACGCTCTACGCGGACTTGCAAAACGCCAACAAGGACGTGGGCGTTTCGGTGCTCTGCCCCGGCTTCGTCAACACGCAGATCGCCAACGCCGACCGCTTCAGGGCCGAGCAGGCGGAAGACTCGCCGGAGCGACGCGCACGGCAGGCCATGATCGACCAGTTCATGGCGCAGGCGATGTCGCCGGACGTGGTCGCCGATATGGTTCACGACGCCGTCGTCGAGGGGCGCTTCTACGTGCTCACCCACTCCGGCACCGAGCAGGCGGCGCTGGCGCGCGTTCAACGCATCGTGGACGGACAAAATCCCGGACGCCTGGACGCTGGTCTTTTCCTCCGCGGAGGGCGAAATCGAGCTGGCGATAACTGAGAGTCTGGAACTACTCGGCGCGCTGGCGAATCCGCGTTTGATTGACCGCGTGTTGGTGTGTTTTCAGTTTGCCTTCGGGTTCTTCGCGCGTAGGTCCTGGGCATGAATTCTGCACGAATCCTGGCGGTTCTGGCCTTCCTGGGTTGCGGCAGCAGCACGCCCGCGTTGCAGGAACCGAGCGCTGAGCCGGCCAGCGGCGCCGAGCAGAGCGAGCCGGGCGCTGAGGGGGCAGAGGGTGAGTCGCCGACCGCCGCCGAGCACATGCAGCACCACTTCGCCATGGTGACCCGCGCGCGCGATGCGGTGATCGCCGGCAAGCCCACAGATGCCCAGGCGCCGATGGGGGAGCTGGCGGCCGGAGACTACGGCATCGAGATTCCCGAGGCCTGGATGCGCGCCCTCTACGACATGCAGCGCACGGCAGAGCGCGCGGCCAAGGTCAGCGAGCTGGAAGCCGCAGCTTCCGGCGTGGCCGAGGTTGCGCGCCAGTGTGGCGATTGCCATCGCGAGCGTGTGGCCGGACCCGACAAGCGAGGCGATGTGCTCGGCTACTATCAGCACGAGGCCGAGGAGAACCTGGCCCAGGCCATGGCGCGCCACGCCTGGGTTGCCGAGCAGCTGTGGATCGGTCTGGTGGCGCCCTCCCACGAGGCCTGGATCGCCGGCGCCGAGGCGCTGACCATGGAGTGGAGTCCGCCCCCGGATCAACCGGCGGGTAGCGAGTTCGAAGTCGGCATCAATGCCGTGCGCCAGCTCGGCCCCCGCGCCCGCGATGCGCAGACGCCCCTGGCTCGCCAGGGCGTTTATCGGGAGTTGATCGTCGCCTGCGGCCGCTGCCACGGGGGAGGCTGAAGCCCTCGGGGCTCACTCCTCTTTCAGCATCGCCTCGAGTTCGTGGTCGAGGGCGCGGGCCACCTCGCTGCGCAGGGTGCGCACGGCGGTCTCCGAGTCGCGGCCGTCGAAGTGGTCGATGGCGATGGGCTCGCAGATTCGAAAGCGCAGCTTGGGTCGGGCTTTGGGCACGAAGACGGGCGGCAAGAGGTCGTGGCGCACGTGCAGGGCGTCGACCACCCGGCGCAGCGGGCTCGACAGCACGTCTTCGCGATCGAGGAAGATACGCACGCGATCGTCGAGGCCCGCCGCGGCCACCGGCACCACCGTGGTGCGGTGCTCCAGGGCCAGGCGTGCAAAGCCCAACCGCCCCCACCACTCCAACTCGTAGGCGCGGCCGGCGCCCTTGCTCGCCTCGCGCGCGCCGCCCGGGTAGACCAGCACACACTGTCCTTGCTCGAAGAGGGAGGTGCAGGCCTCGGGACTGGCCTGCACGATGCCGAAGTGGCTCGCCAGCTGGTGCAGGCCCGGCACGGCGTAGATCAGGTCGTCGGCCAGGCCGCGCAGCAAAAGGCCGCGCTCGCGGTAGACGGCTGCGATCAGGAAGGGGGTGTCGAGGGCCATCAGCTGGTGGTTGCCGACGAAGAGCAGCGGGCGCTGATCGGGAATGCGCTCGGCGCCCTCGAGGCGCACGTCCAGGGCCAGCTCGAAGGGCTTGATCAGGCTGAGCGCCAGGCGCATCTGCCAGGGACTGGGCGGGCTCCAATGCGGGTCCACGGGGGGCGAAGCATGGCGTCTGCGCGCCCCGCCCGTAAAGCCCAACCCGCGGCTATCGGGGCTCGCTGCTGGGGGCTTCTTTCCGACAGCGCCAACGCGCTATGATCGCAGGCCAATGGTTGCTGCTGCCACAGGTGGGCGGTGTGGGAAGAGCGCTCCAGGCGTGAGCGCGCTGGCCCAGGTGCTGCTCTGGGCTTGCATCGCGGCGGTCGCGCCGGCGGGGGTCCAAGCCGACGAAGCCGCCGAGCAGCTGTCCGAGGGCGAGGCCCAGGGCCTCTTTGCCGCCGGCCGCGCGGCCTTCGAGGAAGGGCGCTACGAAGCGGCGCTGCAATACTTTCAGCGCTCCTTCGAGCTCAGTGGTCGCGAGGCGCTGCACTACAACATCGCCATCGCTGCCGAGCGTCTGCGTCGCGACGCGCTGGCGCTGGAGTCCTTCGAGCGCTTCCTTGTGGCGGAGCCCGACTCGCCGCGGCGCCGCGAGGTCGAGCGTCGCATGGAGCTATTGCGCAAGGCCCTGGACGACAATACGGCGAGCCCGGACGTCGAGGCGCAGGCCGCGCCGGAGGCGCCCGAAGGCGCTGGCCCGGTGCAGGCCTCTTCTGAAGGGGAAGCCACGCCGGTCGCAAGCGGTGGTGGTCGCCTGTGGACCTGGGTGCTGCTAGGTGGTGGAACAGCCGCCGCAGTCGGCAGCGGTGTGCTGTGGTGGCAGGCCAACGCGCGTTATGACGAACTCGATGCGCGCTGTCGGCGCGTGGGTTGCACGCAGGCGGAGGTGGACGACTCGAGCGGGCCGCTGCTGGTCACGCTGCACCAGGTCACCCTGGGGCTGTCGGCCGCCGCCCTGGTCGGTGCCGCCGTCGCTTTCTTCGTCGAGAGCGAGGCCGGTGAGACCGCAGCCCACGCCCTACGCATTGAGGGCGGTCGCGATTACTTGTTCGTGCAGCTCGAGCTGTCCGAGTTGCTCGGCGAGGCCCGGCCGTGAGTCTTTGCACGAGATGGCGAGCGTTGCTTGTGGCCTGCGCGCTCGGCCTGGGCGCTTGCAGCTTGGATTTCGACGCCCTGGTTCGCGACGCACCCGATGCCGGCGTCGCGGGCGATGGGAGCACAGACGCCGCGCCCGGCGAGGGCGAGGCGGGCACCAACACCGGCTTGTCCGAGGCCGGGACGGGGACCGATGCCAGCTCGGCCGACGGGGCAGTGGACGCGACCGTGGACGGCAGCGACGGGACTGTCGATGCCGGCGCCGATGCCGGCCAGGTGCCCGCCTGCGAGCCATTGGCCGCCGACCTCCGTTTCACACAGGTGACGACCGGCGCCGACATGAGCTGTGCCATTCGTAACCAGGAGATAATTTGCTTCGGGCGCAACTCGAGCGGCCAGCGCGGCCTGGGAAATAGCGAAAACGCCAGTCCTATCGCCGCCGTCAGTGGTATCAGCGACGCTCTCGAGATCGCCGCCGGGCGCTACCACGTGTGCGCGCGGCGGGCCGCGGGGGCGGTGCTTTGTTGGGGACAGAACTGGGATGGGCAGCTCGGACATGCCGGCGATTCTGAGCTGCCGGGTGCGGTGGCCGAAGTCCCCGACGCCATCTCCATCGCCGCCGGCGAGTACCACAGCTGCGCGGCGCGCAGCGACGGCAGCGTCTACTGCTGGGGTCAAAACTCGAGCCTGCAGATCGGCGTGGCCGACACCGCCGACCAGACTCCGATCCAGGTGCCCGGCGTGACTGGCGCCGTTCAGGTGGCAGCGGGTGGCGATCACAGCTGCGCGCTCGCCGGCGATGGTGCGGTCTATTGCTGGGGTGAAAACGGCGACGGCCAGCTGGGCAACGACTCGACCACGGACTCGATGTCGCCTTCGCGCGTGGTGCTCACCGGTGGCGGCGAGCTGCCCGCGATGGAGGCGATCGCTTCCGGCGACGATCATGTCTGCGCCCTGACCACCGACAGCCGCGTCTATTGTTGGGGCGAAAACGACTACGGCCAATTGGGCAACGACTCCGCCACGTCGCTGTCGGTGGCCACTGCGGTCAAGGGTCTGGACGGCGTGGTGATCGAGGCCATCACGGCAGGTGAAGAGCACAGTTGCGCCATTGACGATCAGGGGCTGGCCTATTGTTGGGGCCAAAATCGCAGTGGCGAGCTCGGTGATGGCAGCCAGGTCAACCGGGCGCTGCCCACGGCACTGGCCAGCTTGCCGCCGCTGGTCGCCATCGATGCCGGCGGCGACGACGTCGGCTCCCACAGCTGCGCCATCGACGTCTGCGGTCGCCTGTACTGCTGGGGCGCCGGAGGCCACGGTCAGCTTGGCGACGGGCGACTGCCCCACTCCACGGCACTGGTGAAGGTCACCGACAACGCGGATGGCGTGTGGCTCGGGGCCAATCACACGTGTTTCACTCGCAGTGGAGAACTTTTCTGCTTCGGGCGCAACGACGAGGGCCAGCTCGGTGACGGTACCCAGCTCGCTCGGAGTGAGCCCGGCAGTGTTGCCATACTCGCGGACGTCAAAGACGTGGCGCTGGGCTTGCATCACAGCTGCGCGGTGCAGAACGACGGAGACCTCTACTGCTGGGGTAAGAACGGCAGCGACCAGCTCGGGCTCGGCGACTCGCGCAGCGAGATCACGGCACCGGCGCAGCTGCTGGGTAGCGAGTGGTCACAGGTCGCGTCCGGCGAAGAGCATAGCTGCGCCCTCGATACCGCCGGCGGCGTCTTCTGCTGGGGTCGCAACGGAGTGGGACAGCTGGGGCTGATGGGCGTAACCCCGGCTCCGACGCCCGCGGCCCTGGACCTCTCCGGTCTCGGCATCACCGTCACCGACGAACTGTCGGCCGACCAGGACTTCAGCTGCGCGCGCTCGGGCGCGTCGGTCGTCTGCTGGGGAGACAACGCCGATGGTCAGCTCGGTCAGGGCGCGGCCAGCGCGACCCCGAGTTTGCCCGCGACGGTCGCCGGCGTGTCGGCCTCGGCCATCGCCGCCGGCCACGACCATGTCTGCGTGATCAGTGACGCCGCCGGGCTGATTTGCTGGGGCGACAACAGCCAGGGGCAACTGGGAGACGGCACCACCACCGACCACTTCGATCCGAATGTGGTGCCGTCGCTGGGCGGCTTCGGCCTGCTCGAGGCCGGCGACCGTTTCACCTGTGCGGCCAACGGCGATGGTTTGTTGTGCTTCGGCGAAAACGACTACGGCCAGCTCGGCCGCGGCACCGTCACCAGCCGCGAGACCAGCCCGGGAGCCGGGCCAGCATTCAATCGCGTCGACGCGCTGGGCCTGGGGCAAGCCCACGCCTGTGTGGTGGGGCGGCTGGACGGTAACGATGGGCTCTATTGCTGGGGCCGTTCGGCCTACGGTCAGCTGGGCGACGGCGTGGCCGTGGTGTGGCCCTCGCCGCGCGAAGTCACGGCGCTGTAGGGCGCAGTCAATGGGCGCGAGCGCCCAGCACCGAGGCCAGCACGATCACCAGCAGGTGCACCGACAGCACCCCGATCAGCCAGACGTAGTCGGGGCGGCTCATGCCGGCGGGCATCAGGGGCTCCCAGGCCGGCTGTCGCTCTGCCGCGCCGGCGGGCTGGCGGGCACGCTGCTGGGCCCTGGCCTCGTCGGAGTCGAAGCGGTCGTAGGCCCAGGAGGCCACGCTTCCGGCCGAGTAGGCCACAAGCAGCCCCGCCACCACGTCGATGGCGTAATGCCAGCGCAGGAACATGGTCGAGATCACGATGACGGTGGCGATGATGCAGACCGGGATCACCGAGTATCGGTAGGGCGAGGTTTTGCGGTAGCGCAGGGAGTGCAGCGCCAGGAAGCTGGGATAGGCGGTGTGCAGGGAGGGGAAGATGTCGAGCGCGGCGCCGGCGGCCGTTACGGCATCGAGCACCTGTCGCCACCAGAAGCCGCCCTCGAGCGGTTTGGTGAAGAGGTCGGCGCAGTGGGCGTAGGGGCCGACGCCCGGCACCAGCGTGTAGACGCAGTGCCCCACGGCCACCACCCAGGCGGCGCCGAAGAGCAGCTCGTAGGCGCGGCGGCCGTCGTCGAAGAGCAGGGTGCCAAAGAGGTGGGTGCCCAGCAGCGCGTAATAGCCGTAGTAGAAGAACGCGAAGAACTCGACGCTCAACGGCGTGACCAGGGGCTCCATCAGCAATGACGGGGTCTCGCCAAAAAGCGCGCGGTCGATGGCCAACAGCGGCGCGTCCAATAGCACCGGGTCCAGCGCGCGCATCACGTGACGCATGGCGAAGTAGGTGCTGACGGTGGGGATGAAGAGCCCGAAGCGGTAGATGGCCGAGCGCAGCGGACCGGCACCCATCATCTGGCCGCGGGTCAACAGCAGCACGAAGAGCACCGCCGACAGCAGTCCGAAGGTGTAGGCGCGGGCGGTCGATACCTCGGGGCTCGAGGGCAGCGCGAACATGCGCACGTTCAAATAGAGGTGCAGGCCCAGGACTACCCAGTCCTGCCCGGCCAGGTTGCGCAAGAGCACCCGCGGCCCCGAGGACGGCGCCCGCGGCCCCTCGAGCTGGCCGTCCTGGCCACCCCGCGGATGAAGTGCGTCGGTCTGCCCTAGTCCCACCGATCCTTCGCTGTGCTGCATCGAGGTACTCACGTCACGCCTCATGCTCGACCATGCGCGTCCGCGTCGGCGTGCGGAGGCCTGACCGAGGCACGCAACCCGACGACGACCCATGCTCTAGCCAGCTTTTGGGGGGCGGGCAAGTAAATTTCGACCGTCTGTACTAAATCGGCAACCACGCTGTACGCGAAAGACGCCATGAGCGTGGCACTTCACGTTACAATTGCCGCCCGCCATGCACGAACATCCCGCCCAGCTGAGCGCAGCCGGTGCCGACCCCGCCGAGCCCACCGGGCTGGGGCCGCGGCTCCGGCACGCCATCGACCTGCTCCCGAGCGTGCGGGAGCGTCCCGAGCAGCTGCGCGCCTGGCTGCTGGGGGCGCGACGCGCCCAGCTCACGTTTGCGGCGATGGTGCTCCTGGGGCTCTTCGTGATGCCGCCGCTCCGGGAGGTGCTGGTGCAGGCTGTCTATCCCTCCAAGGTTTCCGGCGGCTTTCTGGGTCTGGGCAAGCGCAAGCGCAAGGATCCGCGCGGTGATGCCCTGCGCACGGGCATCGGCCTGGTCTACTGGCTATCCACCGCGGGCACCTCGGCCGCGTTGCTGCTGCTGCACCTCCCGGAGGTCGCCGCTGCCGGCGCTGCGGCTGCTGCGGGTCGGAGTACCCGTCGCGAGCAGGATCGGGCCGGAGCCGAGGCTTCGGGCGGGTCGGTTGCGGCGGCATCGGTGGTGGGGGGGGCTTCAGCGGCCGGGGTTTCGGCCACCGACGCGACCTTCATCAGCCAGGATGGCACTGCAGCGCCGGTCGTGGACGGTGCCGGCGCCACGCTTGCGGGCGCGGCGACGACTTCGGCGGCGACTACGGGCAGCCGTTACGTGGTCGAGGCCGAGCTGGGTGCAGGCGGCATGGGCGTGGTGCATCGGGCCCACGACAGCATGTTGGGCCGCAAGGTGGCGCTCAAGCGGCTCTTTCCCGAGCTGGCCCTCAACCGAGAGCTGTCGGCCCGCTTCCTGCGGGAGGCGCGCGTGCTCGCCCAGCTAGCCCATCCCCACATCGTCCAGGTCTTCGATGTGGGGCAGGACCCCCAGGGCATGTGGATGGCCATGGAGTTGCTGGAGTCGGGCAGTCTCGATGGCGTGCTGGAGCAGGGGGCGCTGCCCTTCGAGCGCACCCTGGAGCTGGGCCGGCAGCTTGCCGAGGCGCTGGCCTACGCCCACGGGCGCGGCGTGGTGCACCGCGACTTCAAGCCCCCCAACGTGCTGATGTACGGCCCGCGCCACGTCAAGGTGACCGACTTCGGGCTGGCCAAGCTGATGCAGGAGGGCGGCGATACCAAGCTGACGCGGCCGGGTGCGGTGATGGGCTCGCCGGCCTATATGAGTCCGGAGCAGGCCACCGCCGCGGAGGTCGACGCCCGCAGCGACATCTATTCACTGGGGGTCACCCTCTTCGAGATGTGCAGCGGCGCCGTACCCTTCGAGGGCGAGACGCCGCAGGTGTTGATGAAGCATCTGACGGCGACGCCGGAACTTGCCGACGAGGTCAGGGCCGCCTTGCCGCCGGATTTCGTCGCCCTGATGCTGCGCATGCTGGAAAAGCGCCCCGAGGATCGCCCCCAGACCATGGACGAAGTGGTCAGCGCGCTGCGCGCGATGGGGTAGCGCCCTGACGCACGAGCGCACACCGACCGACAACGCGGTGTCATGCGCACCGCTTTTTGTGCGCCTCGGTTCGGCGCTACCCTAATTGCGTGAGATCGAACGCACGGCAAGTGACGGTGGTCGTGCTCGCTGGCGCAGGGCGCGCCGCGCGCCGCTACCAGTGGAGTCGGGGGCGAACCCTGGGAGCGGTCGCTTCGCTGATCGGGGCGCTGACGCTGAGCGCAGCTGCCGGTTATTGGGTCGGCGCGCGGGGTGCTTTGAGCATGGATCAAATGGCCCATGCCGAGGCCTCGTTGGCGCGCGCAGTTGAACCCACGGCGCTGCCGGTCGCAGCCAAAGCGCAGGGTAGATCGGCTGCGGCGCCCACGCTCCAGGCGCCCGCAGCCCCCGCCGAGCCCGAAGTCGCCTTGACACCGGGGCCGGCATTGCAGCTTTCACTGCCCAGCGCCGACCAGCCCCTGGAGCTGCACCCGCTGTCGGCCGACGGCAAGCCGATGAAAGATGACTACGAGTTGGTGATGCAGGCGTTTGCCTGCGAAGGTGAGGCTCCCGCAGTCCTCGATAGCGCTTTGATCGAGGTTCTGACGGCGGCCTACCAGCACTTCGGCCGCCCGATCCAGGTCGTCGGCGGTCGCTGTGGCAAGCATGGCGAGAGCCACGGCGGCCTGGCCCACCACGCAGCCGGGCGCGGCGCCGACATTCGCATGCGTGGCGTGGCCACCGGTAAGCTCTCGAGCTGGCTCACCGAAAAGGGCGTCGGCGGCGTGGGGCGCTACAAGGGCGCGGGCTTCGTGCACCTGGATGTGCGCAGCGATGGGCCGACGGAGTGGGAGCCGGGATCGAGCAAGGGCGACAAGGCCGACACGGGCGATGGCGAGTCCGACACAGAGCCCGGTTCGGCGCGACGTGAAGCCAAGCCGCAGTCGTCCGCGGAGGCCGCGCAGCTGGCCGAGGTCAAGGAACCCGAGGGCGAGCCGGCGCTAGCACCCTGACCCGAGGCGGGCGCTTCTCAGTCTTCTCCGTCCGCGTCCGAATCAGCATCCTTGGCTCCGGACCTGGTGCGCTGCTCTAGATTGCGCTGCACGAAGTGGTCGTAGGCTTCTTCGCCCTGCTCGAAGCCCACGATCTTCAGCCCAAGCCCGCGGCGGTGGCTGTCGTCCTCGTTTTCGCTCCGCCACATGACCTGCATGTTGAGCTCGATCCGCCCCTCCTCGGATTCGAAGGCGACTTTGACGTGATCGCCGACCTCCTTGTCGGCATCACCCAGGATCAACATGCCGCTGCGGCTCATGTTGCGCGCGACCGCGCTCGCATCCTGGCCTTCGCACCAGAGCTTCTTGTCGCTGTCGAAACGAGGATCGCGGCGTTTGTCTTCGCTCATGGCTTGCTCGCTGTGCGTGCATGGGCGCGGCGGTGTGGCTGGGTAGTTCGCGCCAGTGGGTCGTCCTTGGATCGTAGCATTTTGGTGCCGTATGGGCGTCAACGATTGTAGCGGCGTAGGAAAATCGGCCATGGGCCTTTGGTTTTGCGCATTCTTGCCCGGGAAGCGTCGACCGGTTTGAACGTGCCGTAAATTCGCGCGCGGCGGGCTTCGCTTGCCTTTGGTTGAGCCGAGCCGCCCGTCGCCTAAAGATCCTCGCAGCGCAGGCCGATCGGCGGGCTTGTGAGCATCCGCGAAAGTCATGGCGTTTGGCGGGCGTACCTCTGGCTGGTTCTCCTCACATCGGTCACAGCAGCCTGTGAGGTCGACCGCCGGCCGCGCTCCAAGCTCCAGACCAGCATGGAGCAGATCGGTGCTGCCGGTGGCCGTGTGGAAGTCGAAGGGGCGCGCCTCGAGATTCCCGCTGGCGCCCTCGAGCGCACGGTCGAGATCGTCATGATCCGCACCGAGGAGTCACCGCCCGAAGGGCAGCTGGCGTTTTCGCCGGTCTACCGGCTGGAGCCCTCCGGCCTGCGCTTCCTGGAACCTGCCGAGCTGAGCATCGACTACCAGGGCGCCTCCGAGGACGCCGCTTTCTATTTTACCCGGGAAAGACGGGCCCAGGCCTTCGAGATCATCGAGTCCCGGGCCGGACGAGGACAGCGCATCGCGTCCATCCACCACTTCAGCGGCGCCTACGTGGGGCATGCCAATCCCTGCGGTGCCGACCTGTTGGTGGACAACGAAAACTGCGGCTCCTGCGGCGTCTCCTGCAACGACAGCAGCCATATCGTCAGCTGTCGCGAGGGTAGGTGCGTCGCCCACTGCGAGGTGGGCCGCGGCGACTGCGACGCCGACTACCACAATGGTTGTGAAGCCGACCTGCGAAACGACCGCGCCCATTGCGGAGCTTGCGGCAATGCCTGCGATGTCAACGCCAGCTGTCGAGCCAACAAGGGCGTCGGGGTCTGCGCGTGCAATGAGGGCTTTGTGGGTGATGGCTTCGCTTGCCAGCCGGAAGTCCACGGCGGCAGTTCCGCGACCGACGCGGGTGGTCGTGGGACCGACGCGGGCGTCGGCGAGCCTCCCGAAGTCGATGCGGCTGCCGATGCTGGCGCTTCCGAAGCCGACGCCGGCCCGGCCGATGGCGGCGGCACGAGCACACCAGTCGATGAGTGTGAGCTGCAGATCGACAGCTGCCACGCGCACGCACGCTGCATCGACGCCGAAGAGGGCTATCGCTGCCACTGCAACCCGGGTTATGCGGGCGACGGCTTTTCCTGCGCCGATGTCGACGAGTGCCGAGAGGGCACCCATGGCTGCGCCGAAAGCGCCGACTGTGTCAACGTCGACGGCGGCTTCGAGTGCCACTGCCGCCAGGGCTACCGCGGCGATGGCGTAAGCTGCAACGACGTGGACGAGTGCGCAGACGGCACCGACGCCTGTTCCGATGGGGCCCGCTGCGACAACACGCAGGGCGGATACGAGTGCCGGTGCTTGCCCGGCTACGTGGGCGATGGCGTGAGCTGCGAAGACGTGGACGAGTGCCACTCGGCCAGCGCCCCGTGCGGGCAGCTGGCCGAGTGCATCAACACGGCCGGCGCCCATGAATGCCGCTGCCTTCCCGGCTACGAGGGCGACGGTTGGGATTGCCAGGACGTGGATGAGTGCGCAACTGGGAGTCATGGCTGCGACGTGCGGGCCGTCTGTGAAAACACGCAAGGCGACTACAGCTGCATCTGCCAGGACGGCTACGAGGGCGACGGCTTCAGCTGCCAGGATGTGGACGAATGCGAGCGCGGGTTTTCCGACTGCCACAGCCACGCGCGCTGCGAAAACCTCGAGGGAACCTTCGACTGCGCCTGCGAACTCGGTTACGAGGGCGACGGTCGTTTTTGCGCCGACGGGGCTTCCACCATCGAGGCCATCTACGCCGGCGGCGCCCACACCTGCGCGCGCATGGACACGGGCCTTGTGCGCTGCTGGGGTTGGGGGATCTACGGCGAGCTCGGCTACGGCAACACCGACGATATCGGCGACGATGAGTTGGCGGCCGACGTAGGTTACGTGCCCGTGGGTGGCCGCGTCGTCGATATGGGCCTGGGCGTCACCCATGGCTGCGCGCTGATCGAGGGCGGCAGCCTGCGCTGCTGGGGTCGCAACCACTACGGACCCCTGGGCTATGGTCACAATCGCGATATCGGCGACGACGAACTCCCCGACAGCGCCGGCGACGCATGGCTGCCCGAGGGCGTTGTGCAGGTGGCCGGCGGCGGCGAGCACACCTGCGCGCTCTTCGAAGACGGCTCGGTTCGCTGCTGGGGCTTGGGCATTGACGGACAGTTGGGATACGCCGGCACCGAGTCCATCGGCGACGACGAGACCCCCCTGATGCTGCCGCCGGTGGAACTCGGCGGCCCCGCGCGCCAGGTCTGCGCCGGGCGCGACCACAGCTGTGCGCTCATCGAGGACGGCTCGGTGCGTTGCTGGGGCCGCGGGCAGCACGCCCCGCTCGGTTTGGGGCACCTCGAAAACGTGGGTGACGACGAAACGCCGGAGTTTGCCGGTCGCGTCGAAGTCGGCGGCGAGGTGATGCAACTTGTAGCTGGTTGGTATCACAGCTGTGCCCTGATGGTCGGCGGCGCGGTGCGCTGCTGGGGCTTCGGGCGGCTGGGCGCGCTGGGCTATGCGAGCATGGACAGCGTCGGTGACGATGAAGTGCCTGCGGCCGTCGGCGACGTGCCGCTGGGGGCGCCCGCGCTGCAGCTGGTCGCTGGCACCTATCATACCTGCGCGCTGCTCGAGGGTGGCGCGGTCCGCTGTTGGGGGCGCGGCCAGTACGGGCCCCTGGGCTATGGCAACGTGCGCACCATTGGCGATGACGAGACTCCAGAAAGCGCCGGGGACGTACCCCTGGGCGAACCCGCACTACAGCTCGCGGCCGGCTCCTACCACACCTGTGCGCTACTGGCGGCCGGTCGCGTGCGCTGTTGGGGCAAGGGCGAGTACGGGCGCCTGGGCTGCGGCATGCAAGAGGATATCGGCGACGACGAGACCCCGGCCGAGGCCGGCGACTGTGAGAGCTTTGCGATTCCGCAGGACGAGTGCGCCAGCGGCGATTTCGTCTGCGATGACAACGCCGACTGCATCGACGAGCCAGTCGGCTACTCCTGTCGCTGCCGGCCCGGCTATCGAGGTGATGGCGCGAGCTGCCAAGACGTGGATGAATGCCAAGAGGCCACCCACAGCTGCGACGACAACGGCGTCTGCGAAAATACCATCGGCAGTTTCACTTGCATTTGCATCGACGGCTTCGAGAGCGACGGACTGAGCTGCCTCGACATCGATGAATGCGCCCTGGGCACCCACCACTGCGACGAACACGCCAACTGCAGCAATACCGCCGGTGGCTTCGACTGCGAGTGTCACGGGGGCTACTTCGGCGACGGCAGGGTTTGCCAGGACCTGGATGAGTGCCTCTTCGGCACCCACGGCTGCCACGAGGATGCCAGCTGCCACAACCTGGAAGGCAGCTACCAGTGCAGCTGCAACCAGGGCTTCGTCGGCGATGGCCTTCAGTGCAGCAATATCGATGAGTGCGCCCTGGGGCTCGACGATTGCCACGCCCTGGCCAGTTGTGAAAATACGCGCCTGGGTTTCAGCTGCAGCTGTCCACCCGGCTATGAGGGTGACGGCACCCAGTGCACCGACGTCGATGAATGTGCGCTGGGACTGGACGGTTGCCCGGTGCACTGCAGCAACCTGCCGGGTGGCTTCGAGTGCATCGACGGCGAGCCGGTGGCGTGCCCGACGGGTTTTGCGGCCAATGACCAGGGCCATTGCGTGGACGTCGACGAATGCGCGGATGGAACTTCCGGCTGTAGCGCCGACGCCGACTGTCAAAATACGGTGGGCGGCTGCGGCTGTTCCTGCAAGGCGGGCTTTGTGGGCGATGGCTTCGAGTGTGAGGACATCGACGAGTGCGCCAGCGCGCCCTGCGCGCCGCAGGCCGTGTGCACGAACCTCTCCGGGGGCTTCGCCTGCGAATGCAACGGCGGCTACGTGGGCGATGGCTCGAAGTGCGTGGACGTCGACGAGTGCGCCCTCGGCGTCGCCAACTGCCACGCCAACGCCAGCTGTGAAAATACACCGGGCGACTACCGCTGCATCTGCAAGCCGGGCTACTACGGCGACGGTCAGCAATGCGCTGACGCCGACCAGTGCGCCGAGGGCACCCATGACTGCGATATCAACGCGAGCTGCACGGACCTGAGCGATGGCTACCTCTGCGAGTGCAACGAGGGCTACGAGGGTGACGGCACGAGCTGCAGCGACGTGGACGAATGCGCGCGCGGCCTCGACGGATGCGACGAAAACGCCCTGTGTACCAACGTGGCCGGCGGCTGTGAGTGCAGCTGTCGTTACGGCTACGAGGGCGACGGCTTCAGCTGCAAAGGCTCCGATCGCTGCAGCCTGATCGACGACTTCGAAGTCGGTCCGTGGCCTTCGTCCGACTGGAAGTTGAGCTCCGGACAAACCCTTGTCCTGGCCGACGCGGCCCACGACGGCGCGCTTGGTCTGGCGGGCGAGTGCCAGCTGTCGCGCAACAACGGTGCCCTCTTCGGTCAGCCGGGCGACCGAATGCGGGCCTGGGTGCGTGTGCCGGACGCCGCGGTCGCCTCCTTCGGCGTGGGTCAATGGGATGAAGACGCCCTGGTGTTCGCGATCGACGCAGGCCGCGCGGAGCTGCGCCTGGAGCGGCACGGCGCGGGCGAGGGGCCGGCCACGCTCGATGCTGTCACGCTGGCCGTGGTGACGGGAAGCTGGGTTTCGTTTGAGGTGAGCGTGCCTGCCGATGGCGTGCTCGAGGCGCGGGTATTGGGCGACGATGGCCAGACCGCAGTTGGTGAACTCACAGTCAATGTCGAGCCGATCGTGCTCGGGGGCGTCGCCCTCGGGCTCCGCGGCGGCGCCCAGGCCGACAGCATCCAGGCCTGCGCCTTCGAACCCCTTGTCGACGAGTGCGCCGAGGGCACCCACGAGTGCGCCAAAAACGCCACCTGCCACGACGCCCTGAGCGGCTACGAGTGTCGCTGCTTGCCGGGCTACGAGGGCGACGGCCGCAGCTGCAGCGAGAGCGACGAGTGCGTCGAGGGTAGTGCCCTATGCGACGCAGACGCCAGCTGCGTCGACCTGATGGGTGGCTTCGAGTGCCAGTGCCAAGAGGGTTACAGCGGGGATGGCTTCATCTGCAACGACATTGATGAATGCGCCCAGGGTTCGGGCCCGTGCGCCGAGCCGGGCGTCTGCAAAAACCTTCCGGGTAGCTACCGATGCCTGTGCCCCGATGGCTACGAGACGCAGGGAGACCGCTGCGTCGACCTGGACGAATGCGAACTCGGCATCCACCTCTGCGCGACTGGCGCCCAGTGCAGCAATACGCCCGGTGGCTACGACTGCAGCTGCCGGGAGGGCTATGAGGGCGACGGTTTCGTCTGCCAGGACATCGACGAGTGCGCCCTGGGGCTCGACGATTGCCACAAGGCCTATGCGCTGTGTACCAACGAGCCGGGCAGCTACAGCTGCAGCTGCGAGGCGGGCTTCGAGGGCGACGGCATCGAGTGCGTCGACCTGGACGAGTGCGCCCTGGGCGTGCACGGCTGCGACCCCCTGGCCGAGTGCCACAACTCCATCGGCAGCTACAGCTGTCACTGCCCGACGGGCACCACCGGCAACGGCTTTGCGTGCGAAGACATCGACGAGTGCGCGCTGGGGCTCGACTCCTGTTCCTACTACGCCCTGTGCATCAACAACCTCGGAAGCTACACCTGCGACTGCTTCGACGGCTACTACGGCGACGGCTTCATCTGCGACGACGTGGACGAGTGCGCCCAGTCCGGCCTCTGCAACGAACACGCCGCCTGCGTGAACATGGACGGCGGTTTCGTCTGCGACTGCAACCGGGGCTACTTTGGTGACGGCTTCAGCTGCGAAGACCTGGACGAGTGCGCGCTCGCCCTCGACGACTGCCACGCCCTGGCTTCTTGCAGCAACGTCGTGGGCGGCTTCGAGTGCAGCTGCCCGGCTGGCTATCAAGGCGACGGCACCGTTTGCTCGGACGTGGACGAGTGCACTGACGGCAGCGCCGGCTGCGACCCGGTGGCCCTTTGCGAAAACCTGCCCGGACATTACGCCTGTAGCTGTCCACCGGGCTACGAGGGCGATGGCTCTCGGTGCGCCGACATCGACGAGTGCGCCTTGGGCAGCGACCAGTGCAGCATCATGGCCACCTGCGTGAACGAAGAGGGCGGCTACAGCTGCGACTGCGGCCTGGGCTTCGGCGGCGACGGCTACGACTGCATCGACATCGCCACCGAGACCCAAAAGGTGGTGGTGGGTTGGAGCCATAGCTGCGCGCTCATGAACGAAGGCGTCGTGCGCTGCTGGGGCTCGGCCGACAAGGGGCGCCTGGGCTACGGCAACCTCGAAAGCATCGGCGACGACGAGTCGCCCTGGTCGGCGGGCCACGTCAACATCGGTGAGGCCGTTTTCGATATCGAAGCCGGCGGCTACCACAGCTGCGTGCTTCTAGAGCGTGGCCGCTTGCGCTGCTGGGGCGCCGGTGCCCGCGGGCAGCTCGGAACGGCCAGCACCGCGGACGTGGGGGCCAGCGAGACGCCTGCGGTACTCGGTGACGTGGCCATCGGTGGCCCGGTGCGCGCGATGGCACTGGGACGCCAACACAGCTGCGTACTGCTCGACGACGGCGCCGTGCGCTGTTTCGGTGACAACAGCTTCGGCCAGCTCGGCTATGGACACGTGGATCTCGTCGGCGACGACGAAGCGCCCGAGGAGGCCGGTGACCTTTATTTGGGCGGTCTGGTGCGGCAGCTCGTGGCCGGAGGCGACCACAGCTGCGCCCTGCTCGAGTCGGGCGAGGTGCGCTGCTGGGGTGATAACAGCGCCGGCCAGCTGGGCTACGGCCACAGGAGCCGCGTCGGCGACGACGAGCTGCCCGGCGAGGTCGGCCCGGTGCAGCTACCGGGGCAGGTGGTAGCGCTGGCTGCCGGCGACCGTCATAGCTGTGCGTTATTGGTGGGCGGAGGCGTGAGCTGCTGGGGCCATGGCGGCAGCGGAAGGCTGGGCTACGGCAATACCGCGAACGTTGGCGACGACGAGACCCCGGTCAGCGTAGGCCTGGTTGATCTCGGCGAAGCGGCCCTGTCGGTACATGCCGGTGGCTACCACAGCTGCGCCATGATCCAGGGCGGCGGCATCCGTTGCTGGGGCCTTGGTACCCACGGCGAAAGCGGCCTCAGCCGCATGGATGCCATCGGTGACAACGAAAGCCCGTCGGCGGTGCCACCCGTGGAGGTCGGCGTGGGTGTCACGAGCGTCTCGACCGGTCTGTTCCACAGCTGCGTCGTCACGCAAGAGGCCGAGACGCGCTGCTGGGGCGCCAACTTTTGGGGTGAACTCGGCTACGGCGACCTCAAGAGCATCGGCGACGACGAACATCCGGCGGTGGCGGGGGACGTGCCTCTGCATTGAAGTTCTTGGGCTGCTCAAGGCGGTGACGCACGGGGGCCGCGGCCACCCACCATCCGCAACACGCCGCTCGCGCCCCTCCACGCGCATCACGCCGAAGACGAAGACCGGTCGCCAGGCCGGCCCCGTCACCCTCAGCCGACCGCCATGCACGCCATGCAGATGGCACCAGCTGCAGAGTGACAAGAGATTGGCTCGCTGCTGTCCGCCGCCCTGCGAGCGAAACACCAGGTGATGGCAGGTCACATCGCGACGAGTGCAGGTCGGGTTGGCGCAGCGGAAGAGGGCGCTCGTGCACATCGGCGTATTCCTCGTCGCGCTCGAGCCTGATGGCGGTGCCCGGGTGGTGCGCGGCGGCTCCTGAATCTGCGGCGCGCGGGGCGTGCGCGCAGCGTGTCGCAACCACAACGGGCCCGATGATCGCAACGACAACCTGGGCTTCCGCCTGCTGGCAGATCAGAAAGAAGGGGGCAAGTGAGTAACCGGAGGAGACGAATTATGGACGTTGCTGAGGATGCCGGTGCGCGTAGACACGGGTCGCGCAAATCCCCCGTCAAAACTCCGCCCGCACGCCCAAGTTCGGAAAGTAAATCGGCGGCGCCGTCTGCACCTGACAACTCCCAAAGAAGCACTCCGCACCCAGCCGTTCGCGCGCGAGCGTCACGTTGAGCCACTCCACGTAGGCGTGCATCTGGGCGAAGTCGGTGCTGAAGTTGTAGCCGAGGCGGGCGTCGAGGCGCACGAAGGGCGGTAGGCGCAGCTCGTAGGTGGGTGAGGTGCCGACGTCGAAGCGGTTGAAGGGGCGGCCCGAGCGGGCGTGCAGGCGGCCGCCGAAGGTGAGGCCGAGGTCGAAGCGGTATTGGGCTACCAGATTGAGTACGTGGCGGATGTCGAATTCAGGTGAAAAGCTGCGGCCGCCCGGCGACTCGTGGGCCTCTGCCCACGCCAGGGTGTAGCTGATGAAGCCGCTGAGGCTTTCGCGCAGGCTGCGCCGGACAAAGAGTTCGATGCCGTAGCTGCTGGCGTCGACGCTGGGGGCGCTGTCGCCGTCGTCGGGGGCGTAGAGTTCGGGTAGTAGCAGGTCTGTGTAGTGGTGGTAGAAGAGCTGGCTTTCGACCTCGAGCGAGAGCGGCAGGTCCATGCCGTAGCCCAGCTCGCTCTGCAGCGAGCGCTGCAGGCCGCGGTCGAGGGCGACTTCGGTCAGGCCGGGTAGCGGAAAGAGGTAGACGGCCGGCTGGTGCGCGAGACCGACGGCGGCGTGGACGCGTGCGGTGTTGCCGAGGTGGTAGGTGGCTCTGAGGCGCGGGTCGACGGCTTGGCTCGGTTCGCCCTCGACCAGCCACAGGTCCCAGCGCAGGCCGAGATCCAGCACCAGGGGGTCGAGGGGCGCGAGCTGCAGTTCGCCGTGGATGCCTCCGGCGCTGCGGGCGGCGGCTTCGGCGTAGATGGGAAGATCCACTCGAAGTTGACGGCGGCCGCCGACCTGAAGCGGCGCGTTTTGCGTCAGGCTGTCGATGGAGCCGAGCGAGGCCTGGAAGTCGGCGCCCAGGCGCAGTCTGGCCCGCGCGCCGATGTCGGCGTTGAACCACAGGCGCGGTCCCAGGCTCAGGGCTTCGACGGCCAGTTCTTCGTCCAGCGTCGACTGGTCGTGTCCCACGCGCAGCCCCAGGCCCGTTTCGATGCCGCGGGCTTCGTCGCGGTTGAGCAGGCGCAGCTCGAGGCGATGGAACTGCAGCTTGGCGGAGTTGAAACGGTCGCCCTCTTGGTTCCAGGGCGGGTTTTCGAGCTTGTCGAAGGAGCCGAAGGAGACCAGCTGCACGCGCGAGCCGCCGCCGAGGGGATGTTCCATGCGCGCCTGGTAGTCCCAGTAGGCGAGCGTGGTCTTGGGCGAGATCAGGTCGAGTACCAGGCCGGGGTAGCCGTAGCGGCCGGCCACGGCGACATTGCCGTCGCCCAGGGGCGTTGCCAGGTAGGCGTTGGCGTCGAGCAGGCGCAACTCGAGTTCGCCCTCGCTGCGCAGGCGCGCTGCCGGGCCCTGGGCGGCGAGGCTTCCGCCCAGGCGGCGGCCGAAACGCGCCGGGGGCACGCCGGCATGGAAGGACAGGGGCCCGAGCATGCGCGGGTGGATCGCCGAGGGGCCCAGGGCGAAGTGGTAGAGCAGGGGCAGCGGGATTTCGTCGTAGTAGTAGCCGACGGTGGCCGGCGGCGCTCCGCGCACATAACCGTAGGGCAAGCCGCTGGCCACGGGCGCCACGCCGGGGAGCGACTCGACCATGCGGATGGGATCGCCGAGGGCGCCGGCGACGTCGCGGGTTTCGCTCTCGGGCAGCTGCTTCGAGCCGGCCGGGCGCGGTTGTACTTCGGCGCGGGCGGAGAAGACGAGGTCGTCTTCGGGTGTGCGCTTTGCGTCTGGCGGTTCAGCAGAAGCTGCTTCGCCGGGGTCGGTTGTCTGCGCGCTCGAGGAATCGGCACTCGGCCGGTCTTGCTGCTGCGCGCGGGCCGGGGCGCACAGCAGCGGCAGGATCGATACAAAGAATGCTGTGGCCTTCGTGCTCACTGCCGTGCGAACCAAAGCCCCTGGCGGTTTCCCGACGGGATCGCGTACAGGAGCCCCGCGATTCCCACGTCCGAGCTGCTGACGTAGGAGCCGACCCCTTCGTCGATGACCGCCGGTGCGCCGTGTTCGAGCAGGGCGCTGAGGCGGCCGCTGCCGGCACTGGGATCGAAGTTCTCCAAGTAGGCGAGAATGGTTGCGGTTTGCAGGCGGTCGACCAGCTCGGCGCCGCGCAGGTAGGTGGCGTAGCGGTCGATTTTGGCGGGAGGCACGCCGCGGGCGAGTTCTTCGAGTCCGCTGTCGCGCGTGATGCGCGACAGGGTTCCGACCTCGCCGTCGTAGTCGTGAATCACCGCATCGATGACGATCAGGCCCGGCAGGCGCTCGACATCTGCGGGCGTTGGCAAGCCCAGTAGGCCCTCGGAGGGCACGCCTGCGGCCAGCGACACGAGCTGGCCGCGTTCTAGCAGTTCGAGTTGGCCTACGCCCCCATCGTCGAGGTGGTGAAAGACCAGCGGCCCCATGGGGCTCCACAGGAGGGCCCTGAAGTCGTCGGTGATCTCCACGAAGCCGGTCTCCGCCGACCAGGCTCCCAGGCGTGGCGGCGTTTCGCCGCTGCTCAAGAGCCAACGGCCGGGGGGCTCGCTGGTGTCGATGGGTGTGGCGAAGGAGTCGGGCCCCAGCGCTACGTCGAGCTCGGTGCGGGTCTCCAGGTCGGACCATAGCAGGTGGTGGCCGATTTGCTCGATGCCGTTTTCGACGCTCCGTGTTTCGTAGAACGTCCAGGTGTGGGTCGCGCCCGAGAGCTGAATGTCGTGGTGGCGGAAGTGCCACTGGACGCCTTGGTCGATTTCGACCACGCGATCGTCGGGAGGCATGACCACTCGCAGACGGCGCTCGTCGCAGGGGGCGTAGAAGGCGGCGACGTAGCCGTCGTTGTTGGCGCGTTCGTAGCTCAACTCACAGCCGGGTCCGGCCAGGGTCTCGGGGGCGCTGCCGTCGCTGCGCAGGCGGTGGACGCCCAGGCTGTCACCGAAGATCATCTCGCTGCGGTCTGCGGCCATGGCGAACTCGCGGACGCCTTCGCCAACGCGCTCGATTTCCTTGCCTGCGAAGTCGCGCAGCAGAAGGGCATCACCCTCGAGCACCCATAGGCCCTCGGCGCCGTAGCCCGCGCTTCCGGGGCGAACGACGAAGATGCCGAGTCCATCGGCGCTTTGGCTGAGGGTGTGGCTGCGATCATTCCAGGGGTCGAGCCAACGCAGGCTGCGGTCGGCGCTGCGTACCAGGAAACCGCCGCCCCGGAAGCTGACCTCCAGTGTCGCGTCGAGGGGCTCGAGGTGGGGCTCGCAGTCGGCGTCGATGAAGCGGAGGCCACGCGGGCGCTGGCGCCTGTCGTAGATCCCCAGGCGCAGTCCCAGCCCGGTGCCGACGGCGAAAATGCGGGCCACCTGCGCCGGCAGGGCGCAGCCGGGCTGGCCGTCGAAGGGCAAGAGCGAGAGCGCATCGTCAGCATCGAACTCGGAGACCAGGGCCCACTGCTGCGCGTCGTGGGCGAGTGATCCGTGCACTTCGTAGGCGCCGTCCGACAGCTGCTTGCGCCCGTGGTAGCGCAGCTCCAGGTCGGAGCTGCAGGCCGCGACCAGCACCGGCAGCAACGCGGCGATCGGGAGTCTCGTCACGCCACAAGCATAGCGGTTTCCGCCGGCCCTGCCCCGATCGCTCCAGCGGGCGAGCCGGTCGACGGCGTCGAGGGCGCCCGCTACATGCTCAGGCCGCCGGGCACCGATTGAGGTGACCGCTATTGCGCAGGCGCGGTCGCCAGCCGGGCGTAGAACTCTTCTTCACCCGGGTCGCGCGCCTTGCCCACCGACAACAGCGGGATCAGGACCAGCGGGATCAGCGTCGTCGCGTAGGAGGGATCGGTGCCGGCGCCATCGTGCACGAAGAGGTAGTGCAGGAGCCTGTCAAAGGCGCCCGAGCTTGCATCCACGCTGAAGCCGCTGCCCACGGCCAGCTTGATGCCGAAAAACCACAGCAAGCCACCCACATAGCCGGCGATCATGCCGAAAAACGCAGCCCGCTCGGTGGTTGTGCGCATGTACAGCAGGTAGCCCACGGCGATGGCCGGCGGCACCACCATGGCGAAGCCGAAGAGCAAGAGGTCCAACAGCGAGACCTTGGTCATCGAGATGAAGTAGGCGATGACGGCGGCGACGAGACCATAGGCGGCGGTGGTGATGCGGTAGAGGCGCACGGTGGGTGGATTGAAGCGATCGTCCAGGCGCGTCAACCAGTCGTTGACGAACATGGTGGCGCTCGACAATAGAATCGGCCCGCCCGAGGAGATCACGGCGGCCATGATGGCAGCCAGGGCCACCCCGCCGATGATGGGATTGATGTCCATCGCCAGCTGGGTGAGGTTTTGATAGCCCTTGAGCCCCGCGGTGTCGCCGTAGCGGGCCAGGGTCACGATGCCCACGTAGCCGGCCAGAAGCGGCATCGCCGCAGCGATGACCCCCGCGGTCAAAAACGAGGGCAGCAGGATGCGCTCGCTGCGGGCGGCGGTGGAGAAGTTGGTGTAGACCGAGGCCGCCGGCGTGTGGATGGCCGCCGAAAAGAACATACCGAGGACGGCGCCCCAGCCGGCGCCGGCGAACGACCAAAAGCTATCCGAGTCGCGACCGGCCTTGGCCAGGTGACCTTCCACGGCCGACTCCACCGCCTGCCAGCCGCCCATGGCGTCGGTGCCGGCGGCGCCCACCGCCCACAGCCCGACGAGGATCACGGAGCAGTGGATCAAATTCGTCACCGCCGAGCCCCACAGGCCGCCCAGGGCCACGTAGGTGATCAGGATCAGCGCCGCGATCACCACCGCCACGCCCATGGGAATCGGCGTCAGCTTGGTCAGGATGGCGCCGATCAGGTAGACCTCGATGACATCGACGATCAGGTACTCGGTCTGCACGCACAGGCTGGTCATGGCCTGGCAGCGGCGGGTGCCGAAGCGTATGTGAAAGATCTCACCGACGGTGCGCAGGCCCAGGCGGCGGTAGGCGCGGGCGAAGAAGAGCCCCACGATGGCGACCGCCAAAAAGGTATTGATGGCGTACCAGTACATGTACCAGAGGCCGCCGCTCATGGCGCGTTCGGCCACGCCGTAGGTTCCGGCGCCGCCGATGCGGGTGCCTGCGATGCCCACCGCCACCATCGGCAGCCCCATGCCGCCGCCGGCGACCGCCCAGCCCGCCGAGGAGCTGGCGCGTCGCGCCAGCAGGGAGCCGATGGTGGTCACTGCCGCGAGGTAGATGACGATGACGGCGACCGAGTCGTATTCCATGGTCGTGGTCGCTCGGTGGGGGGATGGGGGAGGTGGTGCGGCCTGGGAGAAGCGATGGGAGCGCTCAAAGCCGCCGATCGATGACCTCGCCGAGCTGGGCGAAGGTCTTCACACCGCGCAGCTCGTAGTCGGGGATCTCCACGTCGAATTCGCTCTCGAGCTCGCTGAGCAGTTCGAGCACCTGCATGCTGTCGATGCCGAGGCTTTCGAACACATCGGCATCGGCCGAGATTCCGCTCGCATCGACCTTGAAGCGGCCGGCGGCGAGCTCGATCAAGCGATCTACGGTGGTGGCCATGGCGCCGGCATCTGAGCATCGGCTCGCGGTGGCGTCAAGCGCCCGAAGGGCGTCGCATTTCCCGCGCGAAGCGTGGCATTCTCGCAGTGTGACGAGAGACGTGCGACAGTGCTGGCCCGCCGCCGAGCGTAACCGCGAACCGATTCTCAGTGCACTTCGCGCCTTGCTTCCGCCGAAGGGCAGGGTGCTCGAGGTGGCCAGCGGCACCGGGCAGCACATGGCGCACTTCGCAGCCCAGCTGCCGGCGCTGCGCTTTCAGCCGAGCGATCAAACCGATGAGCACTTCGCTTCCATTACCGCCTGGTGCGACGGCCTCGAAAACGTCGAAACGCCCGTGCTGCTGGACGTCACCACCGCCGCTTGGCCGCAGGGGCCCTGGGACGTCATCTACAACGCCAACATGGTGCACATCGCGCCGTGGGAGGTTTGCCTCGGCCTGATGCGCGGTGCGGCAGCGGCGTTGGGCGAGGCAGGTTTGCTCGCGATGTATGGGCCCTATCGAATTGATGGCGCCCATACCGCCGTGAGCAACGAGCAATTCGACCAAAGCCTCAAGGCCCGCGACGGGCGCTGGGGCGTACGCGATCTGGAAGCGGTGATCGCCGCGGCCGAAGCCGAGCAGCTGCGCTTCGAAGGCCGCGTTCAGATGCCGGCCAACAATCAGTTGATCTGGTTTCGGCCGGCGTCGTAGGCGGTTTGCTCAGAGCGGCAATTGGATGTCTCGAAGGTCGGGCAGGCGCAGTCCGTGCCCCACGCTTACCTGACGCAGTGTGGCTGCCGGGTGCAGCTGGAGTGCCTGCTGCACCTGGCTGAAGGTAGAGGAGGGAACCGAGGGCGAATCGCGTTCGCTGCTGAACTGCCCATTCAAGATCACCGTGCGGGCGCCGCTCGCTTCGCACAGGGTTGGAACGTCTCCGGGAGCCATGGTCATCCGGTGCTCCGGGGCGAGCAGCGCCAGCGCTTCAGGCGCGCGGTGGGCGCAGGTCAGGCCGGCGATCTGAAAATCTGCATCCCCTCCCCCGAACTGCATCCGCATACCTCCCGCCTGCGTGATGATGACGTCCACCGGGCCGTGCTCCGCCCGAAAGTCACCGATCTCCTCGAGCATGCTGCGGCCCTTTTCAAAGCCGGCATCTGCGATCACGAGAATCCGCAGTCCTTCGACATCCACGGCGTAGCAATTGCCCCAATTGCGAGCCTGGGGATGTTCCTCGGAGGTCAGCATCTGTTCGCCGCGAAAGGGCAGCACGTGCACCGTGAGGTCTTCGAGCGTGAACTGCTGACCCCAGAGCGGAGTCCGGACGTCGCTGGCGCCGAATTCGCGCAAGCGGGCGCTGGCGTCTTCGGCGACGATGCTCGCCTGGGGAACGTGCGGCACGATGATGGGGCGATCGGATAGCGATAGCAGCGTGGCCAGGTCGTAGTGATCGAAGTGCAGGTGGGTGAGGGCGACAGCCGTGGTCGCCACCTCCAGCGCGGGTTGCGGCAAGCCCCTGCTCGCAATGCCACAGGGCGCCAATCCGATCGGGTCCAGCAGCAGGCCCGCGCGGCGCCCGCGGATGAGCACACTCGAGTGGCCGCAGAGGTACACCCCTGGCTCGGCAACTGTTTGCGGCGGCGACAACTCTTGAAGCGATGAGGCCATGGCCGCAGCCTGAGGCGATGCCGCTTCCAACTTGGCGCTGCCCAGTGCCAGCAGCAGCTCGCGAGCCAGCGCGCGCTGCGTCGGGGAGTCGAGCCCGGCGAGCACTTGAATCGAGCCTCCGCCCTCGGGCCGACAGGTCAGTGTGGATAGGGGCACGTTCGGTTGCATCAACCAGCGCTCCGAAAGCCGGAAGGGCGCGTGCGCTCCCTCGCATCGCTCCACGAAGCGCTCGAGCGTCGGGTACACCAGGAGCGCGGTTTCCGCGGCGAACCGGGGGGTGCCTTTCGGGGCGTGCTGGTCGAGCCAGCGTTTCCTGCGCTCGGGGTCAGTGCTCTCCAATTCCTCGCTGGTGGTTTGTGTCAGCTGATTCCACTCTGCGATGGGGACGCCGAAGAGTTGCGACAGGTAGAGGGGCACAAAGCCCGAGGTGGCGCTGGCGTCGTGTTCGGCTTCGACGAAGCGGCCGCCGTGACAGTCGTAGAGGTAGCTCCCCGGCTGGGCCTGGAAGCGAAGGGATGCTGGCGTTCGAAGTGTGAGCCCCATGCCGGCGATGATAGTGGCTGCTCTGCGGGGCGGCCACCACCGCGTCGCTGACGGTGGTGCGGCGGCCACAGCTGGCCTCAGGTGGGTCGTGAGGCGGCCGCCCCGCGAAGCAAGGTGGCGGTCTTGCCGCCATCGAAGTCGAGCAGCGCGCGAAATTGCGCGCCGGTCCCGGATAGCTCGGGTTGGGTGGCTCGCAAGATGATGGCCGCAGCTTGAATTGCTTTGCCGGCTTCGCTGAGCTCGGCGGGAGCGCTCGCGCCGAACCCGTGCTGCACGTCCTTCAGTACCTTGCAGACGTCGCGCTCGAAACGCGCAAAAGATAGCTCCCGCTCCGCGAAGCTGCGTCCGGCAAGGCCGAGGCGTTCTCGGGTCGCGGGCGAACACAGAAGCTCGACGGCCGGTTCGATCAGCTCACGCCAGCGCACCGTCGGCCCGGATGCCTCGAAGACGGTCGTTGCCAAATGCCCGTTTTCGCCCTCGCGCACCAGGTCCCGGAAGCCGCCCCAGTCCGAGGCCAGCACCGGCAGCCCGCACGCCAACGCTTCCGCGATAACATAGCCGAAGTTCTCGATGCGGCAGGTCGATAGGTGCACGAGGGCGTCGGCGGCCGCCATGAACGCGGCGATCCGGCTCGATGGCTGCTCCGACAGCAACCGAAGGTCTGCGGCCATGCCTCGCGCCTGCGCATGGGCGAGCAGGCGTTCGCGGGCGCCGTCGTGATCGGGGCGGGCCGTGATGACCACGAGTTGGCAATGCCCCAGGCGCTCGCGAACGCTTGCTGCCAGGTCCACTGCATGTTCAAGGTTTTTGTCGACGAGAAACGAAGAAACCGTCAGCAAGAGCGGCGCCTGCGGGTCGAGGCCGAGTTCGGCGCACAGGCTGGGCCGTCGAGCTTCCCGCGCGTCGGGACAGAACATCTCCAGATTCACGCAGAAGGGCACGCGGTAGATCTGAGGCCGCTGCGACGTGCACAAGCGCTCGAAGAGTTCGCAGCAGACGTCGGATGCCACCAGGACCGCGTCGTCGCAACGCAGGGTGGGAAGTACGAAAGCCCAAAAGTCGGCGTCGGCGCCCCAGCCGGAGTCGATCAAGAGTCTCGCCGATGGGCACGGGGCTGCCCAAGCTTCCGGCATGATCGCGCAGCGACGGTCTGCTTCGGCGTCTGGCCCCAGAAGCCGGGCGTGTCGTGTCAGCACCTGGCGGTAGAGCGAGGTGAGCCAGTGCGACGTGGGGAAGGGCGGTGCGCTTGTGATTTCGGCGTCAGCGGCGATCGTCAGTCGTGGCATGGCATTCGACATGGTAGTCCCCCTCAGATGTGCTCGGCGGGAGTCATGATCCGCCCTCGGGTCCGCTACGGCGCCAGCTGCGGCGTCCGGCCCCCTTGAAATACACGGAGTATTCCGGCGCAGGCCGTCCTTGCATCTGCCATCGTATCGACCCCGATCATCGGCTCAGCACTCCCGCCGAGCACATCTCAGCCGTCGTCGCGCAGCGCCGCAAGCAACTTCGCGTCCACGCGCGCCTTGACCGTGCGGCGGTCGAGACCCAGGCGCCGAGCGGCTTCCACGTAGCTGCCGGTGCGCTGGTAGACCAGGGTGATGTAGGCGTCGAGCAGGGCGTCGGCGTCCAGCTCGGTGCGTTCGATGCGGTGGGTCAGCTGGGCCAGGGCCGTGGAGGCTTCGCGCGAACCCACCGGCTTGTAGCGGCCCCGCACGATCACCGCGCGCACGCATTGCTCCAGCTCGCGCACGTTGCCCGGCCAGTGATAGCCGGCCAGTTCGCTTTCGACGAAGCCCACCACGTCGTCGACCAGCTCGCCGCACTGCTCTTCGGGCACCAGGCGCGCGACCAGGCTGCGCACGAAGAGGCGCAGGTCCTCGGGGCGTTCGCGCAGCTGGTCTGAAAGCGCCGGCGTCTCGATGGCGTCGGCGCAGAGGCGATAATAGAAGTCCTCGCGGAAGCGCCCGGCGCGCATCTCGGCGGCCAGGTCGCGGTTGGTGGCTGCGATGAGCTTGCCCTCGAAGTGGCGCAGCTCGGTGGCGCCCACACGCGCAAACTGCCGCGTCTGCAGCACGCGCAGCAGCTTGACCTGGATCGAAGGCTCGAGTTCGCCGATCTCGTCCAGGAAGACCGTGCCGTGGCGGGCGCAGGCTTCGAGCCAGCCGCGGCGGTCGTGGGTGGCACCGGTGAAGGAGCCCTTCTGGTGG
Organism: Myxococcales bacterium; assembly: GCA_029880325.1. Lineage (GTDB taxonomy): Bacteria > Myxococcota_A > Polyangia > Polyangiales > JAFGIB01 > JAOUOP01. Next base: position 48,546 of record JAOUOP010000014.1, on the reverse strand, counting down.
CCGAAGAGCTCGGACTCGAGCACCGTCGAGGCCAGGGCCGAGATGTTGAGGGGGTGAAAGGCGGCGGCGGTTTCGTCCTGGAAGCGCCGCGCCGAGGCGTCGAAGGGGATGTAGCGCGACAGCCCCACCGCCCGCGCCACCAGCTCCTTGCCGGTGCCCGAGGGGCCGGTGATCAGCGTCGTGATCTCGTGCATCTTGCCGTAGAGGCTCTGCTGATAGCGGCGCATGTCGTGGGTGAAGATCGACTCCCACACCGCCGCGCGCAGCCGCACCGCCGCGCTGGAGGCCCCCAGGATGTATTCGTAGACCTGGGAGAAGGCCCGGCGCAGTTGAAACAGGATGGCGAAGAGGTGGGGCAGCTGCGAGCGCAGGGCCAGGGGCGGGCCGGGCAACTCACACAGGCGCTCGGCTTCGCGGCGGAAGTCGTCGAAGATCTCCACGCGCTCGGCCGGTAGCCCACCGCCTGCGCTGCGCAGGGCCAGCTCGAGCAGCGGGTCCTCGAAGCGGTAGAAGAGGTGGTAGCGGACCAGGTCCTCCAGCAGTCGGGAGTCGGCGGCGCTGCGCGCTGCGCCCTCGCCCAGTCGCTTGCGGGCCAAAAGCAGCAGGCTCTGGGCGCGTTCGGCCAGGGCGTCGAGGTTGGGGTTCTGCCCGTGCTCGCCCAGGCTCCAGGTCTCCTGGACATCCCGATGCTGGCTGCCCAGGGCGCGCTTCTCGAGCGGGATGCGCTCGGCCCCAAAGGGGTTGGTGTAGCAGAGCCGGGCGATGGCATCGGCCGCCGCCGCGTCGCTTTCGTGAAAGATCGCCATGGAAGGATTTATGCCATCAAAGAACAGAGCTGTACATTCTATGTACTAATGACCCTCTTGAAGCCCCCGGAGATCGCATCGCATGCACTGTAAGTATTTGAAATCGTGCGCTTTCTTCGCGCGCGGTCAGTTGGCCCACGGCTTGCTTTATTCCGCTGCATCGAGACAGGAGTTTCCCGATGAGCAGCCTCCAGCTACTGCGCAGCCGCCGCTTCGGCCCCCTCTTTGCAACCCAGTTTCTGGGCGCCTTCAACGACAACCTGTTCAAGAACGCCCTGATCGTGACGGTCGGCTTCGGCGCCGGTCGTCTCGGGGCCCGCGACCCGGAGCAGGCCGCCACATGGGTGAACCTGGCGGCAGCCGCCTTCATCGCCCCCTTCGTGCTGCTGTCGGCCAGCGCCGGCGAGCTGGCCGACCGCCTCGACAAGAGCCGGTTGCTGTCGGCTGCGAAGGCCGCCGAGGTCGCCATCATGCTGCTGGGTGCCGCCGGGCTGTGGCTGGGGCAGCTTTGGCTTTTGCTCCTGGCGCTTTCGCTGATGGGCGCCCAGTCGGCCGTCTTCGGCCCCGCCAAGTACGCCATCCTGCCCCAACACCTGCGGCCCGAGGAGCTGGTGATGGGCAATGGTCTGCTGTCGATGGGCACCTTCGCGGCGATCCTGGTCGGCACCCTGGCGGGAACCTGGCTGCCTTGGCAGGCGGTCAGCGGCCTGGTGCTTGTGGTGGCGCTGCTCGGCTGGGCCAGCAGCCGGCGCATCGCCCCGGCGCCAAGCGCGCACTCGGAGTCGGCAAAGCCCGCCCTGGCGCCGTTGGCCGCCAGCGGCCGGGTGCTGCGCATCGCCCGCAAGCAGCGCGCGGTGTGGCTCTCCATCCTCGGCATCAGTTGGTTCTGGCTCGTGGGCTCGGTGCTTTTGGCCCAGCTGCCGTCCCTATGCCTGGAGGTGCTGGGCGCCGGCTCCGAGGTGGTGGGCGTGATGCTCTGCGCCTTCACTCTGGGTGTGGGCGTGGGCTCGCTCCTGTGCGCGCGGCTTTCGGGCGGGCAGGTGGAGCTCGGGCTCACGCCCCTGGGCTGCGCCGGGCTGTCGCTGGCCGGTCTCGACCTCTTCGCCACCCTGCAGGGCCTGGTGCCGGGCGCCGTGATGCTGTCGGTCGCGGAGGTGCTGCACAGCGGTCCGGGCCTGCGGATGCTCTTGGACCTCGCGCTATTGGGCGCCTTCGGTGGGCTCTTCGTGGTGCCCCTCTACGCGCTGATCCAATCGCGCTGCGCCCCCGAGGAGCGCGCCCGGGTGGTGTCGGCCAACAACATCGTCAACGCCCTGTTTATGGTGGTCGCCGCCGCCGCGGCCGTCGCCCTGCGCGCCCTGGGTCTGGGCGCCGTCGAGTTGCTGGTGGTGGTCGCGATCACCAACATCCTGGTCGGCGTTTACATCTTCACGCTGGTGCCCGAGTTCTTGATGCGCCTGCTGATCTGGATGCTGGTGCACGTCTTCTACCGTCTACGGCCCGACGGCCTCGAGCGCCTGCCCGAGCAGGGGCCGGCCGTGATCGTCTGCAACCACGTCAGCTTCGTCGACGCGCCGATCCTGGCGGCCCTGTCGCGGCGTCCCATTCGCTTCGTGATGGATCATCGCATCTACCGCCTGCCCGTATTGCACTTCATCTTCAAGACCGGCAGGGCCATTCCCATCGCCTCGCGCCGGGAGGATCCCGCGCAGATGGAGCGCGCCTTTGACGAGGTCGCCGCGGCGCTCGAAGACGGCGACCTGGTGTGCATTTTTCCCGAGGGCAAGCTCACCGGCGACGGTCGGCTTTCCGACTTCCGGCCCGGCATCGAGCGCATCATCGAGCGCAACGCAGTGCCCGTGATTCCGGTGGCCCTCAGCGGTCTGTGGGGTAGCTTCTTCAGTCGCGCTGGCGGCCGCAACACCAGCCGCTGTTTGAGGTCGAAGGTCGACGTGCGCTGCGGCGAGGCGCTGGCGCCACAGGGCGTGCGTGCCGATCGACTGCGCGAGCGGGTGCTTTCGCTGCGTGGGGCAGTGCAGTAGTCGTAGCCGAGCGTATCGTTGAGCGACCGCCGTGATGGCGCGCCCCGCGTTGGCCGTTTTGCGACAACCTGGCGTGGCTGTGGCACCATCTTCTCGGGGACTCGACCCCGTCTCAGTACAGTGCCGCCATTTCTCGATCAGCTGCAGGGTTCGGCCCCGCTTCGCGCGCTCCTTGCCTCTGTGCTGGAGGCCGGCGGTGGGCGTGCGGTTCCCGCCGAGCTGCAGCTCGCCGAAAGCCTTCTGGACGCTGCATCGGTCGCGCTGTTCGTGCTCGACGCAGAGCGCCGCATCGCCCACTGCAATGGCTTCTTGCTCCAACTCTCGGGCTACGAACGGCACGAGCTGGCCGGCCGCCCGCTGTCGGAATACTGCGTTGCGCGTGAGTGCGCCCCGTCGCTGTCGCCGGTCTACGAGCGCACCATCCGCGCCAGCACCAGCGCGGGCAGCCTGCAGCTGCTGCGCGCCAAGGACGGGCGCGAGCGCATTCTCGATTGGTCGGAGTCGGCGCTGCGCGACACGGCAGGCGAGGTGATCGGGCAGGTCGCCATCGCCCGTGATCTCACCGCGACCGTTGCCACGCTGGAGGCGCTGGACACGACCACCCAGCTGCTCGAGGGCAGCTTCGACGCCACCACGGTGGCGTTGGCCTATCTGGACCCCGAGTTGCGCTTTGTTCGCGTCAACCGGGCCTACGCGGTCGCCGACAACAAGGAGCCCGCGGACTTCGTCGGCAAGGGGCACTTCGAACTCTATCCGCACGAGGAAAACGAACGCCTCTTTCAACGGGTGCGCGAGGGCGGGGAGGCGTACTCGGTGCTGGCCAAACCCTTCGAGTACGCCAGCAATCCCGAGCGCGGCGTGACCCATTGGGATTGGACTCTGACGCCGGTCAAGGACGCCGGTGGTGACGTGACGGGCTTGGTCCTGGCGGTGCGGGACGTGACCGCTCGAATCAAGGCCATCGAGGCCCTGCACACGAGCGAGCGGCGCATTGCCGAGCAGCTCGAGGAAAAGGAAGCGTTGCTGCGCGAGGTGCACCATCGCGTCAAAAACAACCTGCAGGTGGTTTCCAGCCTGCTCTATCTGCAATCCAACCGAGTCGACGATCCGGAGATCGCGCGCCTATTCCGGGAGAGCCGCGATCGCGTGGTCGCGATGTCGGCGGTGCATGAAACGCTCTACGGCGGCGACGATCTCGCGCATGTGAATTTCCGCAGCTACCTCGACCGCCTGTCGCGAAGCGTGCTCGCGGCCTATCACAGCGAGGATCGGCAGATCGAGCTGGAGATCCAAGTGGATGAACCGCAGCTCGGTCTCAGCCAGGCGGTTCCCTGCGGGTTGATCGTCACGGAGCTGCTCACCAACGCGCTCAAGCACGCCTTCGTCGGACGCGATCGGGGGGTGTTGCGCGTCGGTTTGACCGCGGTCGACGAGGCAACGCGCTGCCTGCGCGTCAGCGACGACGGCGTGGGCATGGACGAGGCGGCCATCGCTTCACCCGAGACCCTGGGCTTGAGCCTGGTCCAGGCCCTGGGCGAGCAGATCCAGGCGCGCATCGAGCTGAACACCGACGGCGGCACCGACGTCCGCATCACCTTCGCGCTGTAAGGGCTCGCGAAACAATCACTTCCCCCTTTGGCACGCACCGGCGGGCACGCTCGGGCCGTGCGTCCTCGAAGAATTCCTCGATGTACCTCGGGTACGACTGCGGATTGTCCTCCGGGCGCCGTCCCGACCGCACTCCGCCGTCACGCACCAAAGGGGGAAGTGATTGTTTCGCGAGCCCTAAGAAAGACTTCAGCGCGGCAGTCCCAGCAGGGTGCGCGCGACGATCATGCGCTGGATCTGGCCGGTGCCCTCGACGATGTCCATGGCTTTGACGTCACGGTAGAGTTTTTCGATCAGGTGATCGCCCCGGGCGCCGACCGTGCCCAAAAGCTCCATGCCAAAGGTGGCCGCTTCCTGTCCGACTGCGGCGGCCATGGCCTTGGACAGCGACGCCTCGACGATATTGGGCTGCTTTTGGTCGGCCAGATGCCCCGCCTGCAGGCACAGAAGCCGCGCCGCGCGCAGCCGCCGCCGCATGGCCTCGATGCGATCGCGCACGCGGGTCTTGCCCAAAAGCCCGTGCTCGCGTGCGAAGGTGAGCGACTCGTCGAGCAGAGCGCGGCCGATGCCGACGGCGTTGGCGGCGATCACGGGGCGCCCGGCATTGAAGGTGCGCATGGCCGCCTTGAAACCCTCGCGGTTGCCCTTGGCGCGCGGCTCGCCTCCCAGCAGGTTGTCGGCCGGCACGCGGCACTCTTCGAGGCTGAAAGACGTGGACTCGTAGGCCTTGAGGCCGCTTTTTTTCTCGATCTTGAAGTTCGAAAGCCCGGGCGTGCCCGATTCGACGAAGAAGGCGCGCTGGCCGGCCCGTCCGCGCTCGGGATCGACCGTGGCCTGCACCAGGATCCAGTCGGCGCGGCTGGCGTTGCCGATGAAGCATTTGGAGCCGTCGAGCACCCATGTGTTGCCGTCCCTGCGCGCGCGGGTGGCGATGGCGGCGGCGTCGGAGCCGGCACCCGGTTCGGTCATGGCGAAGCAGGCCCAGCGCGGACGATCGGGTTCGAGAAAGGGGCCGAGGAAGCGCAGCTTTTGTTCCGGCGTGCCGGCCGACAGCACGTTGGCCTCGGGCAGTCCGGGACCCGGGTTGGCGACGCCCACGCCGCGATCCCAATAGGCCATCTCCTCGGCCAGTAGCAGGGCATCGACGGTGGAGCGCTCGCGGCGTGCGCCGCCCTCGGCCTTGCCGTCGGGTCCGCTCCAGCGCGTGCGGCCCTCACCCCGCTCGAGGCAGCGCTTGAAGTAGGGGTGGTCGACCGGGATTGGCCGCCCTTCGCGGTCGGCCTCGAGCCCCACCGGTCGCACTTCATTGCGTCCCAGCTCGCGCGCGCGTTCGAGGCGCTCGGCCATGGCCCGATCGAGGCTGAGATCCATCACGGTGCGTCCTGCTGGGCTGTCACGCGCGCCGCGGCTGCCAGTGGCGACAGCTCGATGGGCGTGGCGAGGGTGTCCAGATCCGAAGCGGCGTCGTCGCGGGCGGCATCGATGCCACCGTGCAGCAGCGAAAGCGCGCGACACTCGCGGTTGTACTTCTCCACCGGATGGTCCTGCATGAAGCCGTGGCCACCGAGCACTTGCACGCCCATGGGGCCGATGCTGCGCGAGGCCTCGATGACTTCGACCAGGGCGCTGGCGGCGGGTGCCACCGCGTCGCCGCCGTGCTCGATGCGCAGGGCTGCCTCGCGCACCAGCAGGCGCCCCATGGCGACGGCGGCGTGCATGTCCACCAGGGCGAAGGCCAGGGCCTGGTGGTGGCCGATGGGACGCCCGAAGGCCACGCGCTGCTGTGCGTAGGCGGTGGCGTATTCGGTGCTCTGGCGCAGCACCCCGAGCAGCAGCGAAGCCTGGTAGAGTCGAACTCGCGCCATCGCCCGTGCCGCGGCCGCGCCATCGTGGGCGCAGAAGACGACCTCGGCGTCGTCGGCGTGAAGCTCGGCGCCGCCCGCGGCGCGCAGGCCCGAGCCCGGCAAGGGGCGCAGCTCGAAGCCCTCGCGCAAAACGCGCAGGCGCCCGCCTTCGAGCACCACCAGCAGGTCGGCTGCGTCGGCCGGGACCCAGGGAATCGCGGCCTCGAGGCGCCCGTCGTCGCCGCCGATGGAGCCGTCGTGGCCGGTGACCAGGAGCGCCCGCGCTCCCGGCCGTTCGAGCAGCGGTAGCAGCAGTCGTTGGAGCAGCGCGTTGCCGCCGAATTCGTCCAGCGCGTGGAGCGCCGTTCCCAGCGGATCGAGTGCCAGCGCCGCGCCGGGGTCGGTGGCTCCCAGCTCCTCGTTGACCAGTACCCGCGAGAGGCTCCCCAGGCCCGCCCCGCCCAGGGCATCGGGCAGCTCCAGGCGATCGAGGCCGATGGCTTCGAAATCGTCGCGCACCGCGGCAGCGACCCCGCGCCGCCGCTCGGCTTCGCGAATGGCGGGCGCCAGCCGACGGCCGGCGAAGTCGCGCGCGGTCTTGACCAGCAGCTCAAGCTCCTCGCCCAATGCAAACTCGAAGGCCATCGCAAGGGAGCTATCAGAGGTGGGGCGGCCAGGCAATCGCGGCCGGGGGGCGTTCAGGGGGGGCGTTCAGGGGGGGGCGTTCAGGGCGCAAACGGCTCGGCCACGTCGAAGCGCATGTGGGCGAGCGAGAGCGACGCCGAGGCCAGCGGCCGTTTGGGTAGGCCCAGGGCGCGCAGCTGCCGGGCCATCGGGTGGCTCTCGCCGATTTGCGGCGCCTTGCCGCCGGGCCGCATGCGCAGGCCGCTGCCACCGGTATGGCCTAGGACCTTCTGCAGCTGACCGTGGCGCAGGGTCACCACCTCGCCCGCTTGCTCGGAGAGGCGCTGTCGACCCTGCACCGGTGCCGCCACTGCCGGGGCTTCGATGGCAAAGATCAACTCTCCGTCGAGTTCGAAGCGCGCGCGGGCGCGGCCGTCTTCGAAGCGCACTTCCACGTCGGCCAGGTACTTCGGAAAGCCCCACAGAAAGCGACCGGCGTGGGCCGTGAAGGGCTGGGTCACGGGCATCTGCCAGACGTAGTAGGGCAGCTTCTGGCGCAGGGCCGATAGGGCGCCCCCGAGCCAGCCGCCCTGACCTGCGGTTTCGGAGGCGACCGAGAGCAGCACCGCCGCCTCGTCGTAGTCGCCCAGGGGATTGTCGCGGTAGTCGACCCCGAGCAAGAGCAGCACGGCGCGTCCGGGTAGCACGTGGGCGGCGCGCAGGCCGCTGTCGCCAAGCAGCGACTGGGCTGCCGCGGCGTCGACGGCGAAGGCGTTGATCAGTAGCGAGCAGTCGGCGATGTCCAGCGGCAGCTCGAGCTCGCGGTCGGCGATGCGGTAGCGCTGGGCATCGAGGCGCTGGCACAGGGCTTCGGTGTCCTGGGCGCCGTCGGGGCCCACAATCGGCTCTTCGGAGCGCAGCATGGCGGGGAGCTTACGCGCTCGAAGAACTCGGCACTACGGGTCCGGCAGGGAGGGGGCTCGCGGGGCATGGGAGGGGCTGCCGGCGGTCCTGAAGATAATTCAAAGCGCGCGGGCCGGCGCCTTGACGCTCGCGTCGGCGCCTTGCTACTGGTAATCGCCCGCCGCCCGGGCTGCGGCGTAAGGAGAAGCCACCCATGTCGATCGATTTTGCCTTCCCCCCCGAGGTCGAGGATATCCGCCTGCGCGTCCGGGAATTTCTGGATGAAGAGGTCCGCCCCGCCGAGAGCGAGAGCCTGTGGGAGGGCGAAAACCGCCGCAACTTGATCGAGGTCATTCTCAAGCTCAGGGATAAGGCCCAGAAGAAGGGCCTGTGGCTGCCGCACATGCCGCCGGAGTGGGGTGGCATGGGCCTGGGGCCGACGGCGCTGGCGGCGGTCTCCTCGGAGTGCGCGCGCACACGCCTGGGCTCCTTCATCCTCAACTGCCAGGCGCCCGACGAGGGCAACATGCACACGCTGCTGCACTTCGGCACCGACGAGCAAAAAGAGAAATACCTCAAGCCGTTGTGCAAGGGCTTTCAGCGCTCCTGCTTCGCCATGACCGAGCCGGAGGTGGCGGGCTCGGACCCGACCCTGATCCAGACCCTCGCGGTCAAGGACGGCGACGATTGGGTCATCAATGGCCATAAATGGTTCATCTCCGGCGCCCGTGGCGCCAACTTCGCGATTTTGATCGCGCGCACCAACCCCGACGCCGAGATTCCCCAGGAGCGCAACACCGCTTTCATCGTCGACACCAACTCCGAGGGTTGGAACGTGGTGCGCGACGTGGAGACCATGGCCGGCAGCCACAACCACTGCGAGATTCGCATCGAGAACCTGCGCGTTCCCGACAGCAACATCCTCGGTCGCGTGGGCGGCGGTCACGAGCTGGGCCAGGTGCGCCTGGGTCCGGCGCGGCTGGCCCACTGCATGCGCTGGATCGGCCAGATCGAGATGGCCCTGGAGATGATGATCGACCGCGCCCAAAACCGCTTCTCCCACGGCTCGTTGCTGTCGGAGAAGCAGGGCATCCAGTGGCTGATCGCCGACAGTGGCATGGAACTCTATGCCGCCAAGCTGATGGTGCTGCACGCCGCCTTCCGCATCGAGAACAAGCTCGATTTCAAGACCGAGGTCAGCTACGCCAAGCATCACGTGGCCCAGACGCTGTGGAAGGTCTGCGACCGCGCGGTGCAGGTGCACGGTGCTCTCGGCTACTCCACCGACTCGCCGATTTCGGGCATGTTGCTGCAGGCGCGCTGGGCGCGCTTCGCCGACGGCGCCGACGAGATCCACCAGATGCGCATCGCCCAGCAGCTCATGCGCTCCTACTCGGAGACCGGTTCGGTACGCCGGGCCACCGGCGACCTGCCGCTTTGATCGTTCGGAGATAGCTCGGGAGCATGGTGGGGTGACTCCCGAGTTACTCCCGCGTGATGCCCTATCCCCCGGCGCGGAAGCTCGGTGGGGCCGCCATCATCAGGCGCGCCTGCACGGTATGGCCGTAGTAGCCGTCGATGTCGTAGTGGGAGACCTCGGCGATCTCGATGCCGTCGTCGATGGTGTTGCGTTCGTAGGCCATGGCCAGCCACTGGCCGCGCGGTCGGCGCGAGAGGTAGTGGGTCATGTCGGTGTTCATGAAGGTCGGTCCGCCTCCACTGCCACGGGTGCGGCCGGCCATGGACGCCAGCGCCGCAGCGAAGTCCCCGATGGCCGCGACGCGACACAGGGTTGAGGTTTCCTCGCCTTCCACCAGCGCACAGGGCAGTCGGAACCAGATGTGCATCGGCGTGTCCTCGGACTGCTCCGGCCAGCGCGTTTCGATGACCGTATGAAAGCCGCGCACGCCCATGGCGCCCCTGGCACCGCGCCACAGGCCGGTCGTCTCGAGCCCTTCGGGGCCTTTGAGCTTGGGGCGCTCGCCCGGGTCGAAGCCGGGCATCTCCGTGCGCAGCAGAAAGAGCCCCGAAGCGCGGGCCACTTCGGTTTCACCGTCGAAGAGCGAGGCCTGGCCCACCTTGATGCGCCGACCGTCGCGCACCAACGAACTCAGAACCCGCAGCGGTCGCTTGGGCACGGGCCGAAAGAGGTCGACGGTCAGGCGCGCCGGGTGCAGGCTTTCGTCGTCGACCTCGCGCTCGAGGGCGCGGGCCAGCAGGCCGGCGCTGGGGCCGCCGTGCAAGTGCTCGGGATTCCAGGGGCCGGGCGCCGCTTCGCTGGGTACGAAGAACTCGCCCTGGCGTCGAAAAACCGGAGGGATATTGGGGGTACTGTCGGGACTGCCCATGGCTGGCGAGAATAACCGATGGCTCGCGCCGGCGCCCATGAAGCGTTAGGGTTCGGAGGCATTCAGCAATGCTGGCCGAGGAAGAGTAGATGGCGACGGGACCGCTCGAGGGAATCAAGATCGTGGAGTTTTCGGGGCTGGGGCCGGGGCCCTTTGCCGCCATGATGCTGGCCGACATGGGCGCCGAGGTTCTGCGCCTCGACCGCATTGCGAGGCGTCCCCCCCAGGGCAAAGCCCTGGACCTGCTCAACCGCGGGCGCGCCTGCGTGGGCATCGATCTGAAGCACCCCGAGGGCAAGGCCACGGCGCTAGCGCTCATCGAAGGCGCCGACGCGCTGATCGAGGGCTTTCGGCCGGGGGTGATGGAACGCCTCGGCCTCGGACCCGAGCTCTGTCTGCAACATAACTCCAAGTTGGTCTACGGACGCATGACCGGCTGGGGCCAAGAGGGTCCCCTGGCCCATGCCGCGGGCCACGACATCAACTACATCGCCCTCAGCGGCGCGCTGCACGCCATCGGGCGCGCCGGCGAAAAGCCCGTGCCGCCCCTGAATCTGGTGGGCGACTTCGGCGGCGGCGGCATGCTGCTGGCCTTTGGCATCGCCTGCGCTCTGCTCGAGGCCAAGCGCTCGGGCCAGGGCCAGGTGGTGGACGCCGCCATGGTCGACGGCGCCTCGCTGCTGATGACCATGTTTCACAGCATGACTGCGATGGGCGTCTGGGGCGAGCAGCGGGGCACCAACATGCTCGACACTGGCGCTCACTTTTACGAGACCTACGAGACCGCCGACGGTCAGCACGTGGCCATCGGCGCCATCGAGCCGCAGTTCTACGCCGAGCTGCTGTCGCGTCTCGAGATCGACCCTTCCAGCATGCCGGCCCAGATGTCGCGTGAGCACTGGCCCGAGCTCAAGGAAAAACTCAGCGAGGTTTTCAAGCAAAAGACGCGCGCCCAGTGGTGCGAGCTGCTCGAGGGCAGCGACGCCTGCTTCGCGCCGGTGCTGAGCCTGCAGGAGGCCATCGATCATCCTCACAACCGGGCTCGCCGCGGCTTCGTCGAGGTCGACGGCGTCGCGCAACCGGCGCCGGCGCCGCGCTTCAGCCGCACGCCGGCCCACATCGACCGTCCACCCGCCCACCGCGGCGCTGACACCGACGAAGCCCTCGAAGCCTGGGGCATCGACGCCGAGCGCCTGGGCGCCCTGCGCGCCGCTGGCGCCATCGGTTGAGCGAGACCGCACGCCAGGAAAGCCACCATGCCACGGGTCAGCTCCCTCCACATCTATCCCATCAAGTCCTGCCGCGGTCTGGACCTGAAGGCCGTGCGCTTCGACATGCTCGGCCCCGCCTACGACCGGCGCTTCATGCTGGTCGACGGCGACGGATGCTTTTTGACCCAGCGTGAAGAGTCGAGGCTCGCGCTTGTGGAGCCGGCACTCGGTCCCACCTCGCTGCAGGTCAAGGCGCCAGGCATGCCGGTTCTGAAGATTGGGCAGGCGAGCAAGGATGCGCGCCGCCTCGAGGTTTCGATCTGGAAGGATCGGGGCGAGGCCGAGGACGTGGGTGAACACGCCGCCTCCTGGTTTAGCCAGTTTTTGGGTCGCCCGTGCCGCCTGGTACGTTTTCCCGAGGGAGCGGTGCGCCCGGTGGACCCCGACTATGCCCGCTTCGACGCCGCCACCGCCCTGGCCGATGGCTTCCCCGTGCTACTGACCACCACGGCCTCGCTCGAGCAGCTCAACCAGCGGCTGCAGCCGCCGGTGCCCATGAATCGCTTCCGACCCAACGTGGTGGTCGAGGACTGCGAGCCCTTCGCCGAAGACAGCTGGCGTCAAATCCGCATCGGCGAGCTCGTGCTCGACGTGGTCAAGCCATGCGCCCGCTGCACCATGGTCAATGTCGACCAGCTGCGCGGACGGCGTTTGGAGCAGCCGCTGTCGGCCCTGGCCGAGTTTCGTAAACGCGACAACGAAGTCTTCTTCGGCCAAAACTGTATCCACCATAGCTTCGGCTCGATCCGCGTGGGCGACGAGGTCGAGGTGCTCGAGAGCAATCCGAAGGTGGCGATTGCAGGCGAGCCGTCGGACTCGGGCCAAAAGTAAGGGTCCGCGCAGCCGGAAGTCATCCGTATGGGGCGTGACGGCGGGCACGCTGGCGCCGGGTGCGATGGAGTCCGTTCAGCACCTGAGACCTCCGCCGGGCCAGCAGCGGGACCCAGGGTTGCCGAAGCGCTACCCGAGCCTGGGCCGGCCTACATAGCAGTACCTGCACCGACAACCGCGGCAATCGCGGGAGGGGAGGCTGCCGCCTGCAACTTTGCTATCGTCGGCCCCCAGCCCAGGAGGATCCGCAATGAAGGCCACGTTCAAGTCGTTCACCGAAAGCACGCGCGAGGATTGGCGCGAGATCATCGTTCCCCAGGCGATGGCCTACTCGGCCAAGCTGCCCGAGCGCGTGCTGACGCACCTCTCGCTGTTGGCTGATGATTCGGGGGGCTTTCCTGTCACGCGCCTTCAGCACTGCTTGCAGAGCGCGGAGCTGGCGGCCGAGGCCGGCGAAGACGACGAGTACGTGGTTTGCGCCCTGCTGCACGACATCGGCGACACCCTGGGTTGCTACAACCACGCCGACGTGGCGGCGGTCATCCTGGAGCCCTTCGTCAGCGACGAAAACCACTGGATGGTCAAGCACCATGCGATTTTCCAGGGCTACAACTTCTTTCATCACCTGGGCATGGACCGCCACATGCGCGACCAGTTCAAGGGCACGCCCCACTATGAGCGCACGGTGGAGTTCATCGCCAAATACGACAACCCGGCTTTTGACTCCGAGCGCCCCGTGCCCGAACTCGAGCGCTTCCGGCCCCTGGTCGAGAAGGTGATGGCCCAGCCGCGCAAGAGCCTCTACAAGTCGCTAATTGACCTCTGAGGGCTTTTCGAGCGGGCTCGACTGCCTACGGCCCGGGCCCATACGTTTGATTTCATTGGCTTTTTTCGTGGGCCGACGGGACTTCGAAAAAAAGCTGCACGGCCGGCCGAAGCGGTCCGGGCGCTGGAGCCCAACATGCCGTACCCTTGGGGGGATGGTCCATGGGCTCGGGCGCCCCCGCCGGGTCATGTTTGGGCACAGACCCATCCCGCTCCGCAGGGTGACCACAAGGAGTTTCGGCCGGACATGCAAGGCGGTTCGCGCGCTTCGTTGCCCGTAGGGCGCGCCCTGGGTGCATCGCGGTTTTCGATCGAGCGCAAGCTCGGCGAGGGCAGCATGGGCTCGGTCTATCTGGTCTACGATCGCGAGAGGCACCTCAGGGTGGCGCTCAAGACCCTGCGCCGTGTCGATGGTTCAGGCATCTATCGCTTCAAGCGCGAGTTTCGGGCCCTGGCCGACGTCAGTCATCCGAACCTTGTGCAGCTGCACGAGATGTTCAGCGAGGGCTCCGACTGGTACTTCAGCATGGAGTACGTGGAGGGGCAGGACTTCCTGAGCTTCGCCGTGGGTGAAGCCTCGGCCGGGGGCGAGGTGGTGGCGGGGCGGACGCGCCAGATCCGTGGCGGCCATGGCACCCGGGCGCCCGGCATGGAGCTGCTCTTTCCGTCGCCGGTGACGCAGCCCGAGCGGCTGTGCGCGGTGCTTCGGCAGGTTACCGAGGGGCTGATGGCGGTGCACGCGGCCGGCAAGCTGCACCGAGACCTCAAGCCCGACAACGTGATGGTCACCGCCAGTGGCCGTGCCGTGGTGCTCGACTTCGGCATCGCCTTCGAGCAGAACCTGGACGATCACGGCACCATGGAAGCGGGGGTCATGGGCACGCCGGCTTACATGTCGCCCGAGCAGGCGGCCGGCCTGGATGTGGACGCCGCCACCGACTGGTACGCCCTGGGGGTGATGATCTACGAGGCCCTGACCGGACAGGTGCCCTTCGACGGCTCGTTCAGGGAAGTGCTGCGTCAGAAGCAACTCGAGGATCCGGCGCCGCCCTCCGAGTTGGTCTCGGGGGTGCCGCCGGTGCTCGATGCCCTGTGCATGAGGCTTTTGGCTCGCGATCCCAAGGCGCGCCCCAGCGGCCCTGAGATCTTGGAGGCTCTTGTGCCCCTGGGTCAGGACGCACGTCGCGACAGCGCCGAGAGTCTGATCCCCAGTGCTCCGACCTTCCTTGGGCGCGGTTCGGAGCTGGCGGAGCTTGAGCGCGCGCTGCTTTCGACCACCGACGGGCGCGGTGTGACGGTGCTGCTGCACGGATTGACCGGCATGGGCAAGAGCGCCCTGGTGGAGCGCTTCGTGGCCAGTCACCAGCGACAGGGGCAGGCGGTGGTGCTCAGCGGTCGCTGCTACGAGCATGAGGTGGTGCCCTTCAAGGCCCTCGACAGCGTCATCGATTCACTCAGCCGTTATCTCGGGCGCCTGCCCGCGGCCGATGCTGCCGAGGTCATGCCCTACGATGTGCACGCCCTGGCCCAGCTCTTTCCCGTGCTCAAGCGCGTCGAGTGCGTGCGCACGGCGCGCCGTCGCCACGAGCTTCCGGCCGAGCCCAAGGCGATCCGTCGGCGCGCTGGCGCGGCATTGCGCGAGCTGCTCGCGCGCATCGCCATGCGCGAGCCGCTGATCGTGTTCATCGACGATCTCCACTGGGGCGATGCCGACAGTGCCTACCTGCTGGCCGATGTCATGGCTGGCAGCGGTGCGCCGGCGATGTTGCTCCTGTGTACCTACCGCTCGCCCGATCGCGAGCGAAGCCCCTGTTTGACGGCGCTGCTGCCGCTTTTGGGCGAGCGCAGCTGGGCCGAGGTGCGCGAGATCGAGCTGCGGGAGCTGGACGGCAAGGAGGCTGGCGAGCTGGCGCGTAGGCTGTTGGGAGACGGCGAGCACAGCGATGCCCAGGCCGCCGCCGTGGCCCGCGAGGCCCGCGCCAACCCCTACCTGATCACGGAACTGGTCGAGCACCTGCGCCGGCGCGCGGGTGATCCCAACAGCGGGTTGCAGAGCGCCGAGGAGGTGAGCATCGCGCGGGCCCTGAGTGCGCGCCTCGAGGATCTGGGGCCGGCCCCGCTGACCCTGCTCGAAATGGTCGCCGTCTCCGGGCGTCCGGTGCACGAATCGGTTATCGCGGAGTTATTGGCCACCAGCATGGACCTACCCGGAGCGCTCAGCGAGCTGCGCCGGGCCAAGTTGGTGCGCGGCGTTGGGGCTCCGGACTCGCGCGCCGTGGGGATTTACCACGAGAGCATTCGCGAGGCCGTGCTCGAGCGGATGGAGAGCGGACGCATCCAGAACTGGCATCGGCGGCTGGCGGCGGCCATCGAACAGGAAGATGCGCCGGATCTGGAGGCGGTGACCGAGCACCTGATCGGCGCCAAGGACTTCAGCCGCGCGGGTATCTACGCGATCCGCGCCGCCAGTCTGGCGATGGAGGCGATGGCCTTCGGCAAGGCGGCTGACCTCTACGGCATCGCGGTGAAGTACCACGAGGACGAGGCCTGGCGTCAGGAGCTTCTGATCCAGCGGGCCGAGGCGTTGGTCAGCGCCGGTCGCAGCACGCGCGCTGCCGAGGTGCTGCTGCAGGCGGCCGAGGGCGCGCGCGGCGATGAGGCCGCCGAGTTGAGGCGGCGGGCCGGCGTTCAGCTGTTGCTCAGCGGTCGCTGGCAGCAGGGCATGGAGGTGCTCGAGCCCACGCTGGAGGCGTTGTCCCTGGAGATCCCAAAGGACGCCGAGGGGATCCTGCGGGTGGTGGCTCGCGAGCTGGAGGCCCTGGGGCGTCGCGGCCTGGACTTCGTCCGTCGCAGCCCCGCCGAGCTGCCGGGGCCCGCGGTCGATCGCGTCGATGCCTTGTGGAGCCTGGTCCAGGGCACGATCTCCTCGAATCAATTTCTGAGCCAGGTCTTCGGCGTGCGTCACCTCATCGAAGCGCTCGACCTCGGCGATCCGGGGCGCATCGTGGTCGGCCTGTGCGCCCACTTCGTGATGCTGGAAAAGCCCACCAGCTCGGTTTCGAAGACCGAGCCGCGCGCCCTCGCGTTGGCCGAGTCCATCAACAAAGAGTTGAGCGATCCGCGCTGCCGCGCCTGGATCGCCTTCGCGCGCGGCTTCGGCTACCAGAGCGACGGTCTGCTCAAGCCGGGCGCGCTCGAGTTCGGTCAGGCCGAGGAGATGTTTCGCAACCGCTGCCGCGACACCACCGCCGAGTTGCGCGCCAGCCGCATGCTCTACGCGCGGCTCCTGGTCATGCTGGCCGAAACCGATGGCCTCTCGGTGTGCGAGCAGTGGGCGCGCGAGGCCGACCAGAACGAAGACCCCCTGACCGCCACGCGGCTGCGCCTGATCGGCGTCACGCGCTACCTGATGGACGATGACGTCGAGCGCGTGCGGCGCGCCCTGGAGGTGCCCGAAGCCATGCGCACACGGGATGTGGACTTGACCGAGCTGTTGAGCTTCTCCGGCAGCGTCAACCTGGCGCTCTACGAAGACGACCCGGCCGCTGCCGTCGCCCTGGTTCCCGAGTCCGAGCGCCTGGGCGGTTCGCCGCTGCTAATCGTCGGGCTGTGGGGCAGCGACCATGCGGCCAACTGCGCGCGAATCTTTTTGCACGCCAGCCGTGATGCCGAAGGAGAAGGTGTTGACTCCTGGTTGAGTCGCGCCGAAGCTCAGATCGAAGAGGTCGAGCGCCGGGGCCTCGAGTGCTACACCGACCACGGCCGCATCCTGCGCGCGGGCTTGGCCTATCGTAGGGGTCGTATCAGCGAGGCGCTTGCGGCCCTGGATGCGATCCTTTCGGATGCTGACATGGGCGGTGACAGCCGCCTGGTGCGGGCCGCGGCGCGCATTCGCAAGGGCCAGATCCTGGGCCACGACGAGGGGGCGGCCATGATCCGCGAGGGATGCCTCGAGCTGCAGGAACGCGGTGCCAGCAACCCGGCGCGCATCGCCCAGCTCTATGCGCCGGGCTTTCCGCCGGTGGAGTCGCTGTCTGACTGAGGCCCCGCCGCAAAATAGACGCTACATTTCGCCGCTCTAGACCCTAAACAAGCGCATGTTGCAGGCGATCTCCACAAATCGCTTGCGTTCAGGCGCTCGCGAAAATGCTCAATGCACCTCCGGGTGCGCCTGCGCTTTTCGCAAACCCCTGATTCACAACATCTTTGCGCAGCTCATCCTCCACATGCGCTTGTTTAGGGGCTAGACGGGCACGCTCGCGGCTTACGTCCTCGGAAAATTCCTCAAAATAGCTGCGCTATTCCTACGGATTTCACTCCGGGCGCGCTCGCGATCGAGTTCCGCCGTCATGCACCAAACGATCAACTTATTTGCGATCAGGGCCTGACGGCTCGGGCCGATCAAGTCGGGCTATTGCTCGAAGCTCTCGGGCGCCGGACAGGTGCACATCAGGTTGCGGTCGCCGTAGGCGTTGTCGATGCGCGCGACGGGTGGCCAAAATTTGTGCTCGACGACCCAGGGCGCCGGGTAGGCCGCTTCCCTGCGGCTGTAGGCGTGGGGCCATTCGTCGGCACAGACCACGCTGGCCGGATGCGGCGCGTGCTTGAGGGGATTGTCCAGGCGGTCGGCCTCGCCACGCTCGATGCGGCCGATCTCTTCGCGGATCGCGATCAGCGCGTCGCACAGGCGATCGAGCTCGGCACGAGATTCACTCTCAGTTGGTTCGATCATCAGCGTGCCGGCCACCGGCCAGCTCATGGTCGGCGCGTGGAAGCCGTAGTCCATCAGTCGCTTGGCGATGTCTTCGACCTCGATGCCGGCGCTCTGCTTGAAGGGGCGCGCGTCGATCACGAATTCGTGGGCCACCAGGCCCGAGCGCCCGGTGTAGAGCACGGGGTAGTGGCCGCGCAGGCGGGCGGCCATGTAGTTGGCGTTGAGGATTGCCAGGGAAGTGGCTTGCAACAGGCCCTCGGCGCCCATCATGGCGATGTACATGTGGGAGATGGGCAGGATGGAGGGGCTGCCGTAGGCCGCGGCGGAGATGGGACCGATGGCATCGTTGCCGCCGCCGCCGGTGACGGGATGGCCCGGCAGGTAGGGCGCCAGGTGGGTCGCCGCCGCGATCGGGCCCATACCCGGGCCGCCGCCGCCGTGGGGAATGCAGAAGGTCTTGTGCAGGTTGAGGTGACAGACGTCGGCGCCGAAGTTCGCCGGACGGCACAGGCCGACCAGGGCGTTCATATTGGCACCGTCGAGGTAGACTTGG
Organism: Myxococcales bacterium; assembly: GCA_029880325.1. GTDB lineage: Bacteria > Myxococcota_A > Polyangia > Polyangiales > JAFGIB01 > JAOUOP01. The sequence goes on along the minus strand of JAOUOP010000014.1, from coordinate 30,177 downwards.
CCGCCGGCTTCGTGAACGACGGCGCAGATCTCGGCGATATTTTCCTCGAATACACCATGGGTCGAGGGATAGGTGATCATCAGCGCGCCGAGCTTTGCGCGGTGGGTCTCGGCTTTGGCGCGCAGGTCGCTGAGATCGATGTTGCCGTCGTCGTCGCAGTCGACCACGACCACCCGAAAGCCCGCGATGGCGGCGCTCGCGGGGTTTGTGCCATGGGCGCTCCTGGGGATCAGACACACATCGCGGTCGGCCTGGCCGCGGGCGCGCTGGTAGGCGCGGATGACCAAAAGCCCGGCATACTCGCCCTGGGAGCCGGCATTGGGTTGCAGCGAGACGGCGGCGAAACCCGTGATCTCGGCCAGCCAGCGCTCCAGGTCGTCGAAGAGGCGCGCGTAGCCCTTGGCCTGCTCGACCGGCGCGAAGGGGTGCAGCCCGGCAAATGCCGGCCAGGTGACGGGCACCATCTCGGCGGTGGCGTTGAGCTTCATGGTGCACGAGCCCAGCGGGATCATGGAGGTCGTCAGCGATAGATCCTTGCTCGACAGGCGATGGATGTAGCGCAGCAGCTCGTGCTCCACGTGGTAGCGCTCGAAGATCGGATGGCGTAGCGGCGGGTCCTTGCGCGTCAGTGAATCCGGTAACGACAGCGGCGGCGCAGGCTCGGTGGCCGGATCGAAGGGTGCCCTGCCGTTACTGGCGAAGACTTCGAGCAAGTCGCGCACGTCGTCGGGACCCGTGGTTTCATCCAGGGCGATGCCCAGGTGGCCAGCCGAGTCGCCATCGTCATAGCGGCGCAGGTTGATGCGGCGGGCCACGGCGGCTTCGACGATGCCCGCGGCGGCGCCGTCCGGAAGTCGCACACGCAGGGTGTCGAAGGCCGGCTCCGAGCCACAAGAAAAGCCCAGCTCCTCGAGGCCGCGGCGCAAGAGGGCTGTGAGGGCCGCGATGCGCGAGGCGATGCGGCGCAGGCCGATCGGACCGTGGTAGACCGCGTACATCGAAGCCATGATGGCCAACAGCACCTGGGCGGTGCAGATGTTGCTCGTGGCCTTGTCGCGGCGGATGTGTTGCTCGCGGGTCTGGATCGCGAGCCGATAGGCGAGCTTTCCCTGGGCGTCGCGGGAGACGCCTACCACACGGCCCGGCAGTTGGCGCTTGTGGGCTTCGCGGGTGGCGATGTAGGCGGCATGGGGGCCGCCGTAGCCCATCGGTACGCCAAAACGCTGGGTCGAGCCGACGGCGATGTCGGCGCCGAGCTCGGCCGGTGGCGTCATCAAGACCAGCGCCATCGGGTCGGCGGCCACCACCAGCAGCGCGCCGTGGTCGTGGAGTTTTTCGGCCAGCTCGCGCGGGTCGCGCACGGCGCCATCGGTGGTAGGCATTTGAATCAGGGCACCGAAGAGATCTTGGGCTTCGGGGTCGAGCGCGCTCCAGGGACCCCGGTGGATCACCACGCCGAGCGGCTCGGCCCGGGTCTCGAGTACGCCCAGGGTCTGGGGGTGGCAGTCGTCGGCGACGAAAAAGCCCTTCTTCTTGCCGCGCGACACCGCCAGCGCCATGTGCATGGCCTCGGCGGCCGCGGTGCCCTCGTCCAGCAGGGAGGCGTTGGCCAGCTCGAACCCTGTGAGTTCACTCACCATTGTCTGAAAGTTAAGAAGCGCTTCGAGGCGGCCCTGGGAAATCTCGGCCTGGTAGGGGGTGTACTGGGTGTACCAGCCCGGGTTTTCCAGGATGTTGCGCGCGATGACGGGTGGCACCAGGCAGTCGCTGTAGCCCATGCCGATGTAGGAGCGGTAGACCTGGTTTTGATCGGCGAGATCGGCGATGGCCTCGAGCGCCTCGCTCTCGCTCGCCGCAGCGGGTAGCGAAAGGGGGCTGAGGTCGAGGATCGACTCGGGCACGGTCGCCTCGATCAGCGCGCGCAGGGAGTCGAAGCCGACGGTTTGCAGCATCGCCTGGCGGTCGTCTTCGCCCGAGCCCAGGTGCCGACGCGCGAAGTCGTCGAGGGCGGCGGCCGGTTCTGTCTTGCCTGCCGCGGGCGCGGCGACGCGAGCGGAGCGTGGTCGGTCCATAGCCATGGGCCCCGTTCTACTCGCGGCCCAGGCACGGGCAAAGGGCTCGCCTGGAAATCGGCTTCAGAAGAGCCCTCAGAAGACCACATCGCGCATGTGAGGAGGAGCCTTCTTCGGGTTTTCGCGGCGCTCCTTGGGGCGCAGCTGCAGCCGGCTCAGATCGGATCCGGCCACCACCGAGTAGTCGATTGCACCGATACCCTCGGCGGCGCTTCGGGTCGCGCGGGCTGCTGCCCCGGAGGCTGTCGGCATGGCGCTGTGGGGGCTGGCCAGGTCCGGGGCGCGATCGATGGGACGATGTTTGGGGCGCGTCATGAAGTATCCGATGAGCACGACTGCGGCGATGGGGAGGAGCCAGGGGCCGAGGCCGCGGCCGGGGAGCTTGCCCGAGGGGACCTTCTTGATACGCGTCTTGCGGCCCGAAGCTGCGGGGCCGTGGTCGGCGGTGCCCACATGGCCGGTGCGCCGCCTGCGGCCGTGGGCGGCGGGCAAGCTGGAGGCCGGGCCGGCGTCGAGTTCCAGGCTCAGCCCGCCACCGAAGCCCGCATCGCCCAAGCCACCGTCGAGGTCACCGAAGTCGGTGGCGCCGGAGCCAAGGGTGCTCGACATTGTCACCGGGCCGGTGGTGCCAGCTGCGGGGCCCATCACGCTGGGGCCTCCGAGCGCGAGGTCCAGCTCCAGCGCCGTGTCCAGGCCACCGCCGGGTGCCGATGCGGCCGGAGGGGCGCCGGCAGGAGCGGAGACACGGGGGGCGGGGATCGCCGGCCCGCGGGTTTCGGCGACCGGGTCCCGCGGCGGAGGCGGCCCGGGCGCGGCCGAGGCCAGGCCTTCGAAGTCGCCCCAGGTGGGGGCCGGCTCGCGCGTGCGCTGGGCGGCACCCGGCGCCGAGGGCACAGCGACGGCGGCCATGGTGGAGCCGAGGGGCTCGGCGCCGGCCGCGGGTGCGCTCAGGGCGGTCTGGGCCGCCGTCATCAGGGCCTGCCGCATGGCGCGCGCGTCGGCGTAGCGATGCTCGCGATCCTTGGACATGGCCCGCTCGATCACCTCGGCCAGCGCCGCGGGCAGTTCGGGACGCAGGGCCTGGGGCCGCGGGGGCTCCTCGGTGATGATCTTGACGATCAAATCGCCCACCGAGTCGGCCGAGAACGGCAACCGCCCGGTGAGCGCCTCGTAGAGCATGACGCCGACGCCGTAGATATCGGCGCGACGGTCGATGTCGCCGCGGCCCCGGGCCTGCTCGGGCGCCATGTAGTCGGGGGTGCCGACGATCATGCCCTCCTGGGTGGCGATGGCGGAGGGGCGATCCTGGGCCTGCTCCAGGCTGCGCGAGATGCCGAAATCCAGGATCTTCGGATAGACCGCGTCGCCGTCGCGCTGCAGGAAGATGTTGTGGGGCTTGAGGTCGCGGTGAACGATGCCCGCGTCGTGGACGGCGGCCAGGCCGCGCAGGATCAGGCTCATCAGGTGGATCAGCGCCTGGGCTGACAGCGGTGGTTGCCGCAACATGCGATCGCCCAGGCTCTCGCCATCGAGCAGCTCCATCACCATGAACGGCTGGTGGCCGTCGGTGGTGCCGAAGTCGACGGTCTGGATCACGTTGCGGTGCTGCACCGAGGCGGCGATGCGCGCCTCGCGCAGGAACTGGTCCACCATCGCTTCTGGATCGCGCGAAGCGTGCACGAAGAGGAACTTCACCGCCACCTGACGCATCAAGGTGCGGTCTTCGGCCTTCCATACGGCGGCCATGCCGCCCTCGCCGATGGCTTCGATCAGCTGGTAGCGATCGGCGATGACCTGACCGGGCCGCAGCATCGTGCCGATTCTACACCGAAATGCCCGGCGCGGACGCTGGCCCAGTGGGTGCTTTCGGTGTGTGAGCATGTGGGGCGATGCGCTTCTTTTCCATCGCGAGCCGCCTCGCTTTACACTTGAAGTCGTCGTGAGTGCCGAGCCACAGCGCCTACCGCTGCGCGAGCGGGTCTACGTGACGATCTTCGAGGCCGACACGCCGGCCGGGAAGATCTTCGACGTGTTTCTCTTGCTGGCGATCGGCGCCAGCGTGGTCATCGTCATGCTCGACAGCATGGAGGCGGTGGCCCAAAGCCACGGGGCGCTGTTGGGCCAGCTGGAGTGGTTCGTCACCGTCCTGTTTACCGCCGAATACCTTCTCCGGCTGTGGTCGGTGCGCCATCCCCTGGCCTACGCCCGGAGCTTCTTCGGCATCGTCGACCTGATGGCGCTGTTGCCGGCCTACCTGGGGCTCTTCGTCGCGGGCAGCCAATCGCTGATGGTGATCCGCTCGCTCCGGTTGCTCAGAATCTTCCGCGTGCTCAAGCTCGCCCATTTCCTGGGCGAAGCCCGCGTGCTGATCGCGGCCCTCAGTGCAAGTCGCAACAAAATCCTGGTGTTCCTGGGCAGCGTGCTCATCCTCACCATCATCGTTGGCTCAGCGATGTACATGATCGAGGGCCCCGAGCACGGCTTCACCTCGATCCCGCGCGGCGTCTACTGGGCCATCGTCACCCTGACGACCGTGGGTTACGGCGACATCCACCCCAAGACGGCCCTCGGGCAGCTGCTGGCCTCGGTCGTGATGATCATGGGCTACGGCATCATCGCCGTGCCCACGGGCATCGTGAGCGTCGAAATCGCCGAGGCCAGCCGTCGCATGGTCACCACCCGCACCTGCCGCGAGTGCAACCTCGAGGGCCACGACCCGGACGCGGTGCACTGCAAATACTGCGGCGAGAAGTTGTTGGCTGTGGCTGTGGAGGGCTGAGGCGGGGGGGTCGGCGTTGCGGAGGGTGCCGAGCTTCCGCGAGAGCGGAGTCGCCGATCGCCTCGACTGTCTACGACGGCCACACCACCACGCAGCCTGCGTCGCTCAAGCCGTGGTTCGAGACTGGTCGCTGTGCGGCCTCTCGGAAAAGACGAAATCGACATGGTTCGACGCGCAACAGAGCTCTCCTGGAGATACTCCTGGCCCGCGCCGAAACGCTCAACGTTGCGGCCAACCCGTCTCCGATATCCTCAATTCCACCGCGCCCCCAGCGCTCGGCCCGCCGCGGTCCTGCGGGCTTCCGCGGCAAAACGTTGGGGATCACGACATGTAAAAGTTCAGCAGCAAGAACGCCACCAGCGTCAGCGCCGTCCAGATCGCGGTGCGGCCGGTGAGCCAAGGTTCGCCGAAGGGGCCGCGCGGGCCGTATTCGCGTTCGGCGATGCCCAGGGCGCCGCGCACGGTCCACAGGGCCAGCTCTTTTTGTTCGCCCCAGATGTGGCCGCCGATGCGGCGGACTTGGACTACGAGCCAGGGCAGGGCCTTGCGGTAGGTCCAGTCGAAGTCGAGGTTTACCGAGCGTACTTCCGGCGGGTAGATGCCGGTGCGCATCATGACGCCGAAGGCCAGCGCCGCGAAGAGCAACAGCTGCAGCTGGGTGACGATGTGGGTGGCGTCGTAGGCGTTGTAGTCGACTTCGTAGGGCAAAAGCGCGTAGAGGGGCCCGGGGAATACGCCGATGAGGATGCACAGGGCGGCGGTGACGCCCATTGCGATGAGCATGTTGAGCGGGGCTTCCTTGGGGCGCTTGCCGGAGTCGTGGGCGAAGAAGGAGAAGAAGGGGATCTTGATGCCCGAGTGGTCCATGACGCCCGCGGATGCAAAGAGCAGGGCGATGAAGGTCCAGGTGTAGTGGCCTTCAGCGGCCGCCGTCATGATCATGGACTTGGTGACGAAGCCGCTGAGCAGGGGGAAGGCCGAGATGCTCATGGAGCCGACGATGCAGAAGCCGGCCGTCCAGGGCATGGTCTTGTAGAGGCCGCCGAGCTCGCTGGCTTTGATGGTGCCGACCCGGTGCAGCACGGCGCCCATGGCCATGAAGAGCAGGGCCTTGTAGAGGATGTGGGCGAAGGCGTGGGCGGCGGTGCCGTTGACCGAAAGCTCGGTGCCGATGCCGATGCCGACGACCATGAAGCCGAGCTGGTTGTTGAGGCTGTAGGCCAGGACCCTTCGCAGGTCGTTTTCGATGACCGCGAAGAAGATGGGGAAGACCGTCATGGCGGCACCGATGTAGATGAGGATTTCGGTGCCGGCGAAGCCGCGGGCCAGGGCGTAGATTGCCAGCTTGGTGGTGAAGGCCGAGAGAAAGACCGTGCCGGTGACGGTGGCGTTGGGGTAGGCGTCCTGCAGCCAGTTGTGCAGCAGGGGGAAGGCGGCTTTGATGCCGAAGGCCAGGAGAATGATGATCGGGCCGGGGCCGGTGAGGCCCATGTGCTCGAAGGTGATGGAGCCGGTGTCGCGATAGTAGAGGAGGGTGCCGGCCAGGAGCAGCACGCCCGAGGCCACCTGGATGATCAGGTAGCGCAGTCCGACTTTGTAGGCGGCTTCGTTGCGCGAGGCCCAGATGAGAAAGACCGAGGAGATGGCGGTGATCTCCCAGTAGAAGAAGAGGGTGATCAGATCCCCGGCGAAGGCCGCACCGATGGCGCTGCCGGCGTAGACCAGGCCCGAGAGGTGCTGCACCCAGTCGTCGACGTGCAGGGCGTAGACCACCGACAAAAACGCCGCGATGTGGAAGATGGTGCCCCAGATGCGGCTGAGGCGGTCGACGCGCACGATGTCCAGCTCGTAGCCGCCCAGCTCGGTGGCCATCAGAAGGTTGTCGGGCAGCATCCACAGGTGCGAAAGGCCCAGGACGGGCAAGAGCAACATCCAGATCTGGGCCGGGCGCCGGGGCAGGAAGGGCACCAGCAGCGCCCCCAGCATCAGGATCATGCCGGGTGGGATCTGGTTAATCATCGTAGTAGTCCTCGTCGCGCTTGAGCAGCTTGCGCAGCTGGGTGGCGGTGAGCACCAGGCCCACGTAGGCCACGAAGCCGAAGATGGCGTGGGCGCCGGGGATGTTTTCGAAGTCGAAGTGGCCGTGCTTCTCGTAGGCGAAGTCGGCCAGCACGACCGCGGCGCAGACGCCCACCAACGCGTAGAAGATGCGGTCGATGTTCTTGCGTTCGTCGAAGACGCCGTGGGGCGGCTTGGGCGTGTGCCCGGGCGTGTGCTCGGGGGAGTCGCTCATCACTGACCTCCGGCGATGGGCAGCAGCAACGCGTGCAGGTATTGGGAGGTGAAGAAGAGGGCGACGCAGCCCACGGCCGCCGCGCAGATCGGTGCCACGCACAGGAAGGGCGCTTCGTGCATTCCCTCGCCGTGTTCGGCGTGGTGGCCGTGCTCGTCGTGCCCGCCGTGTTCAGCGTGTTCAGCGTGTTCACCGTGGTGGGCGTCGGGCTCGGGCTCGTAGAAGAAGGCGCGCACCACCACCGGCATCAGGTAGCCGATGGACAAGAGCGAGCTGAGCATCAGCACCAGGATGAAGATCTCGTTGTGCCCCTCGGCGGCGCCCAGCGCCAGGTACCACTTGCTCCAGGAGCCACCCAGGGGCGGCAGGCCGATGATCGACAGCGAGCCGATCAAAAACGCGCCCATGGTAAAGGGCATGCGCCGGCCGATGCCGTTCATGGTGCTGATCTCGGTCTTGTGCGCCGCCACATAGATGGCGCCGGCGCAGAAGAAGAGGGTGATCTTGCCCACCGCGTGCATGGCGATGTGCATGCCGCCGCCGATGACGCCAGCGCCGGTGGCCAGCGCCGCGCCGAGCACGATGTAGGCCAGCTGGCTGATGGTGGAATAGGCCAGGCGCGCCTTGAGGTTGTCCTTGGTCAGCGCCACCACGCTGGAGATCAGGATGGTGCCCGCGGCCACGTACATCAGCCACAGCGAGGCCTGGCCCTCTTGCAGCAGCTCGAGGCCGAAGACGTAGACGACGATTTTCAGCACGCTGAAGACGCCCGCTTTGACCACGGCCACCGCGTGCAAGAGCGCGCTGACGGGCGTGGGCGCCACCATGGCCGCAGGCAGCCAGCGGTGGAAGGGCATCAGCGCCGCCTTGCCGGTGCCGAAGGCGTAGAGGCCGAGCAGGATCGGGACCTCGGCGCCGTCGAGCTTGCCCGCCAGGATGCCGCCGGGGCGGAAGTCCAGGGTGCCGCTGGCGAAGTAGGTCCACAGCACCGCCAGCAGCAGAAAGCCCACCGAGGTGCTGACCAAAATACCCAGGTAGACGCGGCCGGCGCGCTTGGCGGCGTCGGTGCCGTGGTGGGTGACCAGGGGGAAGGTCGAGAAGGTCAGCACTTCGTAGAAGAGGAAGAGCGTGAAGAGGTTGCCCGCGTAGGCGATGCCCAGGGCGGCGCTGATGGCCAGGGCGAAGAAGAAGAAGAAGCGGGTTTGGTTTTCTTCGTGGTGGCCGCGCATGTAGCCGACGGCGTAGAGGGCGGTGATGATCCACAGGCCCGAGGCGACCAGCGCGTAGACCATGCCCAGGGGCTCGACCTCGAAGTGCAGGCTGACACCCGGCATCACTTCCATCAGCGTCAGCGACGGGCGCGCTCCGGAGTTCACGCGCGGCACCAGCTGCACCACGGTGCCGAAGGTCAAAAGCGTTGCCACCGACGAAGCGCCGTCGCGCAGGTTCGGCGCGCGTCCGAGCAGGGCCACGGCCACCGCCGCCAGCGCCGGCCACAGCATGGACAGGGCGATCAGCTGACCGTCGCTCACGGCAAAACTCCCATCAGCTGCCGCGCCGCCATCTGGGCCACGCCCACGGTGACGTCGGTGTTGAGGCCGAAGAAAAGGGTGGAGCCGATCAGGAGCCAGGTCGGCAGAAGCTGGTTCAGGGGTGCTTCGGAGACCTTGGCTTCGGCTTCGGGCTCCTGGAAGTAGGCGATCTCGACCACGCGCCAGATGTAGACGACCGCCAGAATCGAGCTGAGCAGGATCAGGAAGGCAACCGGCAGCATTCCCTTTTCGAGCGCGGCCTGCACCAGGTACCACTTGCTGACAAAGCCCACGGTCGCCGGCACGCCGATGAGCGCGAAACCGCCCACGACGAAGGCCGCCATCGTCAGCGGCATGCGCTTGCCCAGGCCGCGCATCCTGGCGATGTCGGAGGAGCCGAGCTGGGCGGTGATGCAGCCGACCACCAAAAAGAGCCCGCCCTTCATCAGCGCGTGGTTGAAGACGTGCACCAGGCCGGCGGTGACGCCCGTGACCGAGGCGAAGCTCAGCCCCAGGGTCATGTAGCCGACCTGTGCGACCGACGAATAGGCCAAGAGGCGCTTGAGGTTGGTCTGGTAGATCGCCGCCAGCGAGCCGCCGAACATGGCCAGGATCGAAAGCGGCATCAGCAGGTAGTCGGCGCGCAGGGTTTCAAAGACGAAGGCGGCGCCGAAGAGGGTGAACAGCACCCGAACCAGCACGTAGTACATGACCTTCGTGGAGGTGGCCGCCAGGAAGGCCGAGACCACCGAGGGGGCGTGGCTGTAGGCGTTGGGCAGCCACTGGTGCAGGGGGAAGACCGCCAACTTGATGCCGATGCCGACGACCAGCAGGGCCAGGGCCAGCACCACCGTGCGCGAGCCGTGCACGTCCTGCAGCCGCACCGTGAGGTCGGCCATGTTGAGGGTGCCGGTCATCTGGTAGAGCAGGCCGACGCCGAGGAGAAAGAAGGTGCCGCCCAGGGTGCCCATGATCAGGTAGCTGAAGGCCGACATCGGTGCGTGCCGGTCGTTGCCCAGGCCGATCAGCGTGTACGAGGCCAGCGACGAGACCTCCAGAAACACGAAGACGTTGAACGCGTCGCCGGTGACGGTGATGCCGATGAGCCCCGCCAGGGCCAGGAGCAGGAGCGTGTAGAACGCGGGCTCGCGGCCCTTGGCGATGGTGGCGCCGGCGCTGCCGGGGCCAAAGAGCAGCACCACCGCGGCGATCGACGACACCAAAAGCAGCATCAGCGCGTTGGTGGCGTCCACGCGCAGCTCGATGCCCAGCGGTGGAGCGAAGCCGCCCAGCTCGTAGCGAATGTCGCCGGCCTGCATCACCGCCTGCAGTGTGCTGATGGCGATGGCGAAGGTGATCCAGGCCACGGCGATGGCGAAAAAGCGTGCGGCGAGCTTGCGTCGCAACATCAAGCACAGGGGCGCCGACAGCAGTGGCGTGAGCACGGCCAGTACGGGTAGGTGGGCGTTCATGGGTCCCCGTGTTCGGTGTCGCGGAAGTCCATGTCGCGGATCTCGTCTTCCTCGACCGTGCCGTAGCGCTCCTGGATGCGCACCACCAGGGCCAGCGCCAGTGCCGTCGTGGCGATGCCGACGACGATGGCGGTGAGCATGAGCACGTGGGGCAAGGGATTGCTGAAGACCACGCCCTCGACGCCGCCTTCGGGCACGATGGGCGCGGTGCCACCATCGACCTTGCCCATCGAGACGTAGAACATGATCACAGAGACCTGGAAGATGTTGAGGCCCATGACCTTTTTGACCAGGCTGTCGCGGGCGATGACGATGTAGAGCCCGATCATCATCAGCACGATGACGACCCAGTAGTTCCACAGGCCCAGACTTGCGCTCATTGGGAAGCGCCTCCGTTGCGGATGCTGGAACGCCCGCCGAAGGCGTAGAAGATCAGGGTCATGGCGCAGGTGACGGCGATGCCGACGCCGCCCTCCACCAGCAGGATGCCCAGGTGTCGGCCGTGGGCCGCCGAGTGGTGGTCGAAGACGGCGTAGTCCAGGTAGTTGCCGCCGAGCAGCAAGCAAGCCACGCCGGTGCCGCCGTAGAGCAACACGCCCAGCGCCAGCCCCGCCTCGAGCACGGCCGGCGGTACCACGCCCTTGAGCGTTTCGAGCCCGAAGATGAGCCCGTAGAGCACCAGCCCAGCGCCGAAGATCACGCCCGCCTGGAAGCCTCCGCCGGGGCCGAAGTCGCCGTGGAACTGAACGTAGAAGGCGAACAGCAGGATCAGCGGGATCAGCGCTTGCGACACCAGCCGCAGCACCACGACTTCTCGCATCGGTGAGGGGGGCTCATGGGCCGTGTGGGCCTGGCCCTCGGACTCTTTGGATGCACCGCGCTCGCGGCCGCCGGCGGTCAGAAGCAGCAGCACGCCGATGGTGGCAGTGAAAATCACCACGGTCTCGCCCAGGGTGTCGTAGCCGCGGTAGCTCGCCAGCACGTTGGTGACGATGTTGGGGATGCCGAAGTCTTTCATGGCTCCCACGATGTAGTCGGGTGCCACGTGGCCGTGGATGGGGGCGCTGGGGTCGCCGTAGAGCGGCATGTCGAGGGTGCCGTAGAGCAGCGCCGCGCCCGTGATCAGCACGACCACCAGCGGAAAGAGATGAAAGGCGCGCTGGTCTTCGCGGTCGGTGGTCAGCCCCAGGGTGCTGAGCACCAGAACGGTGGAGATGCCGGCGCCCACGGCCGCTTCCGTAAAGGCCACGTCCACCGCGTCCATCAGCGTGAACAGGCCGGCGGAGATCAGGCTGAAGATACCGGTGATCATGGCGGCGGCGAAGAGGTCTTCGAGCAGCGCCACCGAGATCGCCGAGGCGATCAGAAAGAGAAAGAGCACGACTTCGATGGGAAAGGCCACCTAGCTCTCCGTCTCGTGCTCGGGCTTGGGGTCGGTGCCCGGTGCGGTCTCGCCGTGCCCCACGTCCGAGTGCTCCACCTGGGCCGCGACGCCGCTGGAAAAAGCGGCCTTGACCAGGGCGTGGCCCGAAACGGGGCTGGTGAACAGCAGAAAAGCCAGCACCAGGACCAGCTTGACGGTGACCAGCGTGGGGCCGGCCTGCAACATCAGGCCGATCAGGATCAGGCCCGCGCCCAGGGTGTCGGTGATGGCTGCGCCGTGGGTGCGCGTGTAGACGTCGGGCAGGCGCAAGAGCCCCAGGCCGCCCACCATGCAAAAGAAAGAGCCCAGGCCGAGCAGAAGCCAGCTGAGGGCGTCGAGCGCGACCTCCATCAGCTCTTCCCCTCACCGCCGTGGGCCAGATCCCGGAAGCGCACGAACTTCAGCACGGCGATGGTGCTGGCGAAGTTCACCAGCGCGTAGACCAGGGCCAGGTCGAGCCACTCGGGGCGGCCGGTGGCGAAGCCGCTGACGGCGATCAGCAGGATTGTCTTGGTGCCCATCATGTTGGCCGCCAGGATCCGATCGAAGACGGTGGGCCCGAGCACGGCCCGCAGCAGTGCCATGGCCATGGTGATCAGGATGCCGACCAGGGCGACGTCGAACATGCTCATGTGCGCTCCAGCCCCGCGACCTTTTGGTCCATCTCGCCGCTTTGCAGATCGTCGCCGATCTCCTTGCTCAGGGCGTGCACCCAGATGTGGTCTTCGCGCACCGCCAGCGAGATGGTGCCGGGGGTGAGGGTGATCGAGTTGGCGAAGAGCACGCGCGCTCCGTCGCCGCGCTGGCTGGCCTTGACGCGGATGATGCGCGGGCTGATGGGCATCTTGGGATCGAGCACGATCTTGGCCACCGCCAGGTCGGCCTTGACGATCTCGAGCAGCAGCCAGGGCAGGTAGGGCACGACGGACCAGCCCAGGGTGCGCTCGCCGTGTTCGGGGGCTGCGGCCCTGAGGCGCTGGGCGATCCAGTAGACCAGGCCACATGAGAGCACGCCGAAGGCGGCGATCAGCGGCTCCTCCAACGTGTAGTGGCCCGACCACAGCAGCCAGGCGACACCGAGCACTAGCAGTCTGAACATCGGCTTCTTCCGCCTCGGACGGCGCGCATCATTGCCGGTTGCGCAGCCATTTTGCAATGGGTGTCGAACTCGGTGCGGCAACCCTCACACCATCCGGTGGTCGCGGTCGGCGACGAGCGCGTATGCTGCCGACCATGGATGCGTGGCAATCGTGGCGGGGGCCCCTGCTCTATGCCCACCGCGGCGCTCGCCTCGAGCGTCCGGAAAATACCCCCCAAGCCCTGGCCACGGCTGTGGGGCTGGGCGCCGATGCCCTGGAAATCGACGTGCACATGACCCGCGATGGCCAGGTGGTGGTGGCCCACGATGCGGATGGCCTTCGCATGGCCGGCGACCCGCGCGCGATCCGCGACTGCACCCTGGCCGAGGTCCAGTCCTGGGACGTCTCCCGTGGTTTCGAGGGCCAACCGTTGCAGGTGGCACGGGTTCCGACGTTGGCCGATGTGCTGGAAGAGCTACCCGGCGTGCCCCTGAACATCGATCTCAAGCAGAGCCAACCGAGCATGGTGGAGGCCGCGCTGGGCGTCGTGCAGCGCGCCGCAGCCTACGAGCGGGTGCTGCTGACCAGTTTTTCCTTCGCCACGCTGCGGGCGGTGCGCGCTGCGGGCTACCCCGGGCCCACGGGTTTTTCGCAGGCCGAGGCGGTGCTGCTGGTGTTCGCGCCGCCGCGGCTCCTGCGCAGGCTCGCACTCGCTGGCAGCCGCCTGCAGATCCCCACCCGTCACGGTCCCTTGCGGCTGGACAGGCCGGCCCTGATCGACAAGATGCACGCCCTGGGCATCGCCGTGGATTACTGGGTCATCAACGACATCGCACAGGCCGAGCGTCTGCTCGATCGGGGCGCCGACGGCATCGTCACCGACGATCCGCGCGCCATGGCCGGGCTGTTCGAGCGTCACGGGCGCTGCGACGGCTGGCGCGCGCGCAGGCCCAGGGGGGCTGGGCCTTGAGCGCAAAGGCGCTGGGGTCGGAATTCGGTCCGCTGGCCCGCTGGCGCTACGCCGTCAAGCCCGCCAGTTGGCCGAAGCTGCTGGTGCCCTGCGCCCTGGGTCAGGCCATGGGCCTCGCCCACAGCGGCAGCCTGCGCGCCGACGGGCTCTTGCTGGGCGCTGGTTTCACGGTCGCGGGGCTGCTCTTCATCGTGCTGCTCAACGACTGGGGCGATCGAGAGATCGACGCCCTCAAACGCCGGCTTTTCCCCGACGACTGCTCGCCCAAGACGATCCCCGACGCCATCCTGGGCGCCGGGGCGTTGCTTTGGGCCGGCAGCGCTGCCGGGGCGCTGGCCCTTTGCTGCGCCTGGCTCGGTGGGCACTACCTGGGTCGGCCGCTGCTCGGCCCGGCCGCCGTGCTCGGCCTGGCCGTCTTCTGGGCCTACAGCCTGCCGCCCCTGCGCCTGAACTACCGTGGTGGCGGCGAGCTGCTGGAGATGTTCGGCGTGGGGCTGCTTCTGCCCTGGCTCAACGCGTATCTGCAGACGGGAGCTGTGTTCTACAGCGCCCTGTGGCCGCTGCCCGGTTTTGCCCTGCTCAGCCTCGCCAGTGCCCTGGCCTCCACGCTCTCGGACGAAGTCAGCGATCGCCAGGGCGGCAAGACCACCCTCGCCACCCGCAGCGGCAATGCCGTGGTGCGCCGGGCGGTGGAGTGGCTCGGGCCGCTGGGGCTCTTTTCGTACTTGCCGGGCGCCTGGCTGGCCGGCGGCGCGGGGCTGCTGCTGTTGTCGTTGCCGGCGGTGATCCTGGGCGCGTTGCACTACCGGGCCCTGCGCGTCGAGAGTCCGGCGGCTGTCACCCTGGGCTTCGCCGCCCAGGGCCGCTACAAGCTGCACCTGCATCGGCTGATTTGGCACAGTGGCCTGTGGGTCGCGCTGGCCAGCGTGGTCGGGGCGGCGCTGCCATGAACGCCCGTCAGGTGGCGCGCGAACGGCTAACCGGCGTCGATGTCACGATTCGAGGGCAGGCGAGCCACTATTTGAGTCTCGATCCGCAGCGCTCCGAGCCCGAGGGCCTGGCGTCCATCGCGGCAGCGCTCTTGGCCCAGACGCCGGTGCTTTCAGAAGTGACGCAGCTGGCATTCGCGACGGCCCTCGAGCGCATCGCCCTGGGCCAGCTCGAGCACTTTCCGGGCAACATCTTCTGGGACCTGAAGTACGTGGCGGCCTGCCTGCTAACGCAGGCCCAGGCGGGGCCGGATGCCCCCCAGGCGCTGTCGGCCTGGTCGACGCGCTTCGTCGCCCTGCAGGCCCGCTTCGGCCTTCACTCGCCGATTCGCTTCCGCTATGTGCACGACTTCATCTACGGCTTCGACTGGCAGCGCTGGGTGGCGGCCGAGCCGTCGACGCGGGCGGGCGTTTTGCCCTTCGACGCGCCCTTCCTCGACCACATCGAGCGCCGCGGCCAAGAGATCCTCGCGGCCATCGCCGCCGGTGACGCGAGCTTCCCGGCGCTCGAGCCCGGCACCTTCCGCAATCCCTTCGCCTTTCGACGCGATCCCGAACGCGAGATCGAGCTTCACTTGGAGCTTAGTCGCCGTGGGTTGATCCCCGTCGCCGCCTGGCGGTTTCGTCCTGTACTCCAGCCCGTCGGCAACTGCAGCGCGGCGCGGCTGCAACTCGCCCGGGAGCTTCAAGGGGAGGTCCCCAAAGCCTTCGGGTAAGGCAATTGCATTCATCGACAGGGCTCTCGCCGCTCGATTACACTCGGGAGATGAACGCGAAGCTCCCGGGATTGGTCCTTTTCCTCGTTCAACTTTCAGTGGTCCCGCTCACCGTGGCCTGTGGTGGCGACGACGGTGGTTCGCAGGTGGCCTGTGAGGGCGACTGCAGCTGCTCGGGCAGCAGTTGTACCTGCGAGGCTGGAGGAACATGCACCTTTGGCGCCGCCGCCGAGGGCAGCGGTTCGGGGGATGGACAGGGCGGCGTGCTGGTGGGCACTGCCGAGGGCAGCGGGGCACCGCCGCCGCCGGACAACGTCAGCTTCAGCTGCGAGTCGAAGAACACCTGCGACCTGACCTGCGGCACCGGCTGCACCACCAGCTGCAACGCCCAATCCCTGTGCGAGGGCAGCTGCGAGTCCAACTGCACCCTCGACTGCGCCGGCTCCAGCGAGTGTAATCTCGAGACCGGTGTCGACAGCGAAGTCTCCTGCGCCGGCGGCAGCGACTGCAACGTCAAGCTCGACACCGGTTCCACCATCAGTTGCACGGGCACCAGCGCTTGCGCCATCGACTGCCCCAAGGGCGGCTGCACGGCCGTGTGTGAAGGGACTGCCATCTGCGACGTGATCTGCGGCGGCAGCGAGCCCTGCCACGTCGAGTGCAATGGTCAGCGGGCGGCCGATTGTGACGCGGGCAGCACCTGCAGCAACGTCTGCGGTTCGGGCGGCGGTGGCGGCGTGACCGCGGCCGGCGATGGTGCGGGCAGCGGCCGCGGCGGCGCCGCCGGTGCCGGCGCCATGCCCTGAGAGCCGAGCTTGCGCGCGCCCGCTGGCCGCGGGAGACTTCAGGCGATGCTGCTCACGCGCGAGGAGATGTCGCTCGACTTCGGGGGTCACAGGCTCGATCCCGCGGCCGACCGCGAGATCCTCGCCTGGATCATGAACCAATTCCTCTACGGCGAGGTGACCGGCATCCAGATCGGCCAGTGGCTCTACGATGCGCCGGACCTTTCGGCGGCGCGCTTTTTGGCCAAGCAGGCCATCGAAGAGCTGCAGCATGTGGGCAACATGGTCAGCATCATGGGCATGCTCGAGCTTACGCCCCAGCCGGCCCATCCGGTGGTGCGCATGTTGGCCACGGGCATGATGGGCGGCAGCTGGGCCGAGCACGTGGCCACCGAGATGGCGCTGGGCGAGGGCTTTGTTCTGATGGCGTTCTACGCCGTCATCGACACCCTCGATCATCCCGAGTCGGTGGCGATTTTGGAGCGCGCCGTGCGCCAGGAAGAGAGCCACGTGGACTTCGGCGAGTGTCAGACGATGGCGCTGATCGCGGGCGACGAAGCCCTGCGCAAGCGGCTTCTGGGTCTGTCGCTGGTGTGGATGTGGGGCGTGCGCAGGCTGGCCGGCTTCATGCAGTCGCGGCTGCCGGACCATCCCGTACTCGAGCGCCTGCCGGACTTTCTGGCCCTGTGCCTGCAGTGCGCCGAGACGCGGCTTTTGCGCATGGGCGTGCTCGAGCAGCCGCTTTCGGAGCTGTCTTCGGCCAGCCGAGCGGCGCTGGTGGCCTCGGCCTATGCCCACAAGGGTGGCGAGTCCACGCTGCGGCTGCTGACCTCACCTGCGCGGCTGCTGCCGTTCGTGGGCAAGCGCCGGCGCCTGACCGACACCTATTTGAACGATCCGGTGGTGCGCGAACCCGGCTGAGCCGGGGCTCTCAGTCGTTCATGGCGCCGTTGTCGATCCAGGTCGCGATCTGGGTGATCTGGGCTTCGGTGAGCGTCATGCCCACGGGCATCTGCAGGCCGCAGGGCGGGGGCGCGCTGAACTTTTGCAGGAGCAGGCTACCCGCCGAGTCGCCGGGGATGACCAAGGTAGCGCCGGCGCACAGCTCGCTGGTCGAGACCACGTTCACCAGGTTGTCGTAGGCGCCCTGCTTGTCGCTGGCCGTGATTTGCAGGTTGCCGTTGCCCATGGAGGTCGGAGCGGCGCCGTGGCAGTAGCCCGCCATGCAGTTGCCCACCTCGCCCTTGGTGAGGATCTCGTCGTAGATGGCGGTGAAGGTGGGATCGCCGCTGGGACCGCCCGGGGTGGTGTCCATACCAGTGCCGGCCGCGCCGCCCGCGCCGCCCGCGCCGCCTGTATCACCACCCGCGCCGCCTGTATCACCACCCGCGCCGCCTGTATCACCACCCGCGCCGCCGGCGGTCGCTGCAGCCGGCCCGCCTGTGCCGCCAGTGCCAACGGGGCTTGTGCTGGTCATGGCGGCGCTGCCGCCGGTCGGTGTGTTGACCAGCATCGTGCCCTCGGGCGTGTCCTCTTCGCAGGCAGTCAGGCCCAGCAGTACCGGTAACAGCAATGGGCCGAGTATCAGACCGCGGCGTTTCACCAAACTTCGCTTCATGCTCAGGGCTCTTCTGCTCAGGGGTCGATGCGGAAGATAGCGCCGGGAACGTTTACCGAAGCGCCGGCCATCTCCACGCCGACCGACACCTGGCTGCCTTCACCACCTGCGAGCACGTAGATCTCGCCGGCCGCGTCTTCAGCGAAGGAGCGTACCTTCATGGGCACCGTGATACCCAACTCGAAGTCGTCGCAGATTGTGGGCTGGCCGTTCACTTCGCCGCTGTAGACGAAGCTCTTGAGCACCCGCTCGCTCCAGTCGGCCCAGATGTAGCGGCCGGTCAGGCCCGCGATTGCCGCGCCGCGGTAGACATAACCTCCGATGACGGAGTTGGCTTCGGCGGTGATCGGGTAGGCCAGGGCGGGGCCGGTGGTGCCGCCGCAGTCTCCCGAGCAGGGGCCCTGGGCTGGATCGCCCAGGATGTCGAGGGCGCGCCAGCCGTAGTTGCGGCCCGGCACGCCCGGCGGCTCGACGTTGATCTCTTCGTAGCCGCTGCCGATGTCCTGGCCCACGTCGCCGATGTACATGTCGCCGGTGACGCGGTCGAAGCTGAAGCGCCAGGGGTTGCGGAAACCGTAGTTCCAGACGTGGCCATCGTGGTTGCCCGCGACCGGGGTGGGGTAGGTGTCGGGGTCGATGCGCAGGATCGAGCAGAGGTCGTCGCTGGTGTCCTGGCCCGACATCTGGGCGTCACGTTCGCCGCCGCCGTCGCCACGGCTGACGTAAAGGTAGCCGTCGGGGCCCCAGGCGACCATGCTGCCGATGTGGTTGGTGCCCAATATCACCCCTGGCACGAACGCGTACTGCCGGAAATCCAGGATCTGCTTGTAGGAGCCGGCGTCGATGGTGCCGGGCGTGGTCATGGTGAAGGACGCCAGCGTGTAGCGGAGTCCTGGCGAGGTGTAGCTTAGAAAGAGTCGGCGATTGCTGGCGAAATCCTTGTCGAAGGCGATGGCCAAAAGACCCGCCTCACCGTAGCCAGGCGTGATCTCGGTGGCATCGACCGCGCCCACGGCGGCGTCCCGCAGGTCGAGGGCGAAGCTCGAGCTGAGCACGCCGTTTTCGATCACGCGCACGGTGCCGCGCTGCTCGGTGACGTAGAGGCGCGTGGGGTCGTCGGGGGCCTGGGCCATGTGGGTGGGGCCCACCAGGCCGTCGGCGACCATGGTGAGGTTGACGCTCGGCGGCGGCGTTCCGGTGCAGCTGTTGCCGCTGGTGGGAGGCGCCGTCATCATCCCGGCCGCGCCGCCCGCGCCGGCGGCCATCTGGACGTTGTCGGTGGCGCCGGTGGCTCCCGTGCCTCCCGTACCGACGGGCTGGGGCGCCGTGTTGGTCATGCCCAGGGTCCCGCCGGTGCCGCTGCCCACCGGGGTCGGCGTCAGTCCACCGGTGCCGGCCTGTGGGGCGCCGACGTTCACGCCGCCACCCGAGTCTTCGCCGCACGCGCCGGTCAGCAGCAACACCGCCGCAGCGAGCACGAGGGCCCATTCTTTCATGTTTTTGATTTCACCGTTCACAACACCACCTATCAGCACAATGTCCACCCTGTGTGACCCTTAGCTCGACTTCCGGCTCGTCGCCAATCCCCTCCTAAGATTAGGGTTGGCCGCAAATGGGGACGTCGCGATGCGGCGAGAGCCGCGTTTTTCAGCGCTGGCAGTGGGGGCAGTAGCAGCTGCTGCGCTGGCCGATCACGATGCGGCGGATCGGCGTTTCGCACTGCAGGCATGGCAGCCCCTCGCGGGCGTAGACGCGGCGTTCGTCCTGGTAGCCGCCGTCTTGGCCGTCGGGCTGCACGTAGTCGCTGATGGAGCTGCCGCCGGTCTCGATGGAGCGCAGCATGACTGCTTGCAGCGCTTCGACCAGTCGCTCGCACTGGAGCTGGCTCAGGCGCCGGGCGGCGGTGCGCGGTCGGATGCCGGCGCGAAAGAGCGCCTCGTCGGCGTAGATGTTGCCGACGCCGGCGAGCACCGCCTGGTCGAGCAGCACGCTCTTGATGGGCGCCTTGCGCTTTTTGGCAGCCGCGTGGAGTTCGGCGCCGCGGGTCTCGAGCGCGTCGGGGCCGAGGCGCTCGAGACGCGCGCAGCGGGCGCCAGCGGCGAGCAGCTCCACCTTGCCGAACTTGCGCGCGTCGCGGAAGTAAACCGCGGGGCCGCCGTCGTCGAAGTGCAAACGCAGGTGGGTGTGGGCGTCGGGCGTAAAGCCCTTCGCCTGGGCGTCGGGGGCAAGGCTGCCTTTGCCCGTGCCCGTCAGCAGGCGCACGCTGCTGACGCCGTCGGCGAAGAGCTGCCCGGTCATGCCCAGGTGCAAGAGCAGGCGCGCGCCGTCGTCGAGCTCGGCCAGCAGGTATTTGCCGCGCCGGTTCAGCGCCTCGACGCGGCGGCCCGACAGCGCGCGTTTGAGTTGCGCCGGCGGGGTCAGGAAGAAATAACTGTCGGCTGTGGTCTCGATGCGCGCGATCGTGCGACCGCACAGAAGCGGCGCGAGCTTCTGCCGCGTGATCTCGACCTCGGGCAGCTCGGGCATGGCGCGCTACCGGAAGCTCTGCAGCGCCGGATCGTCCAGGTGCGGGATGCGGTTGAAGGCATCGAGCGAGAGCCGCCCGCGCGAGAAGATGAACTCGGTGAGCGAGCCGTTTTTCACGCGCCAGTTGGTCTTGATGGCGGCGGCAAGCGGCGCCTCCAGGGCCAGCTGCACGCACACGCCGATGGGGCCGCCCGACGAAAAGACCAGCACGCGCCGGCTGCCCTCGGCGTCGATGATGCGGTCGCGGGCGGCGCGCACGCGGGCATGGAAGTCGGCGAAGGACTCCACCTCGGGATGGGTCAGGCTGCCCTCGACCCAGGCTGCCATCAGCGCTTCGAACATGCGCTGGAAGTAGCGGTTTTGTTGGCGGCTGCCGGCGTGGGTCTGGAAGTCGGCCTGCAGGGCGGCGAAGCCCGGGTCGCGCGCGGCCAAAAGCGGTGCCAGGCGCCTGGTGACGCCGCCCGAGTCGTACTCGTTCCAGCCGGCGTTCCTCTGGGCCTCGGGCCAGCTGCGCCCGGCCTTCCGATAGAGTTCGCCGACCAGGGCCTCGGTGTGGCGCTGGCGCTCCAGGGTGCCGCTGTGCACCTCGTCCACTTCCACGCCGCGGGCCACCAGGTAGTGCCCCAGGGCCTCGGCCTGGCGCTGTCCGAGCTCGGTCAGGCGGTCGGAGTTTTCGCTGAAGGCCGCGGCCTGACCGTGCCGCACCAGAATCAACTCGCTCATCGCGCGCGACTGTGGCCGCGCTGGCCGTCTTGTGCAAGCCGGGGTCCAAGTCAGGGCGCAAACCCGGCCGCGCCAAAACGCTTGCGTCGGCCACCCCGCTCCCTACACTCCGGCCAACTGCTCAAAGTGAGGCTCCCGATGTCGGACGACGTGCTCAATCCGCTGGCCGTGGCACTCAACGAACGCCTGGCCGAAGCCGCCCCCGAGGTGCTGTCGATGCTCTCGGCGCTGGGCAAGCGGCTCTACTTCCCCAAGGGCATTCTCTCCCAGGGGGCCGAGGCCAAGCAGAAGGGCAAGCGCATCAACGCAACCATCGGAATCGCCACCGAGGGCGACGGTCCCATGGTGCTGCCGTCGGTGGCCAGCGCCGTCGATGCCATCGATCCGGCCCAGGCCTTCACCTACGCGCCGCCCGCCGGCCGCCAAGGCCTGCGCGAGGCCTGGCGCGACAAGCAGCTTGCGGAAAACCCCTCCCAGCGCGGCAAGAAGGTGGGCCTGCCCATCGTCACCAGCGCCATCACCCACGGGCTGTCCATCGCCGGCGACCTCTTCATCGATCCCGGCGACCGCGTGATCGTGCCCGACCAGCTGTGGGGCAACTACCGCCTGGGCTACGAGGTGCGCCTGGGCGCGCGCATCCAGACCTATCCGTTTTTCGCCGACGGCGGCTTCAATGTGGCCGGGCTCGCGAGCGCCATGGAGGCGGAGGCGGCCGAGCGCGACAAGCTGATCGTGGTGCTGAACTTTCCCAATAACCCCACCGGCTACATGCTGACCGACGCCGAAGGGCAGGCCGTGGTGGCAGCCCTGAAGGCGCGCGCCGAGGCCGGCACGCGGCTGGTGGTGCTCTGCGACGACGCCTATTTCGGGCTCTTCTACCACCTGGGCGGTCCTTCCATGACCGAGTCGCTGTTCGGGGCGCTGTCGAACCTGCACCCGAACCTGCTGGCGGTGAAACTCGACGGCGCCACCAAGGAACTCTTCGTTTGGGGCCTGCGCTGCGGCTTCATCAGCTTCGGCCCGGGGCGCGTCGAGACCGCCGACGTGGTCAACGAAGTGCTCGACGCCAAGACCCGCGGCGACATCCGCGCCAGCATCAGCAACAGCCCCCAGCTCTCCCAGACCCTGGTGGAGCGCGCCCTGGGCGCCGACAGCATCGACGCCGAGCGCAGCGAAAAGAGGCAGCTGTTGCAGGCGCGGGCCCAGGAGGTCTACCGCGTCGCGCGCGACTCGAAGTACGCCGACTACTTCGAGATGTATCCCTTCAACAGCGGCTATTTCATGCTGATCAAGGTCCGCGGCGTCGGCGCCGAGCGCCTTCGCACGCACCTGCTCGATGCCCATCAGGTGGGGTTGATCGCCACCGGTGAGCACGATCTGCGCATCGCGTTCTCGTGCCTCGAGAAGGAGCAGGTCGAGCCGCTGTTCGAGACGCTGGCGCAGGCGATCGACGAGTTGCGGTAGGGGTCGGTCGGCCCCGCGCGTCAGGAAGGGCCGCTACGGCGCGCTGGTGCAAGCCCGCGCAGGTGCCGGGGAGGTCTCGCGCCGCGTCGGCACCGCTTCGGTCGCCATGCGATCGAGGTACTTCATCAGCACCGGATTGAAGGCCGCCGCGTCGTCCACGAAGACGTGGTGGTGGACGTGCTCGATCTCCTCGACCGCCGTCCAGGTCGCGCCGGCGAAGCGATCTTTGTAGTTGGCCAGGTCGGTGCGGCCACGAATCGGACTCTGACCGCCGAAGATCGCTGCGACCGGCACGCGCAGCTCGGGAAAGGGGGTGGAGGGCATTGGCGGGCGTACACCGGGGCGCGCACCGGGTCCCGGGCCGCGATGGCGCATGTCCGGTGCAAAACGCCAGCGGTAGCGCCCGGCGTCGAGGGGCTCCAGGGCGTGGAAGGCCAGGTGGTCGAGCATCTCGGCGCTGGCGATGGTGCCGCCGGGGCGTAGCTCGAAGCGGGCGCGGGCGCTTGGCCAGTCCTCGAAGATGCGCCGCTCGCGGGGCGCCTCGGTCTCCCGTTCGCGCGACCAGGCCCTGGCGTCCGGCCCAGGCGCTCCGGGATTGCCCGCGCGCTCCGGCGGCGGGCCGAAGCCCGAGTCCACCACCACGAGCCCGGCGATGCGCTCGCCGAGCAGGCCCGCGGCGCGCGTGGTCACGCTGCCGCCCATGGAGTGGCCCACCAAGATCGGGTGTTCGAGCCCCATGGTGTCGACCAGCGCCGCGACGTCGTCGGAGAAGGTCATGGGGCCGTAGGGGCCCACGTGGCCGCTTTCGCCGTGGCCCCGCAGGTCCAGCGACAGCGCCCGGTAGCGCGCGCCCACGGCCGGACCCACCGGCGTAAACCAGCGCGCGTGGCCGCGCATGCCGTGCACCATCAACACCGGCTGGGCCGACGCATCGCCCCACTCCAGCAGGTGCAGCTCCACGCCGTTGGCCTGCACGCGCAGGCTGCGGGGTGGTTCTCCAAAAGAGCGCACGAAGCGCGCGTCGGTGGCTGCATCCATCCCAACATTCTAACGTGTAGGTGCACTGATGTGAAGCACGTTCTTTATTTGTGGTGCTCTGTTGGCTTCGGGCGGGGATTTTGGCCACCCGGGCAAAAACTTGGGCCACCGGCATCAAGGAAGCCCTCGGCGCTGCCGGCGATGCTCGGGTTCATGGACCAGCGAAACGAAAACCGAACCCTGCCCATTCGCCTGCGTCGCGGATTGTTCCGCGTCGCGTGTCTGCGCCTGGCCGCCGTGGTTGCCTTCGTCGGCAGCCCAGCCCACGCCCTGGCCGCGCCCCCGGTCGCCCCCGGGTCGGCCCCCCAGGTCCCACCCGGGGCGGCCGCCGATGCCGAGCGCGTCTCCGGGGAGGAGGCCGAGGTCGAAGAGGCTCCCCCTGCGCCGGACCACCTGGTCGACGCTGCCCCCGAGTCCGAGTCCGAGGCGGCTGTGGAATCCGGCGCCGGGCGCCTGGAGATGACGCTGGTGGCCGAGACGGCCATGCGCAAGGACCGCGTTTCCGGCGCGCCACCCAAGGCGGGCGACGAAGAGATGCCGAGGTTCATGCACGGTTTTCGGCTGGGCTACCTCTACCTGGCCAACCACGACCGCCCCGTCGATGCCGACGACCCCGACAGCAGCCTCGAACGCAAGTACGAGGTGCGCAATCCGCACCAATTCCTGCTCGGCTATGAAGCCACCCAGCGCATCCCGGGCACCAGCTGGCTCAACGTGCTGCTGCTCGGCAACATCATGATCTCGGGGCTGGAGCAGAGCAAGGTTTTCCCCGCCGCGAACCTCATGCTCGGCTTTGAGTTCAAGCGGTCTTTTCAGACCGGGGTGGGCATCAATCTCTTGCCTATCAAGGAAAAGGCGGCGCACATGATCGTCGCCGCCGGCTGGACACCCACCGCCGGCGACCTTTATCTGCCGCTGCACTTCTTCTTCATCCCCGACGTCGACGGAAACCACCGCGCCGGCGTCACCGTCGGTGTCAACTGGGAGAGTTGAGGTGCAGAGCTCCGCGAATCCAGCCGCCCGTGCCCCATCTTGGCCATGGCCACCGTGGCAGGTGGTCAGCGAGGCGATGCCGTGGGAGCATGGGCCCGTGCCCCCGCGCAGCGCGATCCCCGGAACGGTGTCGGTGTTGCAGCTGGCACCCGTCGTGGAGGTGCTTGCGCAAGCAGGCCACGACGTCGAGACCATGCTGCGCCGGGCGGGTATCCGGCGCTCGCAGCTGGAGCAGGAATCGGGGCGACTGGTCGCCGGTGCCAGCGCAGCCTTCTGGGAAGCAGCCGTCGAGCTGAGCGGTGACCCGGCCATTGGTCTGCGCGTGGCGGCGCTGTTGCAGCCGGGCGCCAGCGGCGTCTTCGAGTACCTCCTGCGTCACAGCGGTAGCGTGCGCGAGTGCGTATTGCGGGCCGAGCGCTTCGTGCACCTGCTCGACGATCACGCCCGGCTCTCGCTGACCGAACTCGAGGGCCGCGCCCACTTTCGCCTGTGGCGCGACGGCGAGCACCCCTTTCCGCACGCCGATCTGGAGCGTTCGTTTTTGACCGCGGTGCTGAGCTTGCGCCACGAGCTTCCTCAACACGAAGTCATCGAGGTGCGTTTCCGCCACGGCGCGCGCATTCCGGAGGCGGCCTACCGGGAGCACTTCGGCTGCGCCGTGCGCTGTGACCAGGAGCAAAACGAAATCATCTTTCCGGTCGCCGCCCTCGACGCGCGCCCGCCCGGCGCCGATCCGCAACTGGGCCAAGTCCTCGAGCAGCATGCCGAGCACCTCTTGCGCGCGCTGCCGAGCGATCCGCCGTTCATCCAACAGGCGCGCCAGGCCATCGCCCAGCAGCTCGAGCAGGGCCAGGTCAGCCTCGACCGCCTGGCCCACTCCCTGCACATGAGTCCGCGCACCCTGCGCCGGCGCCTCGAGGGTCACGACAGCAGCTTCAAGGCCCTGCTCGACGAGCTGCGCGAGAGCATGGCGCTGCATTACGTGGAGCACAGCGAGCGCAGCTACGAAGACATCGCCGAGCTGCTCGGTTTCTCCGACCTCAGCGTGTTCTACCGCGCCTTCAAACGCTGGACGGGCAGCACGCCGCGCCAGCACCGGCAGGCGGCAGGGCAGGTGCCGACGGGTTGATCACAGCGGGCCATCGAGCGGCTCATGGCTCGCCATCTCGGAGTTGAGTGCGTCGGGCGGAGGCGCCGCAGTGTGGGTCGATCGCGCGCGATCGCGTGGGGGGCGTGCGCGAGCACCCGCCGGCCACGGAACCGTGCACGGTCCCCCGAGGGCGCGCATCACCGTCTGGTGGTCAGCGACCCAAAAGGCCAACCGCTTCCCTGGCATTCGCAACATGGCAGGGTCGAAACAAGCAATGGGTGTGCCAAGCCCCGCGCCACGGTCCTGCCGGCACAACCAGGGCGCCACGTGCGCTCGGGGAAGCGACGTTCGCGCGGGCTTTCGATTCTCGAGCGGCTGCAGCGTCGTGGACAACGGCCGCGCGCCCTGGCAACGCTGTCGCGGCGGACTGCACGGCATGCACGACGCAAATGTCACACTCCTGCCGCTTGCCCGCGCCAGCATTGCATGGCCAGATCTGGTCATGCAATGCTGGCGCGGGCACTCGCAGTGCGGCTCGGTGTAGGGCAGGCGCCGCCCGTGTGTTCCTCAGCGTGTGAGCTGGGCGCGCTGTTCGCGCCATTGCTCGCGGCTCTGGCCGTAGATGTCCCAGCGCACCTTGAAGGGCGGTGGCGCCTGCACGTCGCGGCGCATCAGCTCCGAACCCAGGCTCCTGGCCAGCGCGATCGAGGGACGGTTTTCGCGCTCGATGCAGTGAATCACTTCCTTGAAGCCGCCGTGATCGAAGGCCCAGTCGATGCTCGCTTCGGCGGCTTCGCGTCCGAAGCCCCGTTGCTGGGCCTCGGCCACGATGCCCCAGCCGACCTCGGTGCCGGGCCAACCCTCGGGCATCCACGGGCCGACCCTGCCCAGCCAGCGGCCGCTGCTCTTTTCGATCACCGAGAACATCGAATAGCCACGTGTGATCCAGGCGCCAGCGATCAGCGACCAGGAGCGCCAGGCGCCGGCGCGCGCCTGGGCACCGCCCAGATAGCGCGTCGCTTCCTCGTCGGCGGCGAATGCCGCGAAGGCGTCGAAGTCCTCGGCGGCTGGGGGTCGAAGGAGCAGGCGCGGTGTTTCGAGGGTGGGTCCGAGTGTCATGCGGGTCGTGGCCTCAGGCTACCCATGGCATCCATCGGCCAGGCGGGCAATTGGTCCCAGCCCTCGGCCGATTCGGCCGCGCGGGCACTGTATTCATCGCACAGCTTCTGGTGTTCGCCCAGGGTCTTGCCCATCTCCAGAAAGGGCTTGACCGCCCCAAAGCGCAGGCGCAGGACGTCGCCGAGCACCCAGCGAAACAAGCTGGACTGGGGCGCCAGTTCGAAGGGGGAGTGGCGTCGATCCATGATCGCGCAGAAGCTATCCAGGTCGCCTACCTTGGACGCGCCGCGGAAGAGCAGCTGGGTGAAGGCATTGTTGAAGCCGACGCTTCCAATGCGTTTGGCATCCAAGAAAAGCGGCATCACGTCGGCGTCGCGCTGGCGCCAGTAGCGCTCGTAGGCCTCGTCGCGGCCCGCCACGACCGCCTCGGCCAGGGCCTTGGCGTTGAGCAGGCCCTGGGCGATTCCCTGGCCGGTCACGAAGTCGAGGGTCAGACCCGCGTCACCCACGAGGGCGAAGCCCGGTCCGATCGGTCGCCTGAAAAATGACTCGTACTTCAGCAATCCGATCACGTCGCCGACCGGCTGTGCGCCGCGCGCCAGTGGTGCGGTCAGCTCGCAGGCCTCGAGCGCGTGCTGCAGGCGCTCACGGTGGTCTTTGCCCCAGCTGCGCGCCTCGGCCGCGGGCGGTACGGCTGCCAGTAGCAGCAGATTGTCATCGCATTGAAAGACGTAACGCAGGTTGTCGCCCTCGAAGGCGATGATGCCGTCGCAGTCGTAGTGCTCCCGATCCCACCAGATGTCGGGCGCCGGGAAATAGGCCCAGTAGCCGGCCCGGTCGAGGGTGAATACCTCGTAGCGCTCGACGCCGGTGAGCTTGGCGACGGTCGAGTCCTTGCCGTCGGCGCCGATGACCAGATCGGCGCGCAGGGTCTCGCGGCCGCTCGGGGTCTCCACCACCACGCCGGCGACGCGTTCGCCTTCCTTGACCAACTCCACCACCTTGGCCTGCTCGCGCAGGGTGGCGCCGCTCTGGGCTGCCGCTTCCTGGATCAGCGGGTCGAGCACGAAGCGCCGGATGCAGTGGGCGGCGCGGCCGTCTGCGTAGTTGGAGTAGATGTGCTCCATCTCCATGACCGCCATGGGTCGGCGGCTGGGCGGACTCAGCTCGCGAACCCGCGTGCCCACGCCCAGCTCGTCGAGTACGTCCATACCCGGCGGTTGGACGTAGTGGGTCGACAGCACGTGGTCGCTCGACAGCTTCGAGCGCTCCAGGCAGAGGGTCCGCACTCCGGCTCGCGCCAAGAACGCTGCGGTCGCCGCTCCTGCGCACCGAGCTCCGACCACGATGACGTCCCATTTGTCCATGTTGGCCTCCCGGTGGAAGGCTACAACGGGCCCTTCGCGAGCGGCAAGCGCGTCCGCGAGTCGCGGTGGCCTGATCGAAAGTCCTAGAAGTGCTCGGCGGGAGTCATGATCCGCTCTCGGGACCGCTACGGCGCCAGCTGCGGCGTCCGGTCCCCTTGAAATACACCGAGTATTCCGGCGGAGGCCGTCCTTGCATCTGGCATCGTATCGACCCCGATCATCGGCTCAGCACTCCCACCTAGACTAGCGTTTCGCCATTCCGATCGCCTGGCAGCGTGAACGCCGTGAACGCCGCGGGCAGATTGGGCGCAAGGTGACCTGAGGCCTGCTTGCGCTGCACGGCATCCAGCTCTTCCTGAAGCCATTGCGGGGGCGTCTGCTGGAGCGGCGCCAGCGCCTCGGCCCGCCGCGCAGCAACGCGTTCGGCTTCGCGCGCCCGGTGGGCCTCTGGATTGAGCAGAAGCTCGGGCTCGATGCCGGTGCGTTGCGCGATGCTGTGGACAATCTCGACATCCTCGGCCTCTTGCGCGTGGGCCCTTCCGGAGAGGGCACCATCGCTGGCGAAGAGGATCGCCACGAGCCACAGACCACCCGCTACAAACCACGAACGTCGACAATGTTGCGTCACAGCGAAGACTCCGCTTGCTGCACCCGCAGGAAGCGGTCGAGGTCGAGGCGCGCAGCAGCCGCGCCGTCACACGCGAGCAGCGTGCGCAGCTTCTGGGAGACCTTGAGGATGGCGTCGATCGCGGCCGCGTGGTCCACGATGCCCCCGCTTTGGCACTCGGCAAGTAGCCGCCGTGCTGCAGGGCGGCGGAATCGTGGGGGTTTGGGGCCTCAGCGGTGCGGGAGGCCTCGCATCCGGTGCTGACATGGCTCAACCTGGGGATGCCTAAAGATGCCTACGGTTCGAGGCGGCTGTTGGCTGCTGTCTTCAAGCCAGATGCGATCCGGCGCATCCTCAAGAGTCTGAAGCTGCCGACCGAGCCGCTGCCGATCGCACCGGCCCGACCGCCGCCTGGAAACGAGTGGCTTGGGTTTGAGTCGGCCTGAGGGGGCCAGGGCCGACTCGATGGGCGGACACGCGTGTGGTGAGCTGGGCGCTGCGGGAGCGAGCCCTGGATGGGGCGGTGCACGCTGGAGGCGAAAAAGTCCCAGAATTGGGACGGTCGTGCTTTTTGGCTAATGCGCCCCGCCGTGCTGTAAGGCAGCGAAATCGCGGGGCTTGGAGCCTCAGCAGAGCGAGACGCCTGGCCCCAGGCGCCGACATGGCTGAAACTGGGGATGCCTAATGGTATCCACGGTCCGCCCACGACCGACTTCCGGCCCCTGCAGTGAGCTGAAACTGCTGGCTGCGAGACCACCGGCATAGGCCAAGGGTCTTGGCCTATGCCGGTGGTCTCGCAGCCAGCACCAGCACGGGGGGATTTCATCGGCACCGTCCGTTGCGGTCACCCGGCGCGTCAATCACGTCGCACCGGGGCGGCGGCCCTCGCGCTGTGGCCGGGCCTCAGCGCAGCTTCCTCGTCGACCGGGCTCGACTCACCGTCGCGGCAGGGCAGCGATTCCACGACCGACGCGGGGGGAGCGGAAGCAAACGCTGGGGACGGCGGCCTCGCTCGGAGCGCTGGTCAACCCCGCGGGGAGCAACATGGCGGCAACGGCAAAGTTCGCCCCTAGCCCGAGCGCCGCTTGCCTCCTGCGGCCACCCTTGCCTTCTCAATGGCTTCGGCAGCGGGACTGATTTCTCCGATTCCGGGCGCTTTTGGCCCCCGCCGCGGCTGGCACACCATCTGCAATGGCCGCAGTCGTCGGCATCGCCGATGTCGACTCGGGCCCCGATCGAGGGTGCTCCGACGACAACCAACGGAGAGATAAGATGGGTGAACAGATCAACGATACCCGAGCGCACGCGCCTGCACCGCGCTCATCAACGCGCGGCCACCTCAGCATCGGCGAAGCACTCCGATCGGGCGGCTGCCTGCTTGCGGCGTTTGGTTTCCTAAGGGCCCGTGCAAAAACAAGGCGATCGGTTCGCGCGTGCAGGCGAAGTCTATGACCTCGGTGAGATTGTGTAGTTCCATTCTGGATGGAATCGGTGCCGTCGGATGTTGATCACGGCCATCTCA
>JAOUOP010000119.1 GCA_029880325.1 Myxococcales bacterium | reverse complement strand
AGGGCGTTGAGGTAGCTCTGGTACATGGGTCCATCCTTGCCCATGATCACCGTCGTCGCTGCGCCCTTGAAGATGTGCTTGAGTCGGCGACCCCAGTTGCGATTGAGACCACGGGTTCGGTTGACGGTGTCGCGCTGCCAGCCGTCGGCCCCCTTGATCCAGTCTGACGAACTTCGCATCACCACTCCCAAGCCGCAGTAGTTCCAGAGCTGGCGCTTGGTGCGGAAGCGCTGGGGCGAGACGATGATCAGCCGGCGAGCGACCCCTCCGATGTGCGGCAAAAAATCCCACACGTTCCTCGACTTCCTGAAGCAGCTGGTGCGCCGCTTTCGGCGCAAGATCTTCCTCATCATCGACAATGGCCCCTGCCACAACCTCAAGCCGGAGGGCAAAGTGTGGCTCAGCAACGACAACCATCGCATCGAGCTATGCCGACTCCCGCCCTATTCTCCGAACCTCAACGCCATCGAGGGCGCGTGGAAGGAGACCAAGAAACGGACGACCCACAACCGCTTCTTTCGAAATAGCGACGAACGGGATGCGGCCCTTTGCTCAACATTCGACGCCTTCGCAGCTCAGCCCTCCCTCCTTGCCGGTCAGATGGCACGATTTCTTTGATCCACGCTCCATGCGGCACTGGTTAGGTCAGATCAATCGCACGGCCAGGGATCGTCCGCGGGGGCCGGCGGCGGTTGCGGCACCGGGATCTGGCCCTCGATGAGCTCGCGCATGTCGTGCATCAACTCGGCTTTTTTTCGCACGGGTCGGACGGATCCGTCCTGCCCCGTGAACGAGGGCGTGGTGATCGATCCCGAAGCTCTTTTGCAGGGCCTCTTCGAGAACGTGATCGAGCCCGTGCTCGACAGCGACGAACTCTTGCAGTCGCGACCCAATGTCACGCGCCTCTACACCACCCTCAGCCCCGGCGAGATGACCATCGATCCCATCTTCGACGAAAACCCCGATCTGCCGGACGTGGACAACCAGCACCGTGCGACCCGCTTCATCGAGTGCAGCGACGGGCTGACGCCGACCCGCGCGCCCTGGCGCGTGGAACTCGACCAGGGCCAGGTGGTGCGTGGCACGGGCACCACCTGGCCGCTGACGATGGACACGCAGCCTGCGGCACTGCGCATCATGCAGCTGTCGGTCAAGGGCGAAGGCGAGGTGGTGGAGGACAACCGCGGTCGCGTCAGCGAGTTGGTGGCGGCACACAACCGCACCGTGAAGAAGGCGGGCGGGGGTGGTTTGGGCTGCCGCGTCGGTGTTGGCCGGCTGCCGGAGCGGGGCTCTGGTGATGTGTGGCTCGGCTCTGGGTGGGCGTTTTTGCTTCGGTTGCGGCGGGGCGGGATGGCTCGAGCCGCTCGGGAGGCGCTGCGCTCCCGGCGCGCGACCTCGGGGTGAAGTACGGCCCTCGACGTGCTATCGAAGATGGAGTCGTGACTCCGCGCATCGCTCAAACCCAGGACGAGCAGGCAGCCTGCTTCGAGACGCTGCACTCGCTTCGACCTCACCTGACCCGGGAAGCATTTCTGCAGCGAGTGCGCGCCCAGTACGCCGACGGCTACCGCCTCGCGTGCATCGAGCGCGGCGGACGGGTCGTTGCCGTCGCGGGCTATCGCATGGGCCGAAACCTGGCCTGGGGAAAATTCCTCTACGTCGACGACCTCGTGACCCACCCCGACCATCGCTCCGAGGGACTGGGCGCAACGCTGCTATCGTGGTTGCAGCAGCGGGCCCGCGAGCACGGCTGCCAGCAGCTGCATCTGGACTCCGGCCAGCAGCGCCTGGACGCGCATCGCTTCTACAAGCGCGAGGGCCTGGCCATCACCGGCCACCACTTCGCGATCGTGCTCGACACGGGCTGAGCGCGGGTTCGATGGGTGAGTCTACCCGCTGGCGAACGCGGAGCCCGAGTACGCGCGGCCTCGCTGCGCAGTGGGGCGCAAGCGCCTGAAGCCACGGGACCAATTGTTGCGTCCTCGACGCTCGACCCGCGCGCCGGAGTCCCAAGCGGCTACCGGTTCGCGCGACGACGACGGCCCGATCGCCGATCAGCTCGCCGCGCGCGGCTGGCCCATCATGTTCCTGTCGGGTTACGCCCCGGGACTGGTCCTGCCCGATCGCTTCGCAGAAAGCGTTTGCCCGGAAAAGCCCGTCGACGTACCCTACTTGCTCGTGCTCGTCGCCGCGTTGATCGCTCTCGGCGACGAGCGGTAGCCCACGCCGGGGGACTTGGTGTCGAGCGTGGTAGAGGTTCGTTGCACGTCCGTGTCCACGACTGCGAGACACGAGCGCGAGATACGAGACACGAAAGTTACTCGGCAGGCGTTCCAGCCCCCCAGGCGGAGCATACAGGCGAGCGTGCAGGGCCGCAGCCGCACCGGCGGGGCGTGCCTGTCGCCGGTCCCGAGCGGGTGATGAACGTGAGCTGAAGCCCGGAGACGGCGGGCATGGCCTGGCGGCAAGGTTCCTCGACCGGCTGGAGCATGGTGCGGGCCCTCCGCAGCGGGCGCAGGGCTGTTCGCTCCGGCACCAGGGCGTTACGCTTCCTCCATGACTTCTCTACGCGCTTTGCTATTCATGGGATGGGTGGGGCTCGTGTTCGTCACGCTGGCGTGCTCCGGCGATGACATGTCGGGCGGCGGCGACGACGCCGCGGACGACGGCGACGGCGGCACCGGGCACGGCGATGCGGGCGATGGCGGCCCGGGTGACGGTGACGCGGGCGGTGGCAATGCGGGCGATGGCGATGCGGGCGATGGCGATGCGGGCGATGGCGATGCGGGCGATGGCGACGCGGGCGATGGCGACGCGGGCGATGGCGGCGCGGGCGATGGCGACGCGGGCGATGGCGGCGCGGGCGATGGCGACGCGGGCGATGGCGCCGTCAACATGGCCCCCACTGCCGACGCAGGCGCCGACGCCAGCGGTTTCACCCACCTGGCCTTCAGTCTCGATGGTTCGGGCTCGAGCGATCCGGAGGATGACGGGCTCACCTACGACTGGGAGCTGAAGAGCGCTCCCGCTGGCAGCACGGCTTTGTTGAGCGACGCCGCCACGGCAAGCCCCGGCTTCGTGCCCGATCTGCCAGGCGCCTACGTCTTCAGCCTGGTGGTGGGCGACGGCACACTCGACAGCGCGGCCGATGAAGTGACCGTGACCGTGAGCACCACGAAGGTGCTGGTGGTGGGCGACAACTTCGCACCCGGCCTCACCGATCGCATCGTCTCCGGTCTCGGCTGGGAGGTGGACTCGCCCTACGGCTTCAACGCCTTCGAACCGGTGGCCTCGGGCAGCTTCGTGGCCTGGGAGCAGAACGCGGGCGGACCCGAAGTCCTCGTGGCCGAGGGCAGCGGCGGTCGCATCGAGGTGGCGCCCCACGGCGGTCAGATTGCGGGCATCCACGCCTCGGGCGACCGGCTGGTGTTCTCCAACAACCGCGCCCTGGGCACGAGCGGCGACATCTACGCCTACACCATCTCGACCGGCGTCGAGGTCGTGATCGCCAACACCAGCCACGAAGAGCAGGTGCCCCAGACCGATGGCGACTGGGTCGTGTGGCACGAGCTGATCTTGCCCGGTTACACCGACCGCAACATTCGCGGCTACCGCATCTCCGACGGCGCCACCTTCGACATCGACGACCCCGAAGTGATCGAGGAACAGCCCGAACTCGCGGGCGACTATGTCGTCTACCAGGAAGAGGATCTTTCCGGCGAAGAGGATATCTACGGCTACCGCATCTCCACCGGCACGCGCTTCCCGATCGACACCACGACGGGCCTTCAGAATCAGCACCAGGCCGCCGGCGACTACGCGCTCTGGTTTGACCGCTCGTCGGGTACACCCACCCTCAAGAGCTACCGGCTCTCCGATGGTATGGGCGCGACGCTCGGCGCTGCCATCCAGTTCCACCATGACGGCACCCACGTCGCGTACACGAGGGAGGAACCGGAAGGAACCTACAACCTGATCATCCGCAACCTCTCGACTGGCTCCGAGAGCACTGTCGCGACGGGCAGCAACTACCTGCTCAACCCGTGGGTCGAGACGCCCTTCGTGGCCTGGACCGAGCAACACCCCACCGACGGCGCGGACGTGATGGCCTACGACTTCGACACCACGCAGTCGGTCGCACTGGCCTCCGGCCCGGGGACCCAGGACCGGGCACGCGTGATCGAAGGGCGCTTCTACTGGACCGAGGGCGTGCAGTCGGACTATGCGCAGGACGTCTTCGTGCTGGCCACGCCGGGGGGGCAGAAGCGCAATCTCAGCGGGCCTGGTAGCTTCCGGGTCTCGGATGCGATCGAGCAGCTCGACCGGTATCGCGCGATCGTCTTCGGTGACAATATCGACAGCGGCGGTGGGCTCGGCGTGCGCAGCGGCCAGAGCCTGGCCCTGCTCGACGCGGCCGACTCGGCGGGGGTGCCGATGCTGGCGCTCAACAGCGATCTCAACGACACCTGCCTGGCGCACATCTTCGACAACGAGGGGCTTTACGGCATCGGCGTCGACTCGGTAGACGCCACGGCCATCGTCGCGATCGACGTCAGCGTGCCGGGACATCCGATCTTCGAGGGGCTGTCGACCGGCTCCACGCTCGCGCTGCACACCGGCAGCAGCAGCGTGATGGAGGAGTTCGTGGCAACGTTGGATGGCGCTGCGCTGGATGCGCCGTCCGACTGGACCACGCTGGCCGTTTTCGGCCCCGCGGGAGAGCAGACCGGCAAGGATGCCATCGTCACCTTCTCGCTGCCCATGGGCACGCTGGTGATGATGGACGGTACGGGCGATCTGGCCGACCGGTACATGTACTGGAACGCGGCGCGCGAGACGCTCTACCTCAACCAGGTCCGGTACCTGGCGGGTCTGCCACGCTGACGTACATACCCTGCGTCGGCAACGTCGCAGACGGGTCGAGCAGTCTAGTCACCTGTGTCGGTAGTTCTGGGTAAAACTCGGCGAGCAATCGGCGGCCCTCGGCGTGGCGAATCGACGAAGGACATACAGAGTATATACGAGGAGATAGCCCGAAGGGCGGTCGACGCGGCGAGGGCCGGCGAGGGCCGGCGAGTTTTACCCAGAACTACCGACACAGGTGACTAGCATGATCGGGGTCGTGGGTAGCACGCAGGGGTCGGTGATTTGGTGACGTCACGCCAGCGCGGGCCGGCTGCCCAGCGCCAGGCGCCCGGCGACCCGATCTCGTTTGGAGTGGGCCCTGAGCGCGGGTCCTTGTAGCCTGCGACGGTCCCCTGTTGCTACCGCAAGCCGCGCCCCTTTCGGATGGCACAACCGTCCTAAGGCATTGCCGCAAAATAAGTAGATCGGGTCGTCATGCTGCGGTCGTAGGGTGGATGGTATAGTTCCACTCACCGTGAAAGGCATGTGGCTCGAGATTTACGAATGCGAGTTGCTTGTCGGAGACGCGGCGCCCCTTGCGGTATGTCCGGTCATCAATACGGCTTCGGACGACGAGACCGCTCTTGGTTGTCGTGGCGGCGATCAGGTTCACGATGACCTGGTGGGTCACGAGCGGCTTGCCACGCCAGTTCTTGGTGATGAATGAGAACAAGCGATGCTCGATCTTGTTCCACTTGCTCGTCCCTGGCGGCAGATGACAGACGGTCACAGGGAAACCGAGTTCGTCCACAAGGCCCTGTAGCTCGAGCTTCCACAGGCGCAGTCTGTAGCCATTGCTTCCACCACCGCCGGCTGTGATTACGAGGGAACTCGCTTCGGGATACCTTGACGCACCCATTTCCTTCCACCACGTGCGGATGCTCTGCACTGCGAACTCGGCTGTGTCGTGGCTAATTCCAACGCTGACCCATGCTTCGTTCTCGAGAAGATCATACACGCCATAGGGCGCGGCACGCCCCTTGTCAGAGTCCACGAAGTCATGGACCGTGACATCCTCCGGGTCACCTTTGCCCCGCAGCTCCCTACCTGCGTTTTTATACTGTCCCACCTGCTCTTTCTTTTTGGTGTCCACCGAGATGACGGGCTCATTGGACTCGAGTTGTCGACGGATCGTCTCGTTGATGTGCTCGAACTGCGCGTTGCGGTCTGGGTGCTGGGCACCTTCGAGCCGTTTGCGATTGGCCTGCAGGCTGTAGCCAAGCTCCTTGAGCAGCCTGGAGACCATCTTCATGCTCGTCTGATGGCCCTGCTTTTCAAGTTCCGCCACGATGTTGCGTTGACTGCGCGCCGTCCACAACAGCGGCGATTGCGGATCACCGCGAGTGGTCGATTCGACCAACGCCTTCAGGTCCGGTAGCAACGTCGGATCCTTGTCCGTCGTCTTCTTGCGGCCGGCACCCGGGCGTCGGCTCCGCCTGGGGTCCAGAGCCGGTGCCGTGCCCTGCTCGATCGCCTTCAGCTCCCTGATTCCCACCCCGATCACGCTCTCCGCCATGCCTGTCGCACGAGATGCAGCCGCGATGCCACCATAGCCGAAGGCAATCGCTTCGCTCGCAACGAACAGTCGACGCGCGCGCTCCGTCAGCGTGCCCTTCAACTTGTCGTACCGTTGTCGGATGGACTCCTGCTTCGCCGCGCGTTGCTTCATCGTCATGCAGACGATGAGGATCCTCTAAATCGAAATAGTCAACTGATTTATTTTGCGGCGGTGCCTAAGAGGTAGGTGGGGGCCGAATTGGGGGCCGCTGTCGTGTGGTGGCGATGATGGTCGAGTCGCTATCGAGAGCACCGAAGGATACGAGGGGCTGAATGCGGTTCTTGTTCGAATGAACGAAAAGGGCGACGTCGGGTGGGTGCGGAGGTTGGATGCCGAGATTCAGCAGCTGGTGCCGCTCACTGACGGTAGCGCTGGAATGCTCGCCACCGCGCCGCCCCAACTGAAGGTCTACGACGCAGCGGGTGGAGAGGCTGACAACCTGGACGGCATCGACGGACACACGGGAGTCCGCACCGCGGATATCGGTCCCGGACGGGACCCGGATGGTGACCCGCACCTGCGATCTGCGCCGCTTCTACTTGCGGCCTGATCCGGTGGTCAACCAGATTGTGCGCTACTGCCTGTTCCGCGCCGCTGCCAAGTATGGGGTGCTGCTGCACGCGGTCTGTTTTGAAAGCAATCACTTTCATCTGCTGCTGACCGACACGACCGGGCGCCTGGACCTGTTCATGGCATGGCTCGATCGCTGCATTGCCAAGTGCCTGCTCGAGTACTTAGGCGAGCAGTATCCCGAGCGCTACACCGAGACGATCTGGTGCGACCAGTCCTACAACGACCTGCTGCTGACCAATCACGCCGCCGTCCGGGACAAGCTCTGCTACACGGTCCTCAACTGCGTCAAAGATCGGCTGGTGGAGAAGTACAAGCAGTGGCCCGGGGTGTTGCACGGCCCGGCCGACTGGCTCAAGCCCCCGATGGAAGTCAGTCGGCCCGAATATTTCTTCGACCAGACCGACGACGAGCACGCGGTCGCCACCGGCTGCTTCGTTCCGCCGCCGCAGTACGGTGACCGGCCACTGCCCGGGCTGGTGGAGGACTTCCGCCAGCAGCTCAACGCGCGTCAGCTCGAGCTGGTGACCCAGGCACGCGGCGCCGGGCAGGGCTTTGTTGGCGTGAAGAAGATCCTGGCCACCGACCCCTTCGACGCCCCCCACAACGTCAGGCCCAAAGGAGGCCGCAAGCCGACGGTGGCTGCCGGCGGCGACCGCGAGGCGTACAAGAAGGCGGTCGGCGCCGTGCGAGAGTACCGCCGGCAGTACCGAGCGGCCTGGCAGAGCTTCCGCAGGGGGCTCGAAGCGACCTTCCCCGGCGGTACGCTTCTGATGCGGCACCGATACCGCCAGCCCTGCGAGCCGCTGGACTGCTGGTGCTGTGTACTGGCGCGCTGCCCAGGGGCGAAGCCGCCGCCGACCACCGGCTAGCACGGGTGGTGCGTCGTTGGGGTTGCAGGCGGCGGGACAGAGCGCCCGTTGCGCACCGGTGCGGCCGCGGGCCGGCTGTCGTGCACGGGAGGGGGCCTTCGGGGGGCGTTCGCGGCGCTTGGGTGGGGTTCGGGGCTCGCGGGCGGTGAATTCGGACAGGCCGGCGGGCGCCGCGCCGAGGTGTTTCACTCAGGAGTAGGGTCAAGGTGGGTCGGAAATTGTGGCGCCGAGGTGTTTCACTCAGGAGTAGGGTCAAGGTGGGTCGGAAATTGTGAACGCGCTCGTAGACGGCTCGAAGGCGTCAGTCACCTGGGCCCGTGCCGGCAGGGTAGGGGCCGCTGCCGCTCATCGAGCTTTCCGTAGATCGAGGCTCCGCCATCCGCCACTCCCGTGCCGCCCGGACGCCCAGCGCGCGCCCGTGCCCCGTATCTTGGGACGCCGCCGCGCGCGCCGCACTCGGTTTTCCGTCATCCAAATCCGAGTTCGAGGCAGGCTACCGAGCGACGTGGGCCACGCCCTCCCGCAGCAGCGCTCGCCACCGCCGCCGGTCGGGCTTGGGCACCGAGAGCCACTCGCGGAACACCTTGCCCGCGGGCGCGAAGGACTGGCCCTGGCCCTGGTCGATCAGCTCGGCGACGCGGCTCTTGGGCAGCTTCACGACCAGGCCCGAGCCCTTGTAGTCGACCAGCGCCAGGAACTCCTTGCCCACCCGCAGGCAGCGCCCGTTCATGATCGTGCCCTCGACGACGCGCGGGTCGGCCGCCTGCAGCTCGGCGGCCAGCTCCCAGAACAAGTCTTCTGCGTTCATGGCTTCGTGTTCCTTTCGCGATCCTCGGTGAGCCGAGCGATTCGCTTTTCCACCTGTGCGCGCTCGGCGCGGTTGCGGGCGACCCGGCGGGCCTCTTCCAGGCTGGTCCGTGCCTCGTCGATGCGACCGAGCTCGGCCAGCAGGGCGCCTCGCACGAGGTGCACGTAGGGATAGACGCCCGCGTCGATGGTCTCCCGCTCCTCGAGCAGCGCGAGGCCACGCGCTGGGCCGCTCGCGCGGGCCACCGCGAAGGCTCGGTTCACGCGCACGGCTGGCGTCGGACGGAGATCTTCGAGCATGCCGTAGAGGCTCGCGATTTCGTGCCAGTCCGTGTCCTCTGCCGCGGGTGCGCGACAGTGCGCGGCCGAGATCGCGGCCTCGAGCTGAAAGGTGCCCGGGCGGGACATCGCCGCCGCGCGCTCCAGCAGCTTCGTCGCGGCTTCGATGGCCGCGCCATCCCAGCGCGTTCGGTCCTGCTCGGGCAGTGGCACGGGCAGGCCAGCCTCGCCAAGGCGCGCGCCTCGACGCGCGTCGTGGAGCGATAGAAGCGCGAGCAGCCCGAGGGCCTCGGGCTCGCCCGGGAACGCTTCGACCAGCGAGTGCGAAAGGCCCAGCGCGAGGCGACACAGGTTGGAGCGGATCGGGCTGTCGTCGTCTGCAGACCAGTAACCCTCGTTGAAGAGCAGGTGGATCACGCGCAGCACGGCCTCGAGCCGATCGCGCGAACGCTCGGGGGTGTCCCCGTCCGGATCACCACGTTCTCGCAGGCGGCGGCGCGCGCGCGTCAGGCGTTGCTCCATCGCGCGCGGCTCCGACAGAAACGCGGCGGCGACCTCCTTGACCGACAGGCCGACCACGGTCGATAGGCACAGCGCCGCGCTCTCGCCGGCTTCGAGCGAGGGATGGCAGCAGGCGAAGAGGAGCCGCAAGAACTCGTCCTTCCAGCCTCGCAGGGCGTCCGGCTCTCCGACGGCGATGCGAACCCACGGGCTCATCTCGGCGAGCGCCTCGAGCGCGTCCGGCCGCACGCGTTCGCGCGCTTGCTTGCGCTTGCGGTCCCGGTGCACGTTGACGGCCACGGTCAGGAGCCACGCCTCGGCGGAGTTGGGAGCGCCGCGCTCGGGCCAGCTCGAGAGCGCGCGCACGACGGCTTCCTGCACCGCGTCCTCGGCCTCCGGCAGCGAGCGCGTGCGAGCGAGCGCCCGTGCGAGGACTCGCGGGTAGGCGCGGCGGATGAGTTCGGCGTGGCCCGGGCTCACGGCTCCCAGAGCACCGAACAGGTTGAAAGTGGCGTGAATTCGCGAGGGAGAGTAGGTGCGCCGGGGCGCCACGCTGCCGCAGACGTAGCCGAGCCCACTTCAAGGCAGCGTGACGCGCCGGAGTGCCTGCTAAACCCGCGAAGTTGGGCCACTTTCAACCTGTTCGGTGCTCCAGCGCCACTCCACCGGGCGCACCTCGATCGCGTGATCCTCGACGGGACAAATCTGCTGCGCGCGCCTCAGGGCTTCGTCCTCGCTGGCGCAGTCCAGCAAATAGAAGCCCACCAGCCACTCCTTGGCTTCGATGTACGGGCCGTCGGTGATGTCGTGGGAGCCCAGCTCGCCGCGCACGGTCTTTGCGAGCCGCGCGGAGTCCAGCTT
This sequence comes from Myxococcales bacterium, assembly GCA_029880325.1. GTDB lineage: Bacteria > Myxococcota_A > Polyangia > Polyangiales > JAFGIB01 > JAOUOP01. Next base: position 938 of record JAOUOP010000119.1, on the reverse strand, counting down.
GGCCACGGCCCGCAGATCGCCCTCGCGCGCCGCCTCGGCCTGCAGAGCCCGATGCCCCACGAGCGCGCGCTCGGCGCGCTCGGGAGTGGGCTCACCCTCGGTCGTGCGGTAGATCAGCAGCGCGTAGGTGACCTTTTCGGGCATCGATTCTCACCCTAGCAAGTTCTGCCGCCGGCGACATCGGCATGCCCGCCGGGGATCGAGGATCTTCAGCGGGCCTTCTGCCACAGGGCGATCGCGGCGCCGCCCGGGTCGCGTACGATGGAAAACTCGCCGGCGGGTCCCCGGGTCTTGGCCTCGAGCAGGGTCGCCCCGAGCCTCTGCGCCTCCTTGGTTGCGGCATCGACGTCTTCAACCTCGACGTAGGGGACCCAGCCCAGCGATCCGTTCTTGGCGCCGACGGCCGCGAACGGGCCCTGCTGCCCAGCGAACATGGTCATGCCAGGCGGACCCTCGGTGCGCTTCCAACCGAGCAGGGTCTCGTAGAAATCGACCGATGCGCCGGGGTCTTCGCTGCTGTTGTGAAACCAGACGAACGCTGCTGACATGGGTTCTCCTCCTTCGGGCCCGCCTCTCTTGCAGGGCTTCAATTCCGAGACGCGCGAGGAGCGCGCTCCACGACAGGCACGCGCGAAGAAAGTTGCCTCCGAGCGATCCCGCTGCGCCGCGGGCCGACGCGCATTCGAGAGCTGAACGCCTGTCGGGCGGGCGCGACCGTAGGAATCGTGGGAATGTGGCGTCCGAGTTGCTGTTCGGCAAGCGAGCGTTTTCGCTGTTATTCCAGGTGGTTGGCCTGATTTTGCGTAACTTTTCAAAAAGTCGTGGCGGCGAAATTGCCGAAGTGGCCGAAGGAGGGGGTGGATTTTGCAGTGCCACGATCAAAGTTCGGTGGGAGTGCGCGTAATTGGGAGAAAAGGGCTTGGTTGGTGCGAAAGAGG
>JAOUOP010000118.1 GCA_029880325.1 Myxococcales bacterium | reverse complement strand
CGCATCCGGACTGCCGCCAGCGCGCCCGCGTCTCCCGACAGGCAGCACTCGCTGTTCCTCCGCCCCGGCATTCCCCGCATCACAGCTTCAGGCTCAGCACAAGCCCGTCATTCGCCGAGGGCTTACGTTGAACTCAACACGAGGATTCGAGGTCCTCGCGTGCATGAACATAGATGACCCAGAATTCGACGGAACCCCGCAAGGAGGGCACCAATGCTACCTACGCGTCGAGGTCCCGCTGACTTGGCAGAGCCGGGACGATTCCGGCCTGCGCTACGATTCCACACTGGGCTTCCACGACCGGGTCGGCCTTCGCTGCGGCACCTGTCACGAGTCCCCCGGTGTTCAAAAGAGCGCAAGAAGCAGGCGCGGTCGTTGCACGAACTGACTCTCGTCACGACGGATGCCGCACTGCCACGTGCCATGTCGCTCGGGCTCAAACAAGCCCTGACCAAAATCGCGAAACTCGCGCACACCTGCCGTCGCTTCGAGGGGCAGTTCACCTTGCTCTGGCACAACAGCAGCCTCTCGACCCGTCGCGAGCGTCGTACCTACGAAGCGGCGCTCGACGAGACGATGTCCTGAAGAAAGGTCATCAGCCGCGCGACCTGCTTGCTGCGCGAGAAGTCTGCGACCGCCTCGTCCGAAAGGGCCGGATGTTGTCCGCGTGCCTTGTCCGCAAGACGCGCGCGCAACCAGTGGGCGATCTGCTGCGGGTCGAGGGAAGCCAATCCCAGCCCGTGCTCCGCTATCGTGCTCGCCGCTACGTTGAAGTCGGGCGCCAGGGCCAAGACCGGTCGCTTTGCACCCAGATACTCAAAGAACTTGCCGGTAAATACGCCTCGCTCTTCGGGATGGTTCCAGAGCAGCAAGACCAGAACGTCGGCGGCGGTCTCCAGCTTCAGAATCTCGGCGTGCGGCCGTGGTTCATGCACATGCACGCAAGCACCGACCCCCGCCTGCTCTGCCAGCTCACGCACGTACCCTTGGCCCGCCGATAGGTAGAAATCGAGGCGCACCCGTGAGGCATCGTCGCCCAAGAGCGATAGCGCCTGTAGCAATGGCCGCGGATCACGGCGCTCACCGTACAGCCGCCCGGCGTAGAGCAGCCGCAGAACCTCGGGGGATCGCTCCGCGGCCTCGGAGGGATAGGACGCGGGATCGAAGCCACCGATGATCACTTCCACCGGCGGTAGATAACGTGCGCGCAGGGTTTCGGCCAGCGGCTCTGAAACCGTGACGATCCCCGCAGCGTGCGACAGCAACTGCGCCTCGATGCGTCGGTCGATGGCCTTTCTCCAACCCGCGAAGCGATAGTAGTGGTTATCCACCCACAGGTCTCGCAACTCTGCGACCCACGGGCAGCCCGCCGTGCGAGCCAGTGACTGCGCCACGACAAACGCCGAAAACGGCGCACCACTTGCAAAAATCACGTCGGGTCGAAAGGTCGAAAGTAGACGACGCCCCTCCTGCAGCGCCGGAAGCACCCAACCGACCGTCTCGTCCGGCACGTTGGTGAGACCGGTATACAGCGACTGCACCACGCGCGCGGCACCTTTCAGTTCCGGCTGTTCGGCGCCGCCGACGGAAGCAGGAGCGGTGGCTTGCGACGCTGACCTTGATCGTCGAGAAAGCGCCGCCAGCACGGCCTTGGGCAACGCGTTGACTTGATGCCAGGGGGTTCGATGAAGCCGCAGCCCGGCCAGCTGTGCCCCTTCACCGCTGACCCCGCTGAGCGCGCTCAACACACGGACCTCGTGGCCCGCCGCAGCGAGCTGAATGCTGGTATTGCCCACGCGCGCCGCTCCGACCGTGCCAACACTTGTGGTCGGCGGATAGAAGAAGGAAACGATCAGGATCCGCACGATCGCCGTCCTCAGCGACCGCCCAGCGCGGACACGATCTTTTCCGCCGCTGTGCCGTCGCCATAGAGCTGAATCTCTCGTCCGGCGGGTGCGGCAAGCGCCTGTTCCAACGCAGCCCTCATGGCGAGCGGCTCATGGGGCGGCGCCAAACGATTCCAGCCCGCCTCGACCAACTCGACCCACTCGGTTTCATCGCGCAACGTCACGCATTGCACGCCAACGAAATATGCCTCTTTCTGTACGCCCCCCGAATCGGTGATCACCAGGCGCGCGTGCTTCTCGAGGGCGAGCATGTCGAGATAACCCACGGGATCGATAAAGCGAATGCGAGGATAGTCCGTCCGCGCCCGATCCCCGAGGGCGACTGCGGTGCGCGGGTGGAGCGGAAGGACCACCGGCAGCTGCCCGGCGAAGTCGTCGAGAACATCCAAGATGAGCTTCAGCCGCGCTGGCTCATCGGTATTTTCAGCCCGGTGTACGGTGGCCAGGGCATAGGCGCCCGCGCAAAGCCCCTGGGCATCCAGGTGCTCGGGGATCCCGCCGCCCTTGGCCGCGTAGTAGAGGCTCGCATCATACATCACGTCGCCCACGACACTGATGCGGTCCTCCGCAAGCCCCTCCTTCAACAGATTCGCGCGCGCCGCGGAAGTGGGAGCGAAGAGCAAGTCGGAGGCGTGATCCGTCAACACACGGTTGAGTTCCTCCGGCATGCGTCGGTTGTACGACCGCAGGCCTGCTTCCACATGGGCCAGGGGTATGTGCAGTTTGGCCGCCGCCAGGGCACCTGCCAGCGTGGAGTTCGTATCTCCAAAAACCACCACCCAGTCTGGTCTCTCAGCCTGCAACACCCTTTCGATGGCCTCCAACATCCGACCCGTCTGGGCGCCGTGGGAGGCCGAGCCGATTCCCAGCGCGTGTGCGGGTCTGGGAATCTCTAGCTCCTCGAAAAACACACCTGACATACTGCTGTCATAGTGCTGCCCCGTATGCAGCAGCTGCTCATCGAAACCCGCCCGCAGAAGCGCTCGCGAAAGGGTCGCGGCCTTGATGAATTGGGGCCGGGCGCCGACGACGGTGAGGACCTTCATGGTGAGATGACCCGCGCGCCACGGGTGGCGTGATACAGAAACGCGGCGGGCCCCATGGCCCTCCCATAGCGGCTGCGCTTGGTCAGGGCAAAATAGGCAATCGCCAACGGCCAGGCAAGTGGATAGCCCCGTCGCAACACGGCGCCCTTGGCGCGCACCATAAACGCGTCCCAGTCACGATGGCCGCCGCCCACGCCGGGATGGGAGCAGATGGGCTCGGGCCAGTAGCCGAGCACATGGCCGGCGCGCAAGGCGTCCATCAGGAATATGAATTCCTCGCCCGTGGGCAGGCCGCTGCCGAGGCCCAGGCGCTCATCGAAGCGCAGGCCTGCCAGGCGCTCACGCCGGAGCCCGATCTCGATGGAGGAGACCGACCCCACGCTGCGGCGATCGTGGACAAAGCTGTCCCGGCGGTAGCTCTTGACGGGCTCGCCCGAGGCGGCATCCAGGAACTGAAAGGTCACGACGCTCGCCCGCGGGTGGGCGTCAAAGCCGCGCCGAACCCGCTCGACCATTTCGGCCGGATGCTCGACATCGTCGTCGGCGAGCACGAGCAGCTCGGCCCGCGAAAGGGCGATGGCTCGATTGCGGCTGCGGCTCAGCCCCCGCTCGGCAAAGGAGTGCATGCGAACCGGACCTTCATCAATGACGTCGGGCGGCTCGATGTCGGTACACTGGTTTACGTACAGAAAGCTCGCAGCCGCAGGCAGCGCCTGGGACGGCGGCTCGCGACGGTTCATGGTGGCGACGAGGATTTCGACTGTGGGTGGGCTTGCCACGGCGAAAGACTGGGTACGGCCAAAGGGTTCGGGGCGCGGGGGAGAGTAGCGCCCCCCTTGCACGCGCACCAGCGAGCAGGGCGCACCGCAGCGGGGCAGAGCGACGAGGCCTGTTCTCGAATCGGGGTCGGTCATTTAGGCTCGCGCGCGGATGTTGCTGGTTTTGACATTCTGGCTGGCGGTCTGCCTGCCTGGTCTGTGGCTGGTCGCGCGCTTCGGCGGCGCCGCCGCACGCTCGCCGCTCGGAATGGTCGCAGGTGGCTGCGTGGCGAGTTTTCTGCTGTTTTCTCCGCTGTCGATCGCCGGCTACCTCTTCGGCCTGCCCATCGCCGTGCTCTGGATCGCCGTAATCGCCAGCGCCCTGGTCGCCTGTGCCATGTGGCTCGTAAAGCGCCCCTGGTCGCTGCCGCGCCCCTCTGCGGTCGGCTCCCTGGCGAGCCTAGTGCTGCTTTCCGACCTGTGGCTGGCGACACGCACGGGCGGGCACCAGAGCGGCGATGCGACCTATCACGTCGGTCGCATTCGGCTGCTGCTCGACCACGGCTTCAATCAATGGGACCCCTTCGTCGCCAAGGAAGTCTTCGACCGCATCTACCACACCAATCTCTATCACGCTCTGATGGCCACCTGTGCCGATGTCACGGGCCTCGATCCGCTCGAGGTCTGGGCCTACAGCTGGCCCTTCGCGAAGTTGGTGGCTGCCGCGGCCAGTGCCGAACTGGCCTTTGTACTGACAGGCCGCAGTTGGCTCAGCTGGCTGGCGGCGTCGATGACCGCGGTCTGGACCGCCCCCGGCGCCATCGGTCTCTACCCCAATCAGCTGGCACCCCAATGGCTTTTGGTGCTGGCAATCGCGGTAGTCGTTCGCCAGCTTCACGAGGGCCCAAGCCGCCGCGGAGCGCTCGAACTCGCCGCCATCGCGTGTGTTTTGCCCCAGGTACACGGGCTCTACTGGATCTTCCTGTGCATGCTCGTGGGCCCGCTGCTACTCGTCATGGCCCTGTGGCCTCGAGGCGGCGTCCGAAATAGCCGGATGCTGGCGTGGGCGTGCATCGGTGCGCTCGCCGTCGGCGCCCCATTCGTCGCCCGCTCGGCCGCGCCCCAGATCGCGAGACTGCTGCGCCCGCCGCCACCCAAGGCAGCGACTGCGGCCGCAGCCGGCGACAAGAAAGCAGCGGCCCCAGCCGCCACGCCCAAGGGCTTTGTGCGACTGGAAGACGACCAGCTGATGATGGACGCGGCGGGGTTTCTGAATCCGCGAAGCAATCGCTTGCAGCTACTTGGGCTGCTCGGTCTCGGTCTACTGACGGTAAACCGACGCCGCTACGCCCTGCTGTCGGCGATCCTGCTCTGTGCCGGCGCATGGCTGTACGTACCACCGCTGTGCACCCTCTTGGTCAAGGCGCTGGGCGCCCCCTGGATGGTGGCTCGACTGTCGGCCGTTTTCAGCATCGTCTACCTGCCCCTTCTACCCTCGACGCTCCTGCTGCTGCTGCCAGCACGGCTGGCCGTGCCGCCCCTGCAGCTCGCCGCGCTCGGCGCCGTGATCGCGCTGGCCCATGTTCGTGGCGCCGACAACGAGCCCTGGTCGCGGGCAGCCTACCTGGAGCGCGCCTTCACAACGCCCGAGCTACCTGCCCAACTCGCCGAGGAAGTCGACAAGGCGCGCGCGCTCAAGGAACTCATCCCCCCACGGACCAGCGTCTGGACCCGACTCGAGCGCGATCACCGCATGGCAATGCTCTGCGATTGCGCTCCCCTGGCCGTGCGCGAGGACCGCGGCAGCCGGGGCCTGGGACCCGAAATGACACGACGACGCGACGCCCACGCCGCGATCGCGAATCTCGATCTTCCCTACGCGGAGCGGCTTGCCCTGCTGCGCGAGTTTCAAGTGCGGGCATTCGTACTGTGGTCGGGGCAACGCACCCGACGCCTGCAGCAGGCCTACCGACCCCTGCTGACGGGCAGCGCGCGCAGCGGCAAGATGCACATCCTGGCGATCGATCCCATGAAGGCGCAGTAGAGACAGAACCGAGCACCAAGGGAGCCTTGGAAGGCGAGCCGACCCAGGGGACTACCGCGGCGCCCTGATGGCAAGCGTCGCAATGTAGGTCGGCATGTAGCGATTCAGAGGCGTGGCATGTTCGTCCCAGCGGTCTTCGTAGAAGCCGCCGATCGTGAATCCGGACTCCAGCTGGCCGCCGATTTGATGGTCCAGGCTGTGGCTGAACTCAAGCGCCACACCTTCGCGAAGCTGTCGCTCCAGGCGCTCAGGCGGCAGGCTGTGAAGGTCGGAATAGGGCAGCGCGTAGCGGACTTGCAGCGGGCCGCCGGCCTCGAGTTCCTGGTGGTCGAAAAGGAAGAAGGCGGGATTCATGAAGCCGGCCAGCAATCGGCCACCGGGGCGCAGTACGCGGTGGCACTCACGCCACACCGGCCGCACGTCACGGACGTAGACGTTGGAGACCGGGTGGAAGATGAGGTCAAAGCTCTCGTCTTCGAAGCTCGAGAGGTCTGCCATGTCGCCGTGCAGAGTTCGCAGCGCAAGGGCCTCACGCCCTGCCACTTCGGCATCCTTCGCGAGCTGGGCCTCGGAAGCGTCGAAGCTCGTCACGCGCGCGCCGGCCGCAGCCAACAGCGGAGCCTGCTGACCGCCTCCGGAGGCGAGGCAGAGTAGGTCTCGGCCGAGCAACCCGCCGAACCAGGCGCGTGGCGCCGGTAGGTTCGGGGTGAGGATGACCGTCCAGTCGCCTTTCCTCGCCGCAGCAATGGTGGCCGCGTCGACCGGCTGGCACCAGCGGCTTTCACCGTCGCTCGACTGGCGGTTCCAGGCGCGGCGGTTGTGCTCGAAGACCTCGGTCATTGAGTGCCTGCCGCCGAGCCCCGCTCAAAGCGGAGCGCGCGCCGGGTAGGAGCCGAGCACCTTGAGGTAGGCGGTGTGGCTGCGCATTTCTTCGAGCGCCTTTTGCACCGCTTCGCTCTCGAGGTTGCCCTCGAAGTCGACGTAGAAGTTGTACTCGAAGGGCGAGTGCATCCGCGGGCGCGACTCGAGCTTGGTGAGGTTCAGGCCGCGCTCAGCCAGCACGTTGAGACAGCGCAAAAGCGCGCCCTGCTCGTGGCGGGTCGAGAAGATCAGCGAGGTCTTGCAGGCGACGCGCTCGTCGAAGCGCAGGGCCTTGCGCGAGACCACCATGAAGCGCGTGTAGTTGCTGGTCTGGTTTTCGGCGTTGCGGGCGATGACGCTCAGGCCGTAGAGCGCGGCGGCGCGCTCGCTGGCGATGGCCGCGTGGGAAGGCTCACCCTCGTCGCGGACGCGCTGCACGCTCATGGCGGTGTCGGTGAAGGCCTCGACGGTGCAGTCGTCCAGGCCGGCGAGGAAGGCCGAGCACTGGGCCAGCGCCTGGGGGTGGGAGTAGACGCGGCGGATGTCGGTCAGCTCAACGCCCGCGAGACCGACCAGGCAGTGCTCCACGCGCAGCACCTCTTCGCCCACCACCGAAAGATGGGTGCTGGCGAGCAGGTCGTAGGCCTCGTTGATGGAGCCGGCGGTGGTATTTTCCACCGGCAACATGCCGTAGTCGGCGGTGCCCGAGGCGACGGCTTCGAGCAGCCCCAGAAAGCTCGCATAACCCTGGGTTTCGATGTCCCCAGCGAAGCCGCTGAAGTGCTGCTCGGCGGCCATCTGGCTGTAGGCGCCATCGGTGCCCTGGTAGGAGACGACGACCTTGCCACCGGCGCGGTCGGGGTTGTCGCGGTCGATCAGGTGGTGCTGCTGGAAGCGCACCGAGTAGTCGAGGATTTCGCGGAATAGGCGCTTGACGAAGTAGGCGCTGAGGCCGCGCTCACGGGCCAGGTCGCTCAGGCGCGAAAGCTGGGCCTCCTCGCGCAGGATGTCGCGTAGCTGGATGTCGCTGTCGGCTTTGACCTCGACGACCTGTTCGACCAGGCGCTGGCGCTCGGCGATGGCCTCGAGGATGCGCCCATCGACGGCGTCCAGGGAGTGTCGGATTTGGTCGAGCTTGTGCTTGCTCATGGCGATGGGCGGCACGATAACGCGCTGGGGCCAGCGCGCAACACCGCGTCGGCCCGTCAGTGATAGGTGGTGGTCAGCGACAGCCCCAGGCCCACGAGATTGCGGTTGGTGTCGGTGCCGCCGATGCGGTTGTCGGCCGTGCTCAGCATCAGGCTGCAGCCCAGGCCCAGGCCCCAGCGCGTGGAGACCCACCAGAGCTTGCCGGCGCCCAGGTGCAGGCCCAGGCCCACGTCGGAGGAGTCGGAGTTGGGAATCTCGACGCCGATGCGCACCGGCTCGCCCTCGACGCTGGAGCGCACGGCGCCCAGGGACGCGGCCAGGTAGACGTTGGCCGGCATCAGCCAATAGGTCAGGCCCACCCCGAAGTGCACGGCGGCGAAGACGGCCTCGCTGCGCACGCCATGCTCGGCACCGCCGGCGCGGGCGAAACGCAGATCCATGTTCAGGGCCAGATCGTCGCTGACCATTTCGCCCAGCGAAAGGCCGGCGCCCAGGGCCCCGCCGCTGATGGTGACCGACTCGGGCTCGCCCACGTCTTGAAAGGCGTAGAGGTAGCTGGGACCGACCTCGAGGCGCAGTTGCACGCCCATGTGGCGCCGCGGCCTGGCTTGGGCCTTTGCGGATGCGGCGGCGAGCAGCACGGCGAGCACGGCCATCATGGTGCCGACGAGGCGCAACATGGCGCGAGGATACGGCGCAGGGCGCCCCAAGGCCACGCGTGGAGCTACTTCGGTGGCTGCGGCTCTGCTGGGGCCGGCGGGACGGCGGGCGCGTCGGCGGGCGGGACGGCAGGCGGAACCGCGGGCGGCGCCAGCGCGTTTGCGACCGGGGTCGGCAGCGGGCGGGCTTCGTCGCTGCCGTCGCCGATGCGGCCGTCGCCGAGTCCGAAGCAGCGCATGGCCCCGTCGCGCCGCAGCGCGCAGCCGTGGCTTTCACCGACGCCGACCCCGGCCACGGCCGAAAGCCCGGGCAGTCGCGTGGGCACGGGGCGGTCGCGTTCGTCCTCGCCCAGCCCCAGGCGCCCGCCCTCGCCGTCGCCCCAGCACAGCAGCTGGCCATCGCGGCCCAGGGCGCAGCTCTGGCGCTCGCGGGCGGCGACGGCGGCGACGTGCAGGCCCTCGGGCAGCTTGAGCTGCGTGGGCTTGCGCCGCTCTTCCAGATCGCCCAGGCCCAGCTGACCGGCCCGGTTTCTGCCCCAGCAAAAGAGCGCACCATCGCGGCGGCGGGCGCAGCTGTGGAAGCGGCCGGCGGCCAGGCCCTCGACCTGCTCCAGCTCCGGCAGCAGGTGGGGATCGGGGTGGGGGTGGTCGGCGTCCAGCCCGGGCACCCCCAGCTGGCCGAAGCGGTTGTCGCCCCAGCAGGCGACCTGGCCACTGCGCAACAGGGCACAGCTGTGGGCGCCGCCGGTGGCGATCGCCCAGGCCGGCCCCAGGCCCCGCACGCGCATGGGCAGGCTGGAGTTGCCGCCGGCCTTATGGGAGCCCGCATCGGCAACTCCGGCGTCACCCAGCTGACCGGCGACGTTGCCACCCCAGCAGTAGACCGCACCATCGCTGACGACCGCACACGCGTGGTTGATGGAGACGCTGACATCGATCGCCCCGACCAGGCCCGAGACCGGCTGGGGACGGGCGTTGGGCGCGGGCTCGTCGCGACCGAGCAGGCCGCCGTCACCCATGCACCACAGTCGGCCATCGCGGGCGCGGGCGCAGCTGACGTCGCGCCCGAGGGCGAGCTGAACGATGTCGGCCAGGCCCTCCACGGGACTGGGCCTCAGGCGCGCGGCGCGGCCGCCGGGGCCGAGCTGCCCCAGGCTGCCGAGGCCCCAGCAGCTTACCTGCCCAGCGGCCGTGAGCGCACAGCTATGGCTGCCGCCAGCGGCGACCTGGACCACGCCGCTTTGACAGCTGCCGGCCAGGCAGCGCTGGCCGTCGCCGCAGGACTGACCGCAGGCGCCGCAGTGGGCGTCGTCGCGGTCGAGATCGACGTCGCAGGCGCCTCCCTCGCCGCAAGCGCCGAAGCCCACCGGGCAACTGGGGCCGGCAGCGACGATTTTCGGTGCCTTGCCGCCACCGTCGGTTTTTTCCTCGACGGGAGGCTGCGGGCGCTGGCTGCAGGGGGCACAGGCCGACACGCCAAGGGCGAGCGATGCGATCAGCAGGATTCGCTGTCGCCGTCGGTCTGCGGGCTCGCGGAGCACGGCCCGAAGCATACGCCCTGGGCCCCCCACAACGAAAAACGCCAGTTCCAGCCCCGACTTGATCGCCGTCAACCCCTCCCCGGCACGGCGGGTGTACCTTCGCATCACTGGCTCATTCGCACTGTGACGGGAGCCGTCGAGGTCGCCTGGGGGCATAAACCTCGGCGGCTCCCGCCCTCCAACTGGGGCAAGGGGCTGCAAGGCTTGGGGAAGGAGGGTGGCGCAGGCGTTCGACCGCTACCGGATGGCGCTCGACCTCGCTGGTTTCGATGGCGTCGTTGTGCTCGGTCGCGACCTCGGCTGCGGTCGGCATCACCGGGGCACCAACAGACATCGGACCGGCGGGCGTCGACACCTAGATGTGCTCGGCGGGAGTCATGATCCGCTCTCGGGACCGCTACGGCGCCAGCTGCGGCGTCCGGTACCCTTGAAATACACGGAGTATTCCGGCGGAGGCCGTCCTTGCGTCTGGCATCGTATCGACCCCGATCGTCGGTTCAGCACTTCCGCCGAGCACAGCCCCGGGCGACCAATGACGAAAGCGAGTGCGTGCGCAATCCTCGCTGTACTAGTTCTGAGCTGCACCAACACCGATAGCGCCCGAACCGGGCAGGCACCGCACCGCATCACAACGACTGTCGAGCGCGCGCGTGACGACTCGGTGAAGGTCGAAGGACCGACCGACTCCCTCACGCCGCAGCCGGCCGCACAGTCCGTTACTTCCTCCGAGTCGGCCGCATCACCACGCCGTTCGCTTGCGAAGGCGACCCATCGTTCTGCAAAGCGCCCTTCAGGGGAGCCACAGCTTCTGGCGGACGTTTTGGATTCGCTGAAGGGAAGGCCCCCAATACTTTCGCCGCCGGGGCCACTACACCCGGAGGCCCCCAAGGCCTGTCGCGATCCCGAAGAAAGCGGATGTGCCCGCTGCTGCTTGTCGTCAACCTCGACGCTCTGCCGGGCCAGGCTCCGAGCCGCCGCGGGAGCGGGCGAGACGGGCGCGCCGGCGAGTTATGGGGAGCCAGAGGAGTCGGATGGTCCTTGTCCTGGGGACTGTCGCCCGTGCGCTCGCTGCACCCGATACGACGAGTGGCGTTTCGCCAGTTTGACTTCACTCGCGTGCGATTGCCGCCCGGGACCGGTCCGGGACACGGGTTACATGCTTAGAGAATGCCGCGCCTATTGTGGCACGCTCACGGGCCTACTTACTCGCTGCCCTCATTTGCATCCCAAGCGCAAAGGGTCTGACCATAAATAACCTAGTCACCTCGCGTCGGTAGTTCTGGGCAAAACTCGGCGAGCAATCGGCGGCCCTCGGCGTGGCGATTCGACGTGTGCGGCGACGCGCCTCGCTGGGCGGGCGCCTCGAAGCCGACTCGACCGACTTGCTGCTGCGCGGGCCCTAGGCTAGCGTTTCGCCATTCCGATCGCCTGGCAGCGTGAACGCCGCGGCCAGATTGGGCGCAAGGTGACCTTACGGCAGGGCGGGTTTTGCCGTTTTTTTGG
>JAOUOP010000071.1 GCA_029880325.1 Myxococcales bacterium | reverse complement strand
GTTCCTACGGTCCGCCGTGCTGTAGGGCGGCGGAATCGTGGGGGTTTGGGGCCTCAGCGGTGTAGGCAGCGTGGCATCCGGTGCCGATATGGCTGAAACTGGGGATGGCTAATGGTTCCTACGGTCCAGGGCGTGAAAATTCAGCCACACGACCGGCAATGGCGTCGCCGAGGACCCGGGTCAGCCGCGTCCGCGCGCGCGACGCAGTTCTGGGAATGTGGTCAAATTTGTAGATGGCCGCTGCTCGAAACCACGACCTGGTCCGAGCGTGATAGGATTGGCATGTGGCCAGGCCGGCACCCGCGCGCGCGTACTACACCCGAGAGCTACTACGGCAGCGTACGCTCGGCCTGTGTGAGTTCGTAGGGCCGGAAGCAGCGCAGGCCCTGAGACGCATGGCGGAGGACGAGGTGGTCGAAGAGATCGGTTTATCCGCTCGTACCGACTGCCTGATGCCCGCATTCCTAATTCAAATGGTGGGCTACGTAAGCTCCACTCTTCCCGACGACCCGATGGCAATGGTTCTGGAGACCATGCATACGGCCGACGGTTACCGTGCGTTCCACGATTTCTGTGCGGAACACAGCCAATGCCTACGTCGTCTATTGTCGGAGCAACGCATCCAAAGCCACCACATCGAGCGCTGCGGGCCGCTCTTTCCCGCGCTCTGTCTTGTGGCTCGGATGCTCGAGGCCCAAGAGGTTTCGTTTGTCGACATCGGCGCCGCGGGTGGTTTGCACCTCTTTTGGGACCACTATCGCTATCGCTTCGAGCCGCTCGGCACCTTCGGCGCCCTCGACTCTGACATCGAAGTTGCCTGGCAGTGGCACGGTCGACAGCCACGCGACCCCGAGAGCTTTCTGCGAGCACCACGTGTCGGGGCGCGTACTGGCATCGATCTCGCCCCCATCGACATCTCCACGCAGGAGGGCCGGCGCTGGTTGGCAGCCTTTGGCGGGAGCGAAAGTCGAGTCCTGGACGCGGTGCTGGCGTTGGGACGTCGCCATGCGCACCGCATGCTCGAAGGTGATTGTCTGGAACTACTACCTTCCCTGCTTGGAACGACGCCACCTCACATGACCTCCGTGGTGATGCACAGTTTCACCACGATCCAGTTCTCGGAAGCGATGAACGACGCCCTGGAAGCAATCTTTGTCGAAGCTAGCAGGCGAAGGCCCCTTGGGCGCGCGTGGCTTGAAGGTTCGCTCGACAGCGCAGAGCCCGTCGAAGTGCGCATCGCGACCTACACGGGCGGCGACGTCGTACAGCAGACCGTGGCGCGCGGGGCGTTGCCTATTGACATCCGAGACTGGTTCGAGTGGCTAGGGCCAGTTGAATAGAAGGTCCCCAAGTCACAAGTGGACCCGTTTGTGACGATCGGGCATTCTTTCGCGGACCCTGACACAGTAGGCCCCTTAGCACTACTGTGTCAGGGTAGCGGCGGCCCTCAGTCTCCGCGCTGGCGCTCGAGCTGCCGCAGGGCATCCGCCAGGCCTTCGATTCCGGCGTCGATCTGAGCTTCGTTCGAGGAGGAATAACCGAGAAGTAATCCGGCTCGTTGTGGTGGGCGCACGTAGAACGGCGTGACCGGGTAGACGCCGACGCCCCGGTCCGCTGCCAATCGCCGTAGCAACGGGAGCTCGCTCGAGTTGAGTCGCTCGAGCCACAGCAGTGCGTGCAAGCCGATGTGGCGACCCGTGAGCGTCTCGGTTTCGCCCAGGTGGGTTACGATCGCCTGCTCGATGGCCTGCCGGCGCCGGGCGTGGCGCATGCGACTGCGGCGTGACAGTAGGAAACTTTAGGCATCCCCAGGTTGAGCCATGTCAGCACCGGATGCCAGGCCTCTTGCACCGCTGAAGCTCCAATCCCCGCGATTCCGCCGCCTTACAGCACGGCGGGGCGCATTAGCCAAAAAGCACGGCCGTCCCAATTCTGGGATTTTTTCGCCTCCAGAGTGCACCCCACCCACCCAGGCACCGCTGCCGCAGCGCCCAGCTCACCACACGCCTGTCCGCTCATCGAGTCGGCCCGGGCCCCCTCAGGCCGACTCAAACCCAAGCCACTCGCTTCCAGGCGGCGGGCGGGCCGGCGCGATCGGCAGCGGCTCGGTCGGTAGCTTCAAGGCCCGAAGGATGCGGCGAATCGCATCCGGCTTGAACACAGCAGCCAACACCCGCCTCGGACCCTTGCAGCTAGGACAGATCAATCTGAGCGAAGTCGTCGTCGCAGGCGGGGATGGACGTGGCCTTGCCATCCATGGCCACCATGCCGAAGGGTAGCGACTGGGGTTTGAGGGCCTTGCGGCGGTAGGCAGCCTTGATGATGCGATGCAGCGCCGGCCTCAGTGCGTCGGGTTCGAGGCGGCACACCAGGTCGCGCAGGGTGGTGTCCGCGACGCGGCGGTTGATGCCGAGCATCCGGCGCACCGGGCCGTTCATCTCGTCGCTGAGCTTCTCGACGTCGGTCAGGCTCTTACACCCGGCCATCATGGCCAGCACCAGAAGGTTGAGCAGCGAGTCCAGCTGCCAGCGCTTGCCCCGGGCTTTGCGGGGGGCTTCGATGCGTTGAAAGTCCAGTTCGTCGAGCCGTGCGCGGGCCAGTCCCGCAAGTCGTCGCATTCGAGGTTTGGTTTCGCTCATGGTGGTCCTTTCTGCGGTATTGCCGAACGCGACCGAGCGATTCATGCTGCGCTCGGCCGGCGTGCGGTGGAGTCGAGGCCGGACTCCGTTTGGTTTTTGCGACTTGGAGCCTCACAGCGACTCGCACCGCAGCGCCAGCCTTTTCGTTGTGGCTGCAAATGGATCGTGGAGCTGCAATGGACGCAGCGCTGGGGTTGAGCAGAGCGCAAGGCCCGGAGGCGGGGCCCGCTGTGCGGGGGGCTCCGCGCGTGACAAGCGCTTGCGGCGCGGCTGTCGCTTGGCGCGCGCGGCGAGGGCGGGTTGCGCGGCGTAGCCGTGCGCTGCAGACCGTCTCGACCGCCGCATGTGCAAGGCGCCCGTCCCCCCGCACAGCGGGCCCCGCCCCCGGCCCGTCAGGCAGCACCGAGTTGACGCAGCCTCCGAACTGCAGCCGATGCTTCGGCGACACTGGATTTGTTCAGCATTGCTGCCAATCGTGCACGCAATGCGAATTTAGGCCTCTCCCGGCCACCTCGGTCGCTTGCCTGCTTTTCCCGCAGGCCGATTGGTAGTCGCGCGACAAAGTCGCGCGACTACCAATCAGGCCTGGCGAGTCACGGTGGCATCGATGGGCGCCGATGGGCGCTGTGGATGGGGCGCGTTCGGACTACATGGCCGCAGGCGGCTTGCTGCCGCCGCGTCCGCGTGGGTCGTGCTTGCGCGACAGGGCGCTGAGCTGGCGCTCGGCGGCGTCGAAGGCGTCGCGCACGGCGACGTAGGGGTCTTCGTGGGCGTGCTGGTCGGCGTTGGCGCCGCGGTTGACCAGCACCTCGTCGCCCGGGATGCTGAGCTGCACGCGGATGGCGTAGAGCTGGCCCTTGTGGTGATGCTGGTGGGGGGACTCGACGGTGACCTGGCAGTTGGTGATACGACCGTTAAGGCGCTCGAGGGCGCTGGCGCGTTCGCGGATGCGTGCTTCGAGGGCTTCGGATGGCTCGAGGTGGCGAAACTTGATTTCGACCGGGACCGGCATGGTATCTCCTTGGGTTCCTCGCCCGAGATAAGCACGGTGGCTCCGGCCGCCACGCGGACCCCTACTCCAGCGCCCGCCGCAGGCGAAAGGCGAGCAGTTCCTTGGCCACTTGAAACACGACCCGGGCCTTGGCGGATTTCGAGTGGCCCGCCCGCCGCGGCCGACACCGAATGGTGACCTGGGAGGCGCGCGCGCCCGACAGCAGCACGCGGATCGGAAACTCGAGGTTCAGGAAGAACGAGTCCGGCGGCAGGGCGTCGGCGTGAAACGCGCTGCGCCGAAAGAGGTAGGGGCCGTCGCTCTCCAGCCGCACGCCATGGATCACGCGCACCATGGCGCGCATGCCGAAGGACAGTAGCTTGCGCGTGGTACCGTCGTCGCGGTCTGCATAGAGCGAGAGCACCAGATCGGCGCCGCTGCGCCTCTGTTGGGCCCGCAGTTCGCCGATGGCCTCGGGCTCGATCTGACCGTCGGCGGGCATGAAGGTGACGAAGTCGCCGCGCGCCCGCAGCACCCCGCTCTTGATGGCTGCGCCGATGCCGCGGTTTTCGCTGTGGCGCACGATGGCGTGGGCCGTGCCCGAGAGCGCCGCTTCGGCCACTTCGCTGGTTGCGTCGCGCGAGCCGTCGTCGACAAAGACGATCTCGGCGCGGGGCTCGTGCTGCTTCAGGTAGTCGCCGAGTTCTTCGAGCACGGCGCCCACGTTCTCGGCCTCGTCAAAGGCGAATACGATGACCGATAGTTCGATGTTGTCTTCGTGGGCGGTCATGGCGTGTCTGGTCAGCGCATCCTGAGAACGCGGGCCGGAATGCCGGCGACCACTGCGTAGTCGGGCACGTCTTCGGCCACGACGGCGCCTGCGCCGACGATGGCTCCGCGGCCGATGCGCACGCCGGGCAGCACGATGGAGCCGACGCCCAGATCGGCGCCGTCGCCGACCTCTACCGGAGCGAAGTCGATGGGCGAGTCGAGCACGGCCAGCTCACGGCCGGCTTCCCTGTGGGCGGAGGTGATGATCTTCACCGCGGGTCCAACGCCCACGTGCGCGCCGATGCGCAGCCCGCCGGCCGAGTGGAAGAAACAACCCTGGCCGATCCAGCTTTCGTCGCCGATGACCATGCGGCCCTCGTGGTAGCCCTTGAGGATGGTGTCGTGGCCCAGATACACGTTGCGGCCGAGCTCGACGTTTTCGGGGTGGAAGATGCGCACGCCCTCTTCGAAGACGCAGTCGGGGCCGCAGGCGGCGAGCTGGGAGGGGTCGAAGCGACCCGAGCCATGTGTCCTGTGCCGCATGGGCGCATCATAGGGGGCGAGGCCCGCAGCACCAAGCGCTCGCTGCTCGGCCGTCAGGCGCGTGCGTCGACCACCGTGGGCTGCTCGCGCACGGCAACCACCAGGTAGCTCGTCAGGGCGCAGACGAGCGAGACCAGGTAGGGATGCCGAAGCTCCAGCCAATAGGCGCCAGCCGCGTAGACCAGCACGCCGCTCGACAGCGATGCCAGCGCGCTGCCGCGACCGCCAATGCGGCTGAAAAGCGCGAAGCAGGCGCACACGACGATGCCCGCCGAGCCAAAAGCAGAGGCTTCCTCGACCAGGGCGTAGACGCTGTCGGCGCTGCGCGCCAGCAGGTAGGCCAGGGCGCCGCTGCACGTTACCGCCAGGCGATTGATGCGCAGGGCCCGCGCGGGTTCCACCTCTCCGAGCGCTGGCAGCACGACGTTGTGGGCGACCAGGGAGCCGGCCACCAGCAGGGCGCTGTCCACCGTCGACAGGATCGCCGAGACCAGCGCTCCGGCGAAGATGGCGTAGAGCAGACCGGGCAGGTAACGGGCCGCCTGGTGTAGCAGCACTTGCTCGGGATCGTCGAGGCCGGGCAGCGCGCGTGTGGCGAGCAATCCCATGGCCACGGGGACCAAACCCACAGTGAAGTAAAGAAAAGCTGCGGCGATGGTGGCGCGGCGGGCCACCTGGGGGCTCTTGGCGGCCAGCACACGGCCTACCAGCTCCGGCGCCATCACCGAGCCCAGGATCGGCACCGCCCAGGCTTCGGCCAGATCCATGGCGCTGGCGCCGGGGGCAAAGAGCGAGCGTCGCGAGGCCTCGACCTCTTGCAAGCCGCCGAGGTCGCCGCTGAGCCAGGCCATGGTGCCGATCAGGATGAGTCCCGATACGAGCACCACGCCCTGCACCGAGTCGGTGATCACGTCGGCGAGCATGCCGCCGACCGCCGTGTAGACGATCACCACCAGCGCCGCCACCGCGATGGCGGCGCTGGTGGTCAGCTCCGAGGAGGCACCCAGCACCTGTCCGAACGCACGGATTTGTGCCGCCGCCCACATCAAAGAAGTCGGCGCGATGATCACCACCGCCAGCCGCTCGGCGCCTTTGCCGAAGCGCAGGCGGAAGAGATCGGCAAAGGTGGTCAGTCCGCGCTTCCACAGCGCGCTGGCAAATACGGTGCCCATCAGCAGGATGCACAGGGCGTAGCCGAAGGGGTCGGCTGTAGTGCCCGAAAGCCCGTGGCCGTAGGCCTCGCTCGCCGAACCGATGCAGGTCTCGGCGCCGAACCAGGTCGCAAAGACGCTCAGTGCGGTCATGCCGTAGCCCAGGCGGCGCCCGGCCACCAGGTAGTCCTCCTCGGTGGCCACGCGCCGCGAAACCCAGAAGCCGAGCGCGAGCTGTAAGCCGACGTAGGCGAGTATCGCAGCGAGCACGACGGGAGAGTACTCCGATTTGTCCAGCAACTGGCCTGCAAGGGTTTGCGGCGTGCGGAAGGCGTGATTTTTGGGTCTCCGAATTGCGCAAACTCGCTCGCACCGGCAGCGACCCGGGTCATACTTCGGACCGAGGTCGGGTCAGCCGTTGCCAAGTCTTCTGGGTCGATGTGGGCGTGTCGCAGCGCGCCCCAGCTTCGGTCGTCACTGTGCGTTGTCGCTGGTGGCGCTCTCGCTGCTTGTCTGCGCTTCGCTGGTGCGGGCCTGGGATCCCTTGCCGGTGGCCGACGATCCCCTGGTGCGCATGCCCGGTACACAGCCGGGCGATGGCGTGGCGCTGGAAGCCTCCGGCCGCTGCTACAACTGCCACGATGGCTACGACGGCAAGGTGGACATCGGCGCCCACTTTCGCGGCTCGATGATGGCCCAGGCCGCACGCGACCCCTTCTTCTGGGCCGCAGTGACGGTCGCCGCCCAGGACTCCATCTGGCAGTTTGGGCGTCCCAACGCCACCGACCTCTGCCTGCGCTGTCATTTGCCCGGGGGCTGGGTCGAAGGCCGCTCCGAGCCCACCAACGGCTCGGCGATGCTGGACAGCGACTTCGATGGCGTCAGCTGCGACGTCTGCCACCGCGCCTACGATCCGCACTTCGAGGCCACCGCCGCGGGCGAGCGCGAGGGCAGCGACTGGCTCGGCTACTGGGACGAGTCGGGCAATGCCACGCCCAGCGCCGCCGAGCTGGCCGCCGCCACCTTGCTCGAGGATCGGGCAGAAGCTGCGGCGCTCAGCCTCTTCAACGGCAACGCCCTCTACGGCGTGGACTACCGGCCCGCCCAGGGCAGCTGGAGCGAGGCGGCCGGCGGTCAGTATTTTCTCGCGGCCGTCAGCGACAAGCGCGGCCCCTTCGCCGACGCCACGCCCAAGCACAAATACCTCTACTCCCGCTTTCACCGCAGCCGCTATTTTTGCGGCACCTGCCACGACGTTTCCAACCCGGCCCTGGCCAACGCGGCCCAGGCGGCCACGGCACCGGGAGATGGTACGACGGTGCTGGCCTCCGAGTCGCAGTCAGCTCACAGCTATGGGCACGTGGAACGCACCTTCAGCGAGTTCTTGCTTTCCAGTTATGGCGTGGGCGCCGGCGCTGCCGGGCTCGGGCCCTTTGCACCGGAGAGCTTCGACACGCGGCATCCGGGCAATCTCATCGCCAGCTGCCAGGACTGCCACATGCCGGCGACGCCGGGGTTCGGCTGCAACAAGGCCGGCGCTCCGCTGCGCCCCGACGGGAGCGTCGCCCATCCGGGCAGCCCCCAGCCGCTGCACGATCTGACGGGCGCAAACTACCTCGTGCCCTACATCCTGGCCAGCACGGTGGTGGGCTCGCCCAACTACGACGCCACCAATGCGGCGCTGCTTTCCGGGCGTGAAGCCGAGCTGACCATGAACCTCACGGTTGGCGACGGCCTGCACCCCGGGCCCTTGCTCGCAGGTGCCAATCGCGCGCTTGCAACCCTCGCTCGCGCTGCCGCCATCGAAGCTCTGAGTTATGACGCCGGCAGCGGCGCGCTATCCTTCCGCGTGCAAAATCAAACCGGTCACAAGCTCCTGACCGGCTATCCGGAGGGGCGGCGGCTGTTCGTCAACATCCGCGTCTACAAGGCTGGCGCGGTCGTCGAGGAGATCAACCCCTACGACTCGGTGGCCTCCACCCTGCGCGGTCTGCCCACCGGCTTTTCGCCCAGCAGCCCGGCGCTTGGTACCGGCGAGAGCCATCGCGACGACCTGGTCTACGAGGTGGTTTCGTCGAGCTCCCTGACCGGCGAGAGCCACAGTTTTCACTTCGCCCTGGCCGACGGTCGCTACAAGGACAACCGCATCCCGCCGCTCGGCTTTCGCATCGACGAGGCGGCTGCACGTCTATGCGAGCCGGTCACCGGCGGCAGCGTGGACACCGGGCTCTACAGCGCCGCGGAATACACTGGCGGCTACGATCTGCAAGAACTCACGGTTGCCAGCGGCGCCGATGGCGTCGAGGTCACCCTCTATTACCAGACCACCACGCGCGAGTACGTGGAGTTCCTGCGCGACGAGGTCAACGGCGACGCCAGCAGCCTGGGCTCGCCGACGCCCTCCGGCGAGGGTAGCGCCTACGTGGCCCAGAGCGACGGCTTCTTCTCTGCGCTCGCCGCCTGGGGCGACACCATCTGGGCGCTGTGGGATCACAACCGTGCGGTGCCCGGAGCGGCGCCCATCGAAGTGGCCTCGGCCACCTGGGGCACCATCGGCGATCCCTGCGCCCAAAGCGGCTCCGACGGGCAGGGCTGCGAGGACGGCGATCTCTGCACCCTGGGCGACACCTGCTCGGGTGGTAGCTGCAGCGCGGGAAGCCCCGTGATCTGCACGGCCCTGGGCCAGTGCCACGACGCCGGCGTGTGCAACCCGGCGACAGGCGTGTGCAGCAATCCGGAAAAGACGGGCATGCCGGCGTGCGATGACGGCGATGGGTGCACCAGTGGCGAGTTCTGCAGCGGGGGCAGCTGTGGAGGCGGCACGGCGACGGTGTGTACGGCGCTGGGCCAATGCCACGACGCGGGCACGTGCGACCCGGACACGGGCGTGTGCAGCAACCCGGTGAAAGCCGGCACCCCCGCCTGCGACGACGGCGACGGCTGCACCAGCGGCGAGTTCTGCAGCGGAGGCAGCTGCGGAGGCGGCACGGTGACGGTGTGCACGGCGCTGGGCCAATGCCACGATGCGGGCACGTGCGATCCGGCGACGGGGCTGTGCAGCAATCCGGTGAAAGCCGGCACCCCCGCCTGCGACGACGGCGACGGCTGCACCAGCGGTGAATTTTGCAGCGGGGGCAGCTGCGGCGGCGGCACGGCGACGGTGTGCACGGCGCTGAGCCAGTGCCACGATGCGGGCACGTGCGAACCGGCGACGGGGCTGTGCAGCAATCCGGTGAAAGCCGGCACCCCCGCGTGCGACGACGGCGATGGCTGCACCAGCGGTGAATTCTGCAGCGGAGGCAGCTGCGGCGGCGGCGCGGCGACGGTGTGTACCGCGCTGGGCCCGTGTCACGAGGCGGGCGTGTGCGATCCGGCGACGGGGCTGTGCAGCAATCCGGTGAAAGCCGGCACCCCCGCCTGCGACGACGGGAACGGCTGCACGACGGGGGAGTATTGCAGCGGCGGCGCCTGCGGAAGTGGCACGGCGATTGTGTGCGTGGCGCTCAGTCAGTGCCACGATGTCGGCGTATGCGATCCGGATACGGGTGCGTGCAGCAATCCGGCAAAGACGGGCACGCCGGCCTGCGACGACGGCGATGGGTGCACCAGCGGTGAATTCTGCAGCGCAGGGAGCTGCGGCGGCGGCGCGGCGACGGTATGCATCGCGCTCGACGAGTGCCACCTGGTTGGCCAGTGCGATCCGAGTAGCGGCCTGTGTTCTTCACCGTCAGCTACCGACGGTAGCGCTTGCAGTCTGGGTAGCTGCCAGGCGGGGGTATGCCTGGCGCCGTCGCCGATGGATGCTGCCGTCGGCGATCAGGATGCTGGCAGCGATGGCGTGGCCGACGCGGCTGCGAGTGATAGCGCTGTCAGCGACGCTGCAGTCGCTTCCGACGGCTTCGATGCCGCTGCGGCTGGCGCTGGCGGTGGGATGGCCGCAGCGGGTGCTGGAGGCGCTGCGGCTGCGGGCGCTGCGGGTGTGGCGGGAGCTGCCGGCGGTAGCGCTGCAGCAGCGGCGGACGGGGCTGTGGCAGCCGGCGGTGACGCCGCCTCCGACGCCGCGACGGAGGCGACCTCCGGCGCGTCGGAAGGCTGCGGCTGCCGCATCGCAGGCGCCACCTCGCGGCCGGCGGCGCCAGGAGGCTTTGCGGCCCTGCTGCTGCTGGCTGCCCTATGCCTGCGCCGCCGGCGCCCTACAGCTCGCCCTACAGCTCCCGGGGCTTGACGCCGTAGGGGCCTGCCGCCACCGGCGCAGGCGGCAGCGTCGCGCCGCGCGAAACTAACGAAACTCGAGGCCCTCGAAGTCCCCGGAGTCGCGCCAGGCC
This sequence comes from Myxococcales bacterium, assembly GCA_029880325.1. Classification (GTDB taxonomy): domain Bacteria; phylum Myxococcota_A; class Polyangia; order Polyangiales; family JAFGIB01; genus JAOUOP01. Next base: position 24,994 of record JAOUOP010000071.1, on the reverse strand, counting down.
TCGAGGTACTTGAAAAACGCGACCGGGCCCTTGGGGTAGCCGGCGGCGTTGAGGCGTTCGCGGGGGCCGATGGGGGCGCCTTCGTTGTTGTAGTAGCCGGGCGTGCAGTCGGGGTTGCCCAAAAAGCCCGGGCGGTTGCCCTGGAACTGCGAGACCCAGGCCTGCTCGGCCTCCGGGGTCACCTCGACCTCCTGGGCGCCCTCTTTCCGCGCATGGGCCACCACGGAGGCGATGGTGGTGCCGGCCTCGGTGAGGTTGTGGGTGATGTTCGAGATCAGGAAGGCACCCTGGTTGGGACCGATCACGAAGAGGTTCGGGAAGCCGTGCACATGCATGCCGTGCAGCGTTTGCATGCCCTCGGCCCAACGATCGCCCAGGTCGAGGCCGTCACGGCCCACGGTGGTAAAGCCGGTGCCGCGGATTTGATCGCTGCCGAAGGAGAAGCCGGAGGCGAAGATGATGCAGTCGACTTCGTAGTGCGTGTCGCCGACCCAGATGCCGGTCTTGTCCATGCGCTGGACACCCTTGCCGTCGGTGTCGATCAGGTGGGTGCCGGGCTCGTTGTAGGCCTGCAGGTACTCGTCGTGAAAGCAGGGGCGCTTGCACAGCTGGCGATACCAGGGCTTGAGCGCCTCGGCGGTTGCCTTGTCCTCGACGATCGACTCCACGCGCGCCCGGATCTCGGTCATCTTCTCGTCGTCGCATTCCTCGAAGGCGCGGCGCAGGAAGTCGGCGTCGATCTGGGCGCCGCCGGCCTGCTTCCAGCGCTCGATCATGCGGCCGCGGATGCGCTGGGCGATGTCGGTCCAGCCATCTTTGACCAGGTCCTCATTGGCCATGCCGCCGGTCTGCAGGGTGGCGAAATTCTCCAGCCACTCTTTCTGCCAGCCGGGTCCCAGGGTCTTGAACCACTCGGGGTCGATCTCGTGGTTGTTGCGCACGTCGACCGAAGAAGGCGTGCGCTGGAATACGTAGAGGGCCTTGGCGGCCTTGGCCAGCGGCCCGATGCACTGCACGGCGGTGGCGCCGGTGCCGATGATGGCCACGCGCTTGTCGGCGAGCTTTTCCATCAGGGCGCCGTTCGGATCGCCGCCGGTGTAGTCGTAGTCCCAGCGGCTGGTGTGGAAGGCGTGGCCCTCGAAGCTCTCGATGCCCTCGATGCCCGGCAGCTTGGGGCGGTTGAGGGGACCTGTGCCCATGGCCACGAATTGGGCGCGGAAGGCGTCGCCGCGATCGGTGTGCACGATCCAGCGGGAGCTTGCGGCATCCCACTCCAGCTTGGTGACCTGGGTCGAAAAGAGTGCCTTGTCGTAGAGCTTGTACTGCTCGGCGATGCGCTTGGCGTGGCCGAAGATCTCGGGCGCGAAGGTGTATTTCTTGCTCGGCATGTAGCCGGTCTCTTCGAGCAGCGGCAGGTAGATCATGGCTGCGGTGTCGCACATGGCGCCCGGATAGCGATTCCAGTACCAGACGCCGCCCACGTCGCCGCCGCCCTCGACGATGCGCACGTCCTCGACGCCCGCTTCCTTGAGCCGCGCGCCGGCGGTCAGCCCCGAAAAGCCGCCGCCGATCAGCGCCACCGTCACCTCGTCGGTCAGGGGCTCCCGCTCCTTCGGCGTCACGTAGGGATCGTCGAGGAAGTGGGCGTAGCGGCCGCTGGGCTCGATGTATTGGTCATTACCGTCGGGCCGCAGACGCTTGTCGCGCTCCTCGAGGTACTTCGTGCGTAGCGCTTCGTGGTCGATGGGGTCAGGCGTGGTGGTCAACTACGTTACCTCGTGCGGTGTGGCCCCGTGGTCATGCCGCAGTTTCGAAGAGAATTCAAACGTTACTGACAGCTTTGTCAGTGAGAGGCTGCGGTCGATCGGGCGCACACTCGGGCGCTCGCCCGGTGTACGAAATCCGCACGATGGAGCTGCTCGCCGGCGGATTTCGCTTGTGCCGTGGGCCTTGCCGGGTCACCACCTGCGCCGTGGACCTCTGTTACCGAGCCGGCCCGAGGGCGCTACAGACCCTGCGTCAGCAGGGCCTCAGCGCCGACACCTTGCGGGCCCTGATCGCGCCGGCGGCCGGGCCCAAGTGGCTTGCCGTCGCCGGCATGGACCGGGCGCTGATGGCCTCGGGCTTGCTGAGCGAGCGGCGGCGACCGCTGCTGCTTTTGGGCGCGTCGGCCGGCGCCTGGCGTTCCATGGCCCTGTGTGCGCGCGACCCGCAGGCCACCCATAGGGCCCTGGCCCACGGCTACATCCGCCAGCGTTTCGCGCGCGATGTGGGCAACGACGAGGTCAGCGCCGCCTACCGTGAGCTTTTGGCCGAGGTCTTCCCGGACTCCGACGCGGAGCACGCCCTGGGCCATGCCGAGCTGGAGCTGGCGGTGATCGCCGTGCGCGCCCGGGGCGCCACCGGCTCGGCCAGTCGGCCCTTGCAGATGCTCGGCATGGGTGCTGCCGCCGCGCTGAACCTACTGGGCTCGCGCGCCGCCGGGCTCTTCTTCGAGCGCACACTGTTTCACCGCAGACAGGGATCGGCGGCCCATCCCCTGCTGCAGCCTTTGACGGCGGCGCGCGTTCAGCTCGAGGGCGACAACATACGCCAGGCCCTGCTCGCCAGCGGCACCGTCCCGCTCTACATGGCGCCGGTCCGCGACATCGCGGGCGCGCCCACGGGCGGTTACATCGACGGCGGCATCACCGACTACCACATCAACCAACCGCTCGGCACCGGCGGCGACGGGGTGGCGCTGCTCTTTCTGCACCAGCGCCGCCTCTCGCCCACCTGGTTCGACAAGCAGCTGCCCTTCAGGCGTCCGCGGGCCCCATGGCTCGAGGACCTGCTCCTGGTGCATCCGAGTGACGCGTGGATTTCATCCCTGCCGGGCGGCCGCGTGCCCACCCGCGACGATTTCCTGGACTTCGTCGACGCCCCCGAGGAGCGCATCGAGCGCTGGACCCAAGCCCTGGGGCAGAGCGAAGCCCTGGGCGAGCAGCTGCTCGAGGACCTGCAAAGCGGCCGCTTCGTCGATCGCCTACAACCGCTCTGAGCAGAGAAAGGAGGCCCTCCGTGAGCAAGATCAAGTGGCAACCCGAGGCCGAAGCCCGCCTGCGCAAGGTGCCCTTTTTCATCCGCCCGCTGGTGAAAAAGCGCGCCGAGGCCGCCGCCGCCGAGCGCGGTCTCAGGGAAATTACCTCGCAGTTACTGGATGAGATCAAGGGGCGGGAGCACCGGGGGTGAAGCCCGTCAAAACCACAGCAGCTTGATGCCGCTGACCACGATCACCATCGCCAGCATCGCCCGGATCAGCCCCGCACCCCGCTTCAGCGCGGCGCTGGCACCGAGCCAGCCCCCGAGGGCTTGACCCGCTGCCAGCGAAATCGCCGCCGTCGCATCGACCAGACCCTCGGAGAGGAAGAACAGAAGCGCGATGGGGGTATATGCGAAAACGAGCACCACCTTCATCACGTTGGCTTCGAGCAGCTCCAGGCCCAGCACGAGAGTCAGCCCCGAAAGGATCAAGTAGCCGACGCCCGCCTGGATCATGCCGCCGTAGAAGCCGATCACGAGCAGGGTCGGCCAAAGTCGCGCCGCCGAGGCCGGGCGTCGGGTGCTGGCTGCTTCGCGGCCCATCAGGCGGCTGGGATCGAACACCACCAGGGCCGCGCAGCCCAGCATGATCCAGCCGAGCAACGCCCGAAAGCCCGCCGGGTCGATCACGGTCGCGGCCCAGGCTCCGGCGCTGGCGCCGACAAGCAGCGGCGGTAGCAGGCGCTTGATCAGGGACAGCTCCAGCTTGCCGGCGCGCCGATAGCGCAGCACCGCCGCCAGGTTCTGCACCAGAATCGCGACCCGCGCGCTGCCGTTGGCCGCGTTGGGCGAAAGGCCCAGGAAGATCATCAGCGGCATCGTCAGCAGCGAGCCGCCGCCGGCCACCACGTTGATGAAGCCGGCAGCCGCGCCGGCCATCGCCAGCGCCAGCACTTGCCAAAGCTCGAGACCAGAGGCCATCAGGCGGCGAATCTACACCGCGGCGCGCGCCCCTTGGCAAGCGGGACCAAAGCGCCGCTCCGCAGTTGCGCGTCGCCCGCGATACGCTATTATCCGTTCATCCGGATAAAGGGATTTATTGGTTGAATCATGGGCGCCCTGGAAACCACCAGCGATTCGCTGCAGCTGCTCGGCGAGCCCTCGCGGTTACGGCTTTTGTCGCTGCTCGGGGTTCACGAGATGACGGTGGGTGAGCTGGTGGAGGTGACCGGGCTGACCCAGTCGCGCGTCTCGACCCACCTGGGCAAGCTGCGGGAGGCGGGGCTGGTCATCGACCGCCGCGTCGGCACGGCGGCCTTCTACCGGCGCGCGGCGAAGCTGCCCGAGACCTTCGCGCGGCTGTGGGAGGCGGTGGCGGCCCAGCTCGACGATCGCGACCTCAAGCGCGACCTCAAGCGCGCCGAGCGCGTGGTGCGCGGCCGTGCCCAGGGCGCCAGCTGGCCCGATGCGGTGGCTGGAGCCATGGAGCGGCACTACTCGCCGGGGCGCACGTGGGAGGCCACCTGCCGGGCGCTGACGGCGCTGCTGCAGCTTGGCGACGTGCTCGATGTGGGCTCGGGCGATGGCGCCATCGCCGAGCTGTTGGCGCCCGAGTGCGCGAGCTTGACCTGCCTCGATCAGAGTCCCCGCGTCAGCGCCGCCGCCGCCGAGCGTCTCGCTCGCTTCGACAATGTGCGCAGTCTGTGTGGCGACATGCACGCGCTGCCGTTCGAGCAAGCCCGCTTCGACCGCGTGCTGATGCTCAACGTGCTGAGCTACTCCGAAACCCCGGGCCAGGCGCTGTCCGAAGCCGCCCGCGTTTTGCGCCCCGGCGGCAGCCTGTGCCTGGTGACCCTGGCGCCCCATCAGGCCCTGGAGCTGACCGCTGGTTTCGGCCACGTGCGCGGGGGGCTGTCGCCTTCCGCAGTCAAGAAGATGTTGCTAGAAGCCGGCCTGCGCGTCGAGCGCGCCGCCATCACCTCCCGCGAAGCGCGGCGACCCCACTTCGAGGTCGTCACCGCAGTCGCCCACAAAAAGGCGTGACCGACGCCTCGAGCCCGGAGATCAAGCCCCATGGCCGAAAACCCCGAAGCCCATATCGAACGACTGCTGCGTGAGCGCATCCTGCTCCTGGACGGCGGCATGGGCACGATGATCCAGGCCGCCGGCCTCAGCCGCGAGGACTACCACGCGGGCGTCTTCGCCGATCACCCCACCGAGCTCAAGGGTGACACCGAGTTGATCTCCCTGACGCGCCCCGAAGTGATCACCCAGATCCACGAGGCCTACCTGCGCGCCGGCAGCGACATCATCGAGACCAATACCTTTGGTGCGACCGTCGTGGGCCAGTCCGACTACGGCCTGCAGGACAGGGCCCGCGAGATGAACCTGGCCTCGGCCAAGCTCGCCTGCGAGGCCGCCGCGCGTTTCACCGCGCAAAACCCGGACAAGCCGCGTTTCGTGGCCGGCGCCCTCGGGCCCACCAACAAGCAGCTGTCGATCTCTCCGGACGTCAACGACCCGGCCAAGCGCGCCACCACCTTCGACGCCATGCAGGCCGCCTACGCCGAGCAGGTCCACGCCCTGATGGACGGCGGCGTGCACCTTTTGCTGATCGAGACCATCTTCGACACCCTGGTGGCCAAGGCCGCCATCGCCGCGGCACTGCAGGTCTTCGAAGAGCGAGGCGCCCGGCTGCCGCTCATGATCAGCGGCACCATCAGCGACAAGAGCGGCCGCACGCTTTCCGGGCAGCTGGTCGATGCCTTTTGGCTGTCGGTGGAACACGCTCGCCCGCTCAGCGTGGGCCTCAACTGCGGCCTCGGCGCCACGGAGATGCGCCAGTACGTGGCCGAGCTCTCGAAGCTCTCGCCGAGCTTTATCAGTGCCTACCCCAACGCCGGCCTGCCCAACGCCATGGGCGAGTATGACGAGGCGCCCGCGCGCACGGCCGAGCTTCTGCGCGAGTATGCCGAGGCGGGGCTGGTCAACGTGGTCGGCGGCTGCTGCGGCACCAGCGACAGGCACATCGCTGCCATCGCCGAGGCCCTCGAGGGCGTCAAGCCCCGCACGCCGGCCGCGCCCCGAAGCTACTCCGGCTTCAGTGGACTCGAGGCCCAGTATGTGCGCCCTGAGGATAACTTCCAGATGGTCGGCGAACGCACCAACGTGGCCGGCTCGCGCAAATTCCTGCGCCTGATCCGCGACGAAGCCTTCAACGAAGCCCTGGACGTCGCGCTCGACCAGGTGCGCGGTGGCGCCAACGTGCTCGACGTCAACATGGACGAGGGCATGCTCGAATCCCAGAGCTGCATGACCACGTTTTTGAACCTGGTCGCCACCGAGCCCGAGATCGCGCGGCTGCCTATTATGATCGACAGCTCCAAGTGGTCGGTGATCGAGGCCGGCCTCAAGTGCACCCAGGGCAAGAGCATCGTCAACTCCATCAGCCTCAAGGAGGGTGAAGAGCCCTTCCTGGAGCAGGCACGGCGCATCCGCCGCTACGGAGCCGGGGTGGTGGTGATGGCCTTTGACGAGGTGGGTCAGGCCGACACCGTCGAGCGCAAGGTCGAAATCTGCAAACGCGCCTATGACTTGCTGATCGAAAAGGCCGGCTTTGCGCCCCACGACATCATCTTCGATCCGAACGTCCTGGCCATCGCCACCGGCATGGAGGAGCACGACCGCTACGCCATCAACTTCATCGAGGCCACGCGCCAGATCAAAAAGCTCTGCCCCGGCGCGCTCATCAGCGGCGGCATCAGCAACCTCAGCTTTTCGTTCCGCGGCAACGACGTGGTGCGCGAGGCCCTCAACGCTGCCTTTCTCTACCACGCCATCGAGGCGGGCCTCGACATGGGCATCGTCAACGCCGGCCAGCTCACCGTCTACGACGACATCGACCCGGAGCTGCGCCAGCACATCGAAGACGTGCTCTTCGCGCGCCGTCCCGACGCCACCGAGCGTCTGATCGAGTTGTCCGCGCGTTTCAAGGGCAAGGGCACGCAGCGCGTGGTCGATCTCAGCTGGCGCGAGGCCGAGGTCGAGGCGCGCATCGAGCACGCCCTGGTCCACGGCGTCGGCGAGTACATCGTGCAGGACGTGGCGGAGGCTCTCGAGAAGTACGGCCGGCCGCTGACGGTGATCGAAAAGCCGCTGATGGACGGCATGCGCGTGGTGGGCGACCGTTTCGGCGCCGGCAAGATGTTTCTGCCCCAGGTGGTCAAGAGCGCCCGCGTCATGAAGCAGGGCGTCGGCTACCTCACTCCCTTCATGGAAGCCGAGCGCGAAGAGGGCGGCAAAAGCACCCAGGGCACCATTGTGCTGGCCACCGTCAAGGGCGACGTGCACGACATCGGCAAGAACATCGTCTCGGTGGTTCTGCAGTGCAATAACTACGAGGTGATAGACCTGGGCGTGATGGTGCCGGCCGACAAGATCCTGGCCGCCGTGCTCGAGCACGAGGCTGACATCGTGGGCCTGAGCGGCCTGATCACGCCGTCGCTCGACGAAATGGTCACGGTGGCGCGCGAGATGGAGCGGCGCGAAATGCAGCAGCCGCTGCTGATCGGCGGCGCCACCACCAGCCGCGAGCACACGGCCGTGAAGATCGCTCCCAGCTATGAGCGTCCCGCGGTGCACGTGCTCGACGCCTCGCGCGTGGTCTCGGTGGTGGGCGAACTCATCGACCCGGCCAAGCGCCGTGTCTTCGATGGGGAAAACAGAAAGGCCCAGGAGCGGCTGCGCGTGATCCACCAGCGCAAGCGCAGGGCGCCGAGCTACAGCTACGCCGAGGCCCGCGAGCGGCGTCCGCAGCTGGAGTTCTCGGCGCAGACGGTGGCGAGCCCCGCGCGCATCGGTCGGCGCGTGCTCGCCGACTACGACCTGGGCCAGCTGGTCGACTACATTGACTGGACCTTTTTCTTCCACGCCTGGGGGCTGCGAGGCACCTATCCGGCCCTGCTCGATCATCCCGAGCGCGGCGCTGCTGCCCGTCCGCTCTTCGACGACGCCCGCCGTATGCTCGACCGCATCGTTTCCGAGCGGCTTTTGCGCGCCGACGGCGTCTGGGGCCTGTGGCCGGCCGTCGGCGACGGCGACAGCATCGAGCTTTTCGCCGACGCCGAGCGCAGCCAGAGCCTGGCCAAGTTCCCCATGCTGCGCCAGCAGAGCAAGCGCGAGCCGGAGCAGCCGAGCCTCTCGCTCGCCGACTTCGTCGCCCCGCGCGAGGCCGCCGTCGTCGATCACGTGGGCGCCTTTGCGGTCACCGCCGGCAGCGGTGCCGACGCCCTGGTGGCCGAGTATGAAGCGGCCCACGACGACTACAGCGCCATCCTCGTCAAGGCCCTGGCCGACCGCCTGGCCGAAGCCTTCGCCGAGCGCTTGCACCAATTGGCGCGCGCCCAGTGGGGCATCGCCGACGACGCCGCGCTCACGCCGGCTGACCTGATCGCAGAACGCTTCCGCGGCATCCGCCCGGCCTTCGGCTACCCGGCCTGTCCCGACCACAGCGAAAAGCGCACGCTGCTGACGTTGCTGGGCGCGGACGAGGCTGGCATCGCCTTGACCGAGGGTTTTTCGATGACGCCGGCGGCCTCGGTCAGCGGCCTCTACTTCGCCCACCCCGAAGCGCGCTATTTCAGCGTGGGACTCGTTGGTCGCGATCAGGTCGAGGCCTACGCCGAGCAGAAGGGCGAGAGCCTCGAGCAGGTCGAACAATGGCTGGCGCCGAACCTGGGCTACGAGCCCTGAGCTTGCCCATGTTTGGGCTCGCCAAAGAATAACATCCCCCTTTTGCACGCGTCGGCGGGCACGCACGCGCCGTGCGTCCTCGAAGAATTCCTCGATGTACCTCGGGTATGACTGCGGATTCTTCTCCGGGCGCCGTCGCGTTCGCACTCCTCCGTCACGCACCAAAGGGGGAAGTTAGTCTTTCGCGAGCCCTTTCGAGACCAGCACATCGTCATCACCGGCGGCTTCAGTGGGGCGGGCAAAGCCCTGGCGGCGCAGCTCTTGAGCCGCGGTGCCCGCGGAGCCCGATTCGACGCGATCTGGCACCATTTGGCACACGGTTGCGGCGAGGCGGGAGGTCCTTTCAAGGTGGGTTTGTGGTGGCACGAGAGTTGCTACATCACGGTGTATGAGGACTTCCACCAAGCACGAGTGTTCGCTGCTCCTCCTTTGCCTGGGACTGGCCGCGTGCGAGAGTTCGCGCTCGCGCGTGCTTGATGACAGCGTTACGTCTGACGCGTCCGTGCCGCGCGGCGCCGTGAGTACGACTGCTGAGACCGTAGTACCATTCGACGCGGGCCCGGAAACCGCGCCTGCCCCGGGTGGACAACCTCCCATCTGTGAATGGCCCGACCCCGATGCGTTCTGCCAGCTCGACTGGGACCAGGCGTTCGAATCGATGCGGTTTCCCGAGAGCCTCTGGTTGCTTCGCAAAAGCGCGTGCAGTGAGAAAACCTCGCCGGTTCTGGGGGAGGCAACGGTTTGCGCCTGCGAATACGAGTCTGTCGGCAGGGAAGTGTCGGTCGAGAAAAGCCTTGTGAGGAGGAGAGCACCGGGGGCTGAAGCACCAGGAGGGTGCGCGGTGTACTCGCGCAAACGCTACACTTGCCTGATGGAGCCAGGGGAGTTCAAAGGTTGCGATCCAGAGCTGCCCGATTCGAGTTGCATTGCGGCCTGCGAGTTGGTCGCCGAACGCCATAATGCCATCGATGCACCGGCCTCCGATGCCGAGGTGTTGATGACGGGCTGCGAAGCGAGCCCCCGGTTTCGATGCGAATCGCGGGACTGCTACGTGGTCGGTCGGATCGACGAACGATGCGTGGTGGGAAATGGTCTGCCTTTGCTCCAAGTTACGGATTGCTCGCTTTCGCCCGAAGGAACTTTGGAACGCGCCATCGGTGAATGTTTGTCCGCGGATGGCGAGGACGCTGGCGTCGACGGGCAGGACGCCGGTTGGTAATGGACTGCCCGCCCAACTCCACGTAGTCGTTGCAGGTCGGGCCGGGAGCCCGTGCACGGCGAGGCCGAACATCGCTCCCGTTCGTAGGATGTTGTCGGCCAGGCCAGGGTCGAGCAGCTGTCTCTGAGGTCCCGCAGGACGTCGGCACTGTGACCGCGGATGTGGGTGAAAGGTCGCCGTTCCAGCACTCGAACCCAAGCAGTCATACGTCGGACTTTGCTGTGGTCCATTGAAACGCAGATGGTTTCCTCTGCGCACCCCGACAGTTGCGGAGTCATGGGAAGCCATTCGAACTCACGGTCAGGACGCGCTATTCTAGTGCCCATGAATACGCGACGACTCACGCTCACCTTTTCGCTACTTACCTGCTTGTTGATGGTCTTCGGATGCAAGACCAGCGCAAGCCTCGAGGCCAGTGCCGGTTCGAGTTCCGGCGGCGAGTCGATGTCCTCCGACGACGACGATCGCGACGTGGCCAGCAGCCGCCAGGCCTTGAGCCGAAGGGCCGACCCCGGCGAGTCTTCAGGGGACTCGGAAGCGGCGGCAGGTGGCTCTGATGCGGCGTCCGACAAGGGCGCCGCCGCGTCGTCGGACTCGGCTTCCGATGCTTCGGCTGCGAGCGCGGGAGACAAGGCCCCGGCGTCAACCTCCGACCGCAATCGCGGCCACGGCAACGACGCCGACGGCCACGACGAGGACAACCCCGGCAAGGCCAAGGGCAAGTCCAAAGCCAAAGGCAAAGCCAAGGGTAAAGCCAAGGCGGCCTCCACGGGCGATCATGACCGCGGCCACGGCAACGACGCCGACGGCCACGACGAGGACAACCCCGGCAAGAGCCAAGGACCGAAGTCGGCGAAGAAGTAGGGACGTCGCCCGCGTCTTGCTCCAGGCACCCGCGCGCCGGGGCGAACTTGCCAGCCGCGGCCCCGGTCGTGTAGGCAACGGTCCATGGCGGATGCAGCGGAGCGGGGCCAGTGGCACTCGCGGCTGGGCTTCGTGCTCGCCGCGGCCGGTTCGGCGGTTGGCCTCGGCAACATCTGGAAGTTCCCCTACATCACCGGCGAAAACGGGGGCGGCTTCTTCGTCCTGATCTACCTCGGCTGTGTGGCCCTGGTGGGGCTTCCGATCATGACCGCCGAGATCTTGCTCGGCCGCGCCGCCCAGCGCTCGCCGGTGGGCGCCTTTCGCAAGCTCTCGGCGTCGGGTAGCCCATGGGTGTCGGCGGGCTTCTTGGGCGTGGCCGCGGCCTTCGTGATCCTCTCCTATTACAGCATCGTCGCCGGTTGGGCGCTGCACTACACCTGGCTATCCATCAGCGGCGCGCTTTCCGGCAAGGACTCCGAAGCGGTCGGAGCCGTCTTCGGTGAACTCTACCAATCCCCCGGCCTCAACCTCTTCTGGCATGCGCTCTTCATGGGCCTGACGATGGTGGTGGTCTGGTCCGGCGTGCAGCGAGGCATCGAGCGCTGGGCGCGCGTACTGATGCCGGCCATGTTCATCGCCCTTCTGGCCATGTTGGTCTACTGCGTGCAGCTGCCCGGCTTCGGACCCGCCCTCGACTTCGTCTTCGGAGCCCACTCCGAAAAACTCACCGCCGCCTCCGTGCTCGAGGCCCTCGGCCATTCCTTCTTCACGCTCTCGCTCGGCATGGGCGCCATGCTGACCTACGGCTCCTACTTCGACCGCGAGGGCGACGCCGTGAAGGCCTCCCTGGCGATCGGCCTGCTCGACACGGCCGTGGCGCTCTTGGCCTGCATGGTGCTGTTCCCCATCACCTTCAGCCACGGCATGGAAGCGGCGGCGGGCCCGGGCCTGGTCTTCAAGGGCATCCCCATGGCCCTCGGAGAGCTGCCCTTCGGCCGCCTGCTATCGACGATCTTCTTCGCGCTGCTGGTCTTCGCCGCCCTGACCAGCGCCATCTCTCTGCTCGAGGTCACAACCGCCTATTTGATCGACGAACGCGGCTGGCCCCGGCGCCGCGCCACGCTGGTGACAGGAACGCTGGTGGCGCTGCTCGGCGTGCCCTCGGCCCTCAGCGGCTCGTCCGCGCTCTTCGGAAGCGGCCTGCAAGAGCGGCTCGGACGCAACTGGTTCGACTTCTTCGACTACCTGGCCTCCAACTGGATGCTGCCGCTTGGCGGCATGCTCACTGCGCTCTTCGTCGGCTATCGTCTGGACGCCGCCTTGCGCCAGGAGGAGTTCCTGCGCGGCACCACCCTCGGCAGCCTCTACCGCGCCTGGCTCGGCCTCTTGCGCTACCTGGTGCCCGTGGGCATGGCTCTGGTCTTCCTCAACGCCCTGGGCGTGCTCTGAGCCCAGACTCGCGGCACTGAATGCTACTGAATATTGCTCTCGTCGTGGCCGCCCGAGGTCAGTAGCGGCAGCCAGCGCTCGTCGCCATCGAGGAAGACCTTCTGGAAGGCCAGGCCCCAGGCGCCCTGCTCACCTGCGCCGGAGGAAGGCTGACCGGCGTGGCCGGAGGTGACCGTCACCCTCATCTTGGACGTCGAGGCCGGCAGTCCCGCGTAGAGCGGTGTTCCGTGGGAGAGGCAGGAGGCGATGGTGTCGCTGGAGCCGCACGTAACCAACGTGGGCACGGTGATGCCCGCGCTGACAGGTCCCCAGGGCATGATGGCGACCGAACTTCGCAACGAGGGATCCGTGGTGGAAGCGTAGGTCGTGCCGCCGCCGCCCATGGAGAAGCCGGAGGTGCCATAGCGCCCCGCCAGCTTGCCGAAGATGGGGCTGCCGGACTTCTCGTTCTCCGCCTTGAGCCCCTCGATGCCGGTGTTGAGCTTGCGCCCGCGGGTGCTCGGCTGGTCGCTACCCAGGGTCTCGATGATCATGGCCACGATTCCGTAGGACGCGTAGAGCGGGCCCCAGCCGCTGGTCTGCGCCAACGCACTACAACCGCCGCTTCCCAAGTAGCCGTCGGAGACCGCCACCGCCGAAAACGGCGGCTCGGCGTCCGTGGGATAGTAGATGCAGCCGACTCCGGCCAGGCTGTAGCTGTCGGTGCCGTAGGGGCCGGGGTCCGAGGTGCGCGCTGCTGGAGGCGTGTCGCGGCAGATGCAGTCACCGTCTGCGCAGCAGCTGCCGGCCGCCACCATGGTGTCCGGGTCGTCGCTGCCCGCGGCGCCGCCGGTGCCGGCGCTGCCATCGATGCCGGCGGCACCCATCATCATGTCGCCGCTGCCGGCGACTCCGCCCGCGCTGCCGTCGGCCATCGGATCACCGCCGGGGGGCTGTATCGTCGGCGTTTGATCGGAGCCGGAACCCCCCGTCATCGGGTCGCTACCGGTCGCCGGTGTCAGGCTGCTGTCGCCGGGCATCGTCGCCGCCGACCCCCCTGGGGTGGTCGGCGCACCCGCGGGACCGAACCCGCCAACCGGCGCGCCCGGGACCGTATTGCCGTCGTTTCCGCTGCCCCCACCGCTGCCGCAGGCGCCTGCGAGCATCGTCGTGATGGCAAGGGCCAGGGCGCTCGTGACACCCATGGCGGGGGTTCGCACAGGGCTCTGGTGTGATCGGCTCGCAGATAGTCTCACGGTAGTCTCCGTCATTGCGGCGAACGCTCGGTCGCGCGCGGTGCGACCTGGGCGTCGGATCCGGTCGACGGAACACTTTCGAACCGCCGACTACACAGCAGGACACTAGCTCACACTGGATGCGCCGAAACCGGGTCCACGGCACAATGGCATCGGCGGCTAGTCGAATCGGCCCCCGAGGCTAGAGCGCCGACCGGTTTGAAATCGCCGCTCCAGGGGCGCGCGTCAGTGGCCTGCTTCGGGGCCCGAGGAGACCGCCACCGATTGGCTCCGGTGGGCGAGCGGCGTGGTTCCGGTCCAACGTTTGAACGCGCGATGGAACGACTCCACGTGGGAGAAGCCCAGCATAAACGCGACCTCGGCCAGTGGACGGCTGGAGTTGGCGACCAACGACAGCGCGAGCGTGCTGCGAACCGCATCCAGCTCCTCGGCGAAGGTCGTGCCCTCCTGCTGCAGCCGCCGGCTCAGCGTTCGTCTGCTCATCGAGAGGCTGCGGGCGATGACCGGCACGCTGGCGTCGCCGTGCTCTCGGAGCTGCCGCTCGATGGTGCGACGAACCCGCGCTCTCAGTCCGGCGGTGCGCGTCATGTCGTGGACCACGCCATCGAGGTGGTTGCGAAGTATCTCGTGCAACTGCGGGTCTGCGCCCGGCTGCGGGGCCCGCTCGTAGGAGTCGTCGATGGCGAAAGCATGAAACGGGGCGTTGAAGCGCAGCTTCGCACCCGGGAAGCAGCGCACGTGGGTGCCGGGGTCGCGGGGCGTGCCGTAGGGAAACCAGCACTCGAGCTGCGAGGTGAAGGGCGTGCGTTTGCCGACGTGCAGGGTGTAGGCCGAACTCATGGCCATGTCGGCCACCGTGGTCGGCCAGGAGGTCTCGTCGACCAGCCTGAGCAGGCCCCCACCGCGCCGGGGCTCGAGGAAGATTCGATAGCCGTCGGCCTGGAGCGCCGCGTAGCGACCGGCGTCCTCCAGGGCTTCGCGTACCGTCGGGGCTGAGCGCAGCAGATAGTCCAGGGGCCCCAGCTCGCCGAGGCAGAAGTGGGTGCCCAATTCGATGCCGAGGTATTTTTCGCCCAGGAGGTCGGCGGCGCTCTCGATGGCTCCGTGCAACAACTCGATGGGCACGCGCTCATCGTGGTCCGCGGCACGCAGGGGCTCGGGTATGAAGTCCGGATCGATGTGCCGCGCGCGAAGCAGTCGCAACAGCGGGTTGACCAGGCGTGCGGCGCCCAGGGCAGTCATGGCCGCCCTCGTTCGCTTGGGTTGGATGTGTCAACCATTTCCCAAATCCATTGCCGCCGTGCCGAAACTAGCCCGAGTTGGCTCGGAATGCTCCTGTTCCTGCGCAAAAAAGGGGCAGTGTCGCCCTCGACTTTTCGTCTGCTGCCTTCCCGCAGCGTTCCGCCTGGAGAAAAAGTCCTGTGATTACATGGACCTGGTCGCGGGTAGGGGGCGCTGGCGAGCGCCGCCGGCCCATGCGTGAACGGTCCGCCGGCACCGCCTTCGAGGGGAGAAGAGACGCTGCCTGCCGCAGAGCGTCGATCGGTGCCGACCGCGGACCGCAGGCGCTCGAGCCTACCAAACCGTGCGACGCCACCTCGAGCGCCCGTCAGGGTGGCGCCGAAGGGGCACCGGGCAGCCTGCGGTGGTCCCGCCGCCCACGTGCACAGCGCATGGGCGGAGCAGCCGAGCGCTGCCGCTGGCGAGCAGCCCGATCGGCAAAAGCGCTTTCGAGGCGCGCTCCGACACCACCAGGGTTGAACTCGCGCGACAGCTCGCCCGAGCGTTGCGACATCGCCTGCCGCCAGCCGCGTAGCTCCTACTTCGGCCGCACCGTGCGCCGCTCGCTACCGCCCCGGTAGCCCCGGCCCCGCGTTCGCGAACCGTGATGGTGATGCGGACCCCAATAGCCCACACCCATCCCACCATAGGGTCCGTAGACCCAGCTGCAGGTCGGGTTCCAGCAATAGCCCCAGTTCCGGTAGCGAAAATAGGCCGGGTGGCGGTAGTCGTAGAGCACGTAGGCGCTCTGGCTGTAGTAGCCGCGGGGCCGATAGGCGAAGGGCGTGCGCTGACGGTAGGGCCCGTCGGCGGTGTGCACCGCCCACAGCAGGCGAAAGCCGCGCAGGTCCCGCGGCCGCGCGCCCGGCGGCAGCTCGAAGAAGAAGTCGCGCTCGCCGATGGTGCCCGGCGCGACGACCAGGTCCGAGGCCCGCTGCGGTCTGAGGGCGCTGACGCTGTAGCCCTGCAGGTGCACCGGCGACAGCACCACCTCGTCCTTGGGCAGTCGCGCCTCGCCCTTGCCGGTGTTGTTGATGACGAAGCCCACGTGCAGGTAGCTGCGTTCCCCTTCGCCTACCCTGTTGATGACCGCTCCCCGCGACCACAGCTTGGCCTCGCCAAAGTCGCCGCCGGGGCCCTTGAGCGTATAGAAGGCCGCCTCGTGGCCCGCCTCGGTGAGCCCCTCCACGTGCTCCAGCGGGCGAAAGTGGCGCACGCCGCTGCTGGCGCATCCCGAAACGAGGTACGCGGCCAGCATCGCCGCCAGGGATCGCCAAATCACGCGCTGCCTCGCCACAAGGGCATTGTAGCCCAAGGCCCAGACATTGCCCGGAGTCGTCTCGCCGCGGCAGGATGGGCCCCGATGGCCGAAGAATCCGCCCGCGCAGTTGGCGTTCCCCCCGAGGTGCTGGCGGCCTACGGCTGGGCCGGCGCCACCTGTGAGTCCGTTCCCAGCCTGATCAACCGCACCTTTCGGTTGCAACCCGGCACCGGCCAGGGCGCCGTCCTGCAGCGCCTGCACGCGATCTTCGCGCCCGAGGTCAACCTTGACATCGAAGCGGTCACGCGCCGCCTGCAGGAGCGGGGTGTGCCCACCCCCCGACTCCTGCGCACCGTCGACGATCGCCCCTGGACCGAGCACCAAGGCGCTTTCTGGCGGGCGCTGAGCCTCGAGCCCGGCGTCACCCACCACACGCTCACGAGCCCGGTCCAGGCCCACTCGGCCGGACTCGCGGTCGGCCGCTTCCACCGGGCCCTTTTCGACTTCGACTACGCCTTCAAGGCCGCGCGCAGCGGGGTGCACGATACCGCGGCCCACCTCGAGGGCCTGCAAGCCGCGCTCGCCACGCCCGCAGCCGTCGCTGACCCCGAGGTGCAGCAGCTGGGTTGCGAGATCCTCGATGCCGCCCACGTGCTGTCCCGACATGGGGAGCTGTCCTCCCTGCCCCTGCGCATCTGTCATGGTGACCTGAAGATCTCGAACCTGCTCTTCGAGGCCGGAGACGAGGGCAGGGCGCTGTGCCTGATCGATCTCGACACGGTCGCCCCGCAGCAGCTGGCCTACGAGCTCGGCGATGCCCTGCGCTCCTGGTGCAACAGCCGCCCCGAGGACGCCCCGCAGCCGAACTTCGACGAAGCGATCTTCGAGGCTGGCCTGCGCGGCTACGCCGTGGGCTCGAAGGGGCTGGCCAGCGCCGCCGAGTGGGCTTCCATCGTAGCGGGCGTGCAGACCGTGGCCCTGGAACTCAGCAGCCGCTTCGCCCGCGACGCCATCGAACTCAGCCGCTTCGGCTGGGATCCCGATCGCTATCCCAGCCGCCGCGCCCACAACCTGGCCCGCGCTCGATCGCAGCTGGCGCTGTCGAGGTTGATCGCCGGGCGCGCACAGGCCCTGGGCGACCTCGCTGAACGCGTGCGCCAGGGCGTCTGAAATCCGACCGCTTCGACGCCTTGGATAAAGCGTCGGGCTTTCCAAGGTCCGCGGGCTTTGGTATGGGGCTAGCCGGTTGATCCCCCCAGTAGCGGCTGAGTCGGACGCGAATGACCGAGTCCGCTGCTTCAGCCCCGCGCCGGCGCGGTTCCGAGCGCGTTCGTCTACCGGGGGCACTTGTGCCCCTCTCTTTTGAGCCCCCCTCTTTTGAGCCCCCCCTGCCAGCGAAAAGACGATGGCTGTTCACCAGATTCGCAAAGGCCTGGACCTTCCGATCTCGGGCGAGCCGAAGCAGGAGATCGACGCGACGCGTCCCAAGATTACGCGCGTGGCGATCGTCGCCGACGACTTCCCGGGCATGAAGCCGCGCATGGAGGTTCGCGAAGGCGATACCGTCAAGCGCGGCCAGTTGCTGTTCGAAGATCGCAAGACACCGGGCGTCTTCTATACGGCGCCGGGCGCCGGACGCGTGGTCGGCATCAACCGCGGCGCCAAGCGGGCGCTGCAGTCGGTGGTGATCCATTTGAGCGAGAGCGAGCGCGCCCTCGAAGTCAGCGACGACGAAGTCGTGCGCTTCGAGAGCTTCACCGGCAAACCCGCCACCGAGCTCAGCCGCGAGCAGGTGGTCGCGCTCTTGACCGAGTCCGGACTGTGGACTGCCCTGCGCAAGCGCCCCTTCAGCAAGGTGCCTTCGCCCAAGGACAAGCCTACCGCGCTCTTCGTCAATGCCATGGACACCAATCCACTGGCGGCCAAGCCCGAGCCCATCATTGAGGCGCGCAAGGCCGACTTCGAGCGCGGCCTCAGCGTGCTCGGCAAGCTCTGCGACGCAAAGCCCTACCTCTGCGTGGCGGCCGGCTCGCCGCTCCTGAGTTCTGTGAAGGCCGACGTCTCGGTGGAGCAATTCGCGGGACCCCATCCGGCTGGCACCACCGGCGTGCATGTGCACACGCTCAAGCCCGTCAGCCGCAAGCGCGAGGTCTGGTCCATCGGCTACCAGGACGTGCTGGCCGTGGGCAAGCTCTTCGAAAGCGGTGCGCTGGACGTCGATCGGGTGGTCTCGGTGGCCGGGCCGATCGTGGCCGAGCCGCGCCTGGTGCGCACGCGCCTGGGCGCCGCCCTCGACGAGATCCTGCCCCGCGAGGGCCTCAAGCCCGGGCCCGCTGGCGAGTATGCCGACGCCGACTACCGCCTGATCTCGGGCTCGGTGCTGTCGGGCAAGCGTGCCCACAACGGGGTCTTCAGCTTCCTCGGCCGCTACCACGTGCAGGTCTCGGCCCTGCGCGAAGGGCGCGAGCGCGAATTTCTCGGCTGGCTGGCGCCCGGTGGTGATCGCTTCTCGATCATCCCCACCTTCATCTCGAAGTTCATCGGCGGCTCTCAGCGCTTCGACTTCAGCACCTCCACCAACGGCTCGCCGCGCGCCATGGTGCCCATCGGCATGTACGAGCGCGTGATGCCCATGGACATCATGCCCACCTTCCTCCTGCGCTCGCTGATGATCGGCGACGTGGAGCAGGCCGAGAAGCTGGGCTGCCTCGAGCTCGACGAAGAAGATTTGGCCCTGTGCACTTTCGTATGCCCGGGCAAGGTCAACTACGGCCCGATCCTGCGAGCCAACCTCGACACGATCGAGAAGGAGGGCTGATGAAGAAGCTGCGCGAGATCCTGGACAAGCAGGCGCCGCTCTTCGAAAAGGGCGGCAAGTTCGAGAAGCTGTATCCGGTCTACGAGGCCCACGACACCCTGCTGTTCACCCCCGGTGAGGTGACGCGAACCGCCTCCCACGTGCGCGACGGCCTGGACCTCAAGCGCATGATGATCACCGTGGTGGTGGCGCTCGTGCCGTGCATCCTGATGGCCCTCTACAACACGGGCTACCAGATCCACCACGCCATCAGCCTCGGCGCCCAGCCTCTCGACAGCTGGCAGACGGCCCTTTACAGCGCCCTCGGCCTGGGCTTCGACCCGCAAAACGGCCTGGGTAATTTCCTGCACGGGGCCTGCTATTATTTGCCCATCTTCGTCGCCTGCTTCGCCACCGGCGGCCTGGTCGAGGTGACCACGGCGGTGCTACGCAAGCACGAGGTCAACGAGGGCTTCCTGGTCACGGGCATGCTGATCCCGCTGACGCTGCCGGCGACGATCCCGCTGTGGCAGGTGGTGCTCGGCACCGCCTTCGGCGTGATCATCGGCAAGGAGGTCTTCGGCGGCACCGGCATGAACTTCCTGAACCCGGCCCTGACGGCGCGCGCCTTTCTCTTCTTCGCCTATCCGGCGCAGATCAGCGGCGACGAGGTCTGGGTAGCGGCCAACTTCGCCGGTGTCGACAGCTACAGCGGCGCCACCTGGCTGTCCCGCGCGGCGGCCGACCCGGCGGCGGTCAGCGCCGCGGGCGACGCTCTGTTCATGGACGCGTTTTTGGGCCGCATCCCCGGCTCCATGGGCGAGACCTCGGCCCTGGCATGTCTGCTCGGGGCGCTCGTATTGGTCATCACCCGCGTAGGCTCCTTCCGCACCATGTTGGGGGTCGCGGCAGGCACCTTCTGCATGGGCGTTCTCTTCAACATGATCGGCTCCGAGACCAACCCGATGATCAACCTGCCGCCGTACATGCACTTCGTACTTGGCGGTTGGGCCTTCGGCACGGTCTTCATGGCGACCGACCCGGTCTCCTCGGCTTTCACCGACAGCGGCAAGTGGGTCTACGGCCTGTGCATCGGAGTGCTGGTGGTGCTGGTACGCGCCGTCAACCCGGCCTACCCCGAGGGCATGATGCTGGCGATCCTCTTCATGAACATGTTCGCGCCGCTGATCGACCACTTCGTCGTTCAGGACAACATCAAGCGACGGGAGGCGCGCTATGCAGCATAGCACCGGCTTCATCGTGATGTTCGCGGCCGCCATCTGCGTGGTCTGCTCGATCTTCGTCAGCGGATCGGCGGTACTGCTCAAGGATCGGCAACTCGAGAACAAGATCCTCGACCGCCAGACCAAGGTGCTGGACGTGGCAGGACTGGTCGAAGAGGGCCAGAGCCTGAGCCGCGCCCAGGTGCTGGAGCTGTTCGAAAAGAACATCGAGGCCGTGGTGGTCGACCTCGAGAGCGGCGACGTGGCCGAGGGCGTCGACGCCCAAAGCTTCGACCAGGCCCGCGCTGCCAAGGATCCGGCCCAGAGCAAGGAAGCGCCCGAAAACGACGCCAAGGTGCGGCGCATCCCCAACCAGGCCCTGGTCTACCAGGTCAAGCAAGAGGGCAAGGTCAGCATGGTGATCCTGCCGGTCGAGGGCAAAGGCCTGTGGTCGACGCTCTACGGTTTCGTCGCCATCGATGCTGACGGCAACACCATCCGCGGCCTGACCTTCTACCAGCACGCCGAGACCCCGGGTCTGGGCGGCGAGGTCGACAACCCCAGCTGGAAGGCGCTGTGGCCAGGCCGCAAGGCCTTCGACTCGAGCTGGCAGCCCGTGATCGAGGTCAAGAAGGGCGCCGCCGGCCCGGCCGCCGAAGACCCGCACCACGTTGACGGCCTCTCGGGCGCGACCCTGACCAGCCGCGGCGTCACCCACCTTCTGCGCTTCTGGTTGGGCGAGCACGGATTTGGGCCCTACATGGCCAAGTTCCGCGGCCAGCACGCGGGTTGAGGAGCATCTGAGATGAGTGCCAAAGAACGCGAAGCCGTCATCGACCCGCTCTTCAACAATAACCCCATCGCCCTGCAGGTGCTCGGCATCTGCTCGGCCTTGGCGGTGACCACCAAGCTCGAGACCGCGCTGGTCATGAGCGCTGCGGTCACGGGCGTGCTGATCTTTTCGAACCTGGCCATCAGCCTGATCCGCAACCAGATCCCGTCCAGCATCCGCATCATCGTGCAGCTGACGGTGATCGCCTCGCTGGTGATCATCTGCGATCAGATCCTCAAGGCCTACGTCTACAACATCAGCAAGCAGCTTTCGGTCTTCGTGGGCCTGATCATCACCAACTGCATCATCATGGGGCGTGCCGAGGCCTTTGCGATGCAGAACGGGCTCAAGCTCAGCTTCATGGACGCCGTGGGCAATGGCCTCGGCTACAGCGTGGTGCTGATCGCCGTGGCCTTCGTGCGCGAGCTTTTCGGCTCGGGCAAGCTCTTCGGCGTCACGATTCTCAAACCGGTCACCGAAGGTGGTTGGTACGTGCCCAATGGCCTGATGGTGCTCGCCCCCGCGGCGTTCTTCCTGATCGGCTTCTTCATCTGGGCGATTCGCAGCTGGAAACCCGACCAAGTCGAGGAGGACTTCAGTGTTGGAGCACTACTTGAGCTTAGCCACGAAGGCGATATTCGTTGAGAATATGGCGCTAGCCTTCTTCTTGGGCATGTGCTCGTTTCTGGCCGTGTCCAAGAAGGTTGAGACCGCGATCGGTCTCGGAGGGGCGGTGATCTTCGTCCTGGGCATCACCTGTCCCCTCAACCAAGCGTTGACCGAGAGCGTGCTCAAGGAGGGCTCGCTCAGCTGGGCCGGCTTGCCCACGCTGGACCTCTCCTTTCTCTCGTTTCTGACCCTGATCGGCACCATCGCCGCCATGGTTCAGATCGTCGAGATGGCCCTCGATCGCTACTGGCCGGGTCTCTACAATGCCCTGGGCGTCTTTTTGCCGCTGATCGCCGTCAACTGCGCCATCCTGGGGGCCTCGCTCTTCATGGTGGAGCGCGACTACGGCCTAGGTGAGGCGACGGTCTTCGGCGTGGGCTCCGGCATCGGCTGGGCGCTGGCCATCGTGGCGCTCGCGGCGGTGCGCGAGAAGCTGCGCTACAGCAACGTGCCGGCTCCCCTGCGCGGGCTGGGCATTACCTTCATCGTGGTGGGGCTGATGTCCATCGGCTTCATGGTCTTCTCGGGGATCCAGCTCTAGGGCCTGGTTCAGAACATGGTCCAGGGCATGGAGACGCAAGCAATGCACACCCTTTCGATCGCACGCGCGATGCACCTTTGGAGGCGTCCATGGTGACCGTCATCTACGGCGTCGTTGGCTTCACGGTCATGATCCTGGCGCTGGTCGCGGTGCTGCTGGTTGCCCGCAACAAGCTGGTGCCTAGCGGCGAAGTCACGATCACGGTCAACGACGACCCCAACAAGGCGCTCAAGACCCAGAGCGGCGGCACGCTCCTGGGCACGCTGTCGGCCAACCGCATCTTCATTCCCTCGGCCTGCGGCGGCAAGGGCAGCTGCGGCGTCTGCAAGGTCAACATTCAAGAGGGTGGCGGCGCCATGCTGCCGACCGAGGAGGGGCATATCTCCCGCGGCGAGGCGCGCGAGGGCTGCCGTCTGTCCTGCCAGGTCAAGGTCAAGGACGACATGAAGATCGAGCTGCCGCCCGAGATCTTCAGTGTCCAGCAGTGGAAGTGCAAGGTGCGCTCCAACGAGAACGTGGCCACCTTCATCAAGGAGTTGGTGCTGGAGCTGCCCGCTGGCGAGGCCGTTCCCTTCCGGGCCGGCGGCTACATCCAGATCGAGTGCCCGCCCCACGTGGTCAACTACAAGGACTTCGACATCCAGCCCGAGTACCGCGAGGACTGGGATAAGTTCGACGTCTGGCGCTACGTCTCGAAGGTCGACGAGGCCGTCACCCGCGCCTACTCGATGGCGAACTACCCCGAGGAAGAGGGCATCATCATGCTCAACGTCCGCATCGCCTCGCCGCCTCCGCGGCAGCCGGACGTGCCTCCTGGCATCATGTCGTCCTACATCTTCGGGCTCAAACCCGGCGACGAGGTCACCATCTCGGGCCCCTTCGGCGAGTTCTTCGCCAAGGACACCGACAACGAGATGGTCTTCATCGGCGGCGGCGCGGGCATGGCGCCCATGCGCTCGCACATCTTCGACCAGTTCAAGCGTCTCAGCAGCAAGCGCAAGGTCAGCTACTGGTACGGCGCCCGCAGCCTGCGTGAAGCCTTCTACCAGGACCACTTCGACGCCATCGCCGCCGACAATCCGAACTTCGAGTGGCACCTGGCCCTGTCCGATCCGCTGCCCGAGGACAACTGGGATGGGCTCACGGGCTTCATTCACCAGGTGTTGTACGAGCAGTACCTGAAGAATCACCCCTCGCCTGAGGACATCGAGTACTACATCTGTGGGCCGCCCATGATGCTGGACGCCTGTCGTCAGATGCTCGAAGACCTGGGCGTGGAGCCCGAGAACGTGCTCTACGACGACTTCGGCTAGTCCGGAGCCGCACAGAACGGGATCGCGGCAGCAGTGGCCCCGCCCTCCGCACGCAGCCTGCCTCCGCGCGCGCGGCTGCTGCTGCCGATCTTTTTGGCGCTCCTGATCGGGCTGTCGCTCTACCGACTCGGTCAGCCCGGTGGCCCGGGATCGCAAGGGGCTGCCGATGGCGAGGGGCTGCTGGTCTTCAGCGGCGGCGCCATGGGCACCAGCTACAGCGTGAAGCTCGTGCGTGCGCAGACGGGCGCTGGCGCCGGCATTGCGCAGGCGGCCCTGGAGCGGGCGGTCGTCGACGCCTTCGAGGTGGTGGAGCAGGCCATGAGCTCCTACCGCCCCGACTCCGAGCTGTCGCGTTTCAACGCGAGCCGCGGGACCGACGCGGTCGCGATCTCGAAGGCCACGCGCGAGGTCTTCGAGGTGGCGCTGCAGGTGGGGCGCGCCTCGGAGGGGGCCCTGGATGTCAGCATCGGGCCCGTGGTCGACGCCTGGGGCTTCGGGCCCGACGCCGGCACGCCCGCGCCCGACGCTGGCGTGCTGGCGCAGCTGGGGCAGCGGGTGGGCCTGGACAAGCTCGAGCTGACGGTGGCGGGCCTGCGCAAGCACCACCCGGCCCTGCGCTGCGACCTGTCGGCGGTGGCCAAGGGTTACGCCGTCGACCGCGCCGTCGAGGCCCTGGAGGCGCTCGGACAACGGGACTTCCTGGTAGAACTCGGTGGCGAGCTGGGCGCGCGCGGGCGCCGTCCCGACGGCAAGCCCTGGCGGGTGGCTATCGAGAAGCCCCTCGTGGAGCAGCGTGCGGTGCAGCGTGCCCTGCCGCTGCAGGACCTCGGTCTGGCGACCTCGGGTGACTACCGCAACTTCCACGAGCGCTCGGGGCGGCGCCTGTCGCATCTGATCGATCCGCGACGCCTGAGGCCGGTGGACCACGGCCTGGCATCGGTCTCGGTGGTGCACGAGCGGGTGGCGGTGGCCGACGCCTGGGCCACGGCCCTGAGCGTGCTGGGACCTGAAGCAGGGCCGCGCGTGGCCGAGGCGAACGGCCTGATGGCCTTTTTCATCGTGCGCGGCGCCGACGGAAGCTTCACAACCCGGATGACGCCGCGCTTCGCCTCGGCCTATCCTGAAGAAGACCTCTGACCTCGGAGTCCGCGAACGATGCAGACCCTACTCGCCACCGTCGTAATTTTCCTGGCCGTCGTGGCCGCCATGGCCACCGGGGTGGTGCTCAGCGGCCGGCGCTTGCGGGGGTCCTGCGGCGGGGTGCCGGGGGATGACTGCAGCTGCAGCGCGGCCGACCGCAAGGCGTGTGCCGAGCGGGCGGTGGAGGTTGAGCGTTCCGCGGGCGACGACTCGCACCGTCATCTGGAGATGTACGCGGAGGGCACCCAGGTGCCTGACAAGCAGTCCTAGACCCTAAACAAGCGCATGTTGCAGGCGATCTCCACAAATCTCTTGCGTTCAGGCGCTCGCGAAAATGCTCAACGCTCCTCCTGGTGCGCCTGCGCTTTTCGCAAACCCCTGATTCACAACATCTTTGC
>JAOUOP010000013.1 GCA_029880325.1 Myxococcales bacterium | reverse complement strand
CAAACCACAAATGAGCGTTGGACTCCCTGCGCAGGGGCCGTGCGCGCTTGGGGGGCTTGGTCGCGGCGTTCATGCAGGATGTATCGGCCAGTGGCCCCCGCCGGTTGCGTCGAACGGCGAGAAAAAATGTCCTGGCAGCTTTCAGGCGGCTTTCAGGCGGCCTTGGGCCGGCTTTCCTGCTTTTCCTTGCGCGATGCCGAGAGGCGAAAAAAAACGCCCCGGTAGCTCGGATGGAGCTGCCGGGGCGTATCGGGAGGGTCGATGGCCCGTGTACTTGCCGCTGGCCTTGGCCCGCCGCACGCACGGGTTTGCCGGTGTCTACGAGCGCCGACGACGGCGCTGCAGTAGTGCACCCAGTAGCAGCGCCCCGAGAGCGGCGTTGCGATTCGATGAGCCGGTCTTCGGTGCGGCGCCCGGCACGCTGCAGCCGCAGCCGTCGTCACCGCCGCTTCCGCTCTGGGTTCGCATCAGGGGAAGGCCGTCGGGGCCGAGGGCGCCACCGGCCCCCGCTGCTCCGGTTCCAGTCATGTTCAACGCGGGATCTCCGCTGCCCGATCCAGCCTGCGGCGGGCTCATCGCGCCCCCGGATCCAGCGGTGGACATGTCCGTAGGCGTCATGCCCGCATCCGCGCCCGCCGTGCCCGCGTCGGTGGTCGTCGTGCCCGCGTCGGTGGTCGTCGTGCCGGCATCCGTGTTCGTGGTTTCCGTGGTGCAGGTGGCGCTGCAACCGTCGCTGGCCACGTTGTTGCCGTCATCGCACTGCTCGTTGCCGCTGTCGAGGTTGCCGTCACCACAGCGGGCGGCGTTGGTGCAGTCGCTGTTGCAGCCGCCGTAGCTGCCGTCGTTGGTTCCATCGTCGCAGCTCTCGCCGCTGTCGATGACCCCGTCGCCACAGGCGGTGCAGGTGTTGCGGCAGCCATCGTCGTCGACGTCGTTGCCGTCGTCGCAGGTCTCGCCGCCGTTGACAGCCCCGTCACCACAGCGCGGTCCCGGAGTACAGTCGCTGTAGCAGCTGCCGTAGCTGTTGTCGTTGATCCCGTCGTCGCAGGTCTCGTAGGCGGCGTCCAGCTTGCCGTCACCGCAATAGGCCGCCCGGGTGCAGTTGTCATTGCAACCTCCATAGCTGCCGTCGTTGGTGGTCTCGTCGCATTCTTCGCCGGCGGCTGTATCCACGCTCCCGTCGCCACAGGAAGTGCAGTCGTTGCGGCAGGCGTCGTCGTTGACATCGTTTCCGTCGTCGCAGGTCTCGGGACCATTGACCGTGGTGTCGCCGCAGTAGGGAGCGCGGCTCGAGCAATCAGCGAGGCAGCCACCGTAGGCGCCGTTGTTGATCCCGTCGTCGCAGTTCTCAGGGCCGTTGATGACACCGTCGTCGCAGTAGGGGCCCTGGGCGATGGTGCAGGTGAGGTCGCAGCTGGCCGCACCGCCTACGCCGTCGCTGTCGTAGCCGCCGTTGGCCGCGCCCAGGTCACAGCTTTCGCCCGCGTCCACCACGCCATTGCCGCAGAAGGGTAGGGGGGGCTCCGGCTGGACGCTGCAGTCGTTGAGCTGACAGCAGGGATCGAGGTTCAGACCGCCGATGATCATGGCAATGGCGTCGGCCAGGTTTGCCGCACCACCGCTTCCCGGGCTCACGATCAGCGCATCGGGGCCGCCGTCGCCGACGCCGGTGCCTCCCCAATCGGCGTAGTCGTTGAGCGCGCCGACGTCGAGCTGGCCCTGGCCGCCGCCCGGAGTGCCGAAGCCGATGACGTAGGTCAGGATTCCATTCTGGACCATGGTGTCCAAGATCCCGTTGGTTCCGGTCGGGCTGGTGGACCCGCTCGAGGTCTGCCCGTCGGTGATCAGGATGTTGACGAAGGGGGTGTCCGGATCGACGACGAAGGGGGCGGGCGTGTTGTTGTAGGAGGTAATGTTGCCGCTCGCGAAGGCCAGTCCCTCACCGGTGTAAGTATTCGGGGTGCTTCCGAGGCAACGCTCGGAGCCGCCGCCGTTGCAGCTGGGCATGAAGCTCATCGTGCGCTGGGCAAAGGGCGCGACTGTCATGCCGTTGATGATCACGGGATCGACCGCGCTGTCCTTGAAGTCCCAGGAAATCGGGTCGTTGTCGGTGTACGGATTCACGCAGTCTCCGCCCGGTCCGCAGGAAGTCCATGGATCCATCGCCCACTGCAAGTTGTCGCGTGCGCAGGGGGCATACTGAAGCATCAGCTCCTGGGTATTCTGCAGGTTGTAGGCGGTCATGCCGATGTGAACGACGTCTTCGATCGTGACCAGCTGGCCGTCGTTGAGGGTCACTTGTTTGTCGAAGATCGGTTCGACGTAGCCCGCGTCGCCGGGGTTGGGCGCGTCCGGATTGCCAGCGAGCGCGTAGCGCGCCTGGTCCCAATTGCTGTCGCCGGGATTGGTGCCGACCAGCATCGAGCTCGAGGCGTCCATGATGATCATCACGCGGGGAAGCCCCGAGATGCACTGGGGCACCACGATTTCCTCGGTCACTTGCTGCAATACGCTGTCGAGGGCGGCTTCCAGCATCTCGGGAGAGGTGGCGTCGATGGCGCTGCCGGTGCCACCGGCAGCGGCCACAGCGTCCAGGGGCGAAGAGTCGGCTGCGTCCGCGAAGCCCACCACG
Source organism: Myxococcales bacterium (assembly GCA_029880325.1). Taxonomy (GTDB): domain Bacteria; phylum Myxococcota_A; class Polyangia; order Polyangiales; family JAFGIB01; genus JAOUOP01. Next base: position 137,760 of record JAOUOP010000013.1, on the reverse strand, counting down.
TAGACTTCGGTGCCGTCGGCGAGCAATGCGGCGGCGCCCTGGGTCGGGTTTTGGTTGCCCTGGGCGTCGCTCGCGTCGTCGCAATCTGTTTGTGTGAAGCTTTCAGCGCAGTTCCACGCGCCGTCGGTCATCAAGATCACCCGGTACTGGCGATTGACGTCGCCGCTGTGGCGAGCCTTGACGTCCTGGATGTAGGCCAGGGCCGAGTTCAGGGCGCCGTTGGTCCAGGTCCCCATGACGCCGGCGGTGCCGCCGCCGCTGTCTTCCGGCGCCGGTGGGGTCAGCTCCAGGGCGTCCAGGGCTCCATTCAGATCCTCGGTGTTGCAGTCGAGGTAGCTGTCGACGCCGTCGTCGAGGCCCAAGTCGATTGCGAAGCCGTCCGTGATGGGCGGGGTCGAGGTGTCATTGGTCAACGTGGTGCCGTCGCTCGACGTATCCGGGTCGTGGGCGAAGCGCGCCAGCCCGATGTGCATGTTGCCCGTGAACTCCGTATTGGAGACCAGGGCGCGCACCGCATCCAACTGCGCCTGCCAGCGCGTGTTGCCTGATCCTGTGGGGAATTCATTCGGCGAACTCGACAAGCCCACCATGGAACTCGAGTAGTCCATCACCACCAGGACGTTCGGCTTTTCAAACGTGCATTCGTCTTCTCCGGGGCACACGCTCTGAGCGGTCGCCGTCGAGCCAAATACCAGCCCGGCGAGCGTCGCTACCCACACTAAACCCTTGAAACGGGTCTGTCCCAATCCCGAGTACATTTGATGACCTCCGCGTAGTTTTTTCCCCGACTCCAGAAATGTAGGGGGCTTGGTCCCTACGGTGGGACAGCGCTCCGCAAATGGTCGGAACCTATATTTTCCTGAAGATATGCTTTCGTTGTGACGCAGTTGACCGGGGCACTGCCGCGGAACCAGGGCCGAGACTCATCCCGAGAAAACGTCCTGGCAGCTATCGGGAGGGCTGTCGGGAGGCCGGGGCGTGCTGGGGGCGGGCCGGAGAAAACGTCCTGGCAGCTATCAGGAGGCCGGGAGGCCCGCCCGTTTCCGCCGCCGGAGAAAACGTCCTGGCAGCTATCAGGAGGCCGGGAGGCCCGCCAGGGATCGTTTGGGGCGGGCCGTTCGTTGCCGCCGGCGATTCAGTCGTCGGCGTTGAGGCGCGGGGCGGTGGAGCGCGCCGCCGCTTGAAGGTCGACGACTCGGTCGGTTTCATCGACGATCTCGCCGGTGATGGTCTCCAGAACGTCCTCCAGCGTGACCACGCCCGCCACTCCGCCGAATTCGTCGACCACGACCGCGAGGTGATCGCGGCTCGACAGGAAGTGACGCAAGAGGGCGTCGCCGCGGGTCAGGGCTGGCAGGTAGCGGGCCCTACGCATCAGCTTGCTTACCAGCACGGCCCCGCGGCCTTCCACCAGGGCGCCGAGTAGCTCGTCCTTGAGAGCGACCCCTTGCACGTCGTCCAAATCATCGCCGATCACCACCATGCGACTGTGCTGGGAGCTCAACAGACGTTCGCGCGAGGCTTCCAGGGTCTGGTTGCCCTTGAGGTAGGTGAGGGCGACGCGCGGGGTCATGATGTCGGAGGCGAGCTGGTCGTTGAGTCGGAAGGCGCGCTCGACGATTTCGGACTCGGTCTTTTCCAATACGCCTTCCTGCGCACCGATGCGGGCCAGGAGTTTGATCTCCCCCTCGTTGGTGGTGGGGCCGATGTCGCCGCGTACGATTTGAGCCGTGATCCGTTCGATGGCCCAGACCAGAGGCGTCAGTAGGCGCGTGAGCAGCAGCACGGGGGTCGCCAGCAAGAGCGCGAGGCGTTCGTTGTGCCGCTCACCGAGAGTCTTGGGAATGATTTCCGCGAACAGGATCACCATGAAGGTGAGCGCGCCGGAGAAGAGCCCCATCCAGCGGTCGCCCAGGACGTGCGCGGCCATGGCGCCCACGGCGATGCTGCCGACGATGTTGGCCACGTTGTTGAGCACCACGATCGTCGCGATCGGGCGACCCATGTTTTCGCGGACCGTCCGCAGGGCGTGGCTGCCGGGCTGTCCTTCTTCGTCGAGCTGGCGGGCACGCACCAGTGGAATGGAAAATAGCGCCGCCTCCGCGCCCGAACACAGGCCGGAGGAGACGAGTACGAGCAACACGGCGCCCACGAGCTCAGTCAAGATTTGGCGAGCCTATGTCCTCGGAGGACCCTTGGGTAGCCCCCAGGGAGGCCCCGCGGGAGCCGCCCCGGCGCCGATCGCGAGCCCGCGAGCTGCACGCGCCCACGATGGGCCCCCGGCCGCGCCCATCAGCCACCGAATTCGCGATGAATGTCGGCGAGAAAGGTCGACAGGTGGGAGAATTCGATCTGGTCGTGTAGCAGCTGCTCGTAGCCCACGCGCGCACCGGCCATGCGGCGCTTGATGCCGAGCGCCGTGCCGAGCGCGTCGACCGGGATCCGCGCGCCCAGCACACGCAACTTGGGCGCGTGTCCGATCCAGTAGCGGCTGCGCTGTTCGATGCCATCGGCAGTGCGCCGAGCGAGGTGCACCATGGTAGCCGCGTCGATCGGCTCGCTGCGCAGGCTGACTCGGGCGCAGGCGTGCCCGACGATGCCCGCCGCTTCGAAGCGCGCGGTGTCCAGCCCCAGCTCGGCCGGGTCCAGAAAGTGGATCGCGAGCTTCATCCGATCGGGGCCGATGTATTCGTCCACGTGATGCGTCGTGCCGACGTAGCGCTCTTCGTGAGAGAGGCCCGGCTGCACCAGGCGCTCCGGACTCAAGCACCGTACCCCGATGTGATTGTGCGGATACCACAGGGTGTAGCGCTCCGACTCCTTTGCATGCCACCAGAACCACCAGCGATACATCTCGCCCGTGCAGCCGGGAAAGGGCACGAGACTGGCCACGTACGCGCTACCGTCGGGCATCTCGCAGTAGCCATTTTCCACCGCTTGGTAGCCGGAATCGAGCAACGCGTTGATGTCGTCGAAGCGCAGCGCCTGCTCTGATTCCATCGGTTGTTCGATCGCGGGCAGAACTTCGGCGCGCAGCCACAAGGTCGGGTCCCAGTAGTGGGCGTAGGGTTTGCCTGCGATTCGCTCATGGTTGACTCGGAGTTGTTGCTGCGTGGCGACCGGGAAGTAGGTGACGGGAATGCGGTCCATGGGGCCGGCGATTGTAGTGGGCCACGGGCGCCGGTGCGAGAAGGCTTGGCCGCCGCGCCGGCGCCCGCTCGAAGGGTTGCGTCGATGGCGCGGCCTCGGTGATCGGTCCAGATACGCCATGTCCGACGAGCCGCTACGCTTCAGCGTGCGCCCCGCCGACGCCGGGGACCTTGACGCGATGGCCGAGTTGCAGGCTGGTCTTTTCGATGTACGCCCTACGCGCAGGGAAAGCGCTTGTAATCGCCCCCATCCCGCAGCTCGGCTTCCTGGTCACGGCGCTCCTGAGTTTCGTCTTCATGCGCGAGCCGGTCTCGGGCCGCAAGTCGGTCGGGCTGGCGTTGAGCGCGGCGGCCATCGGCTCCTTCGCCGGTGTGGTCTAACCACCCACTTGCGCCTTGGCCCAGCGATAGTCCGGCTTGCCGCTCGGGCTGCGCTCGATGCGCTCGCGAAAGAAATACGCCTTGGGCAGCTTGTAGCGCGCCACGTGCTTGCTCGCTTCGGCGCCGATCTCATCCGCACCGGCGCTCGCCCCGGGCCGCAGCTCGATCACGGCGCAGACCTCCTGGCCCCAGCGCTCCGAAGGGCGTCCGCAGACAATGGCGTCGTACACCGCCGGGTGCAGCTTCAAGGCGGCTTCCACCTCTTCGGCGAAGATCTTTTCGCCGCCGGAGTTGATGGTCACCGAGTCGCGCCCGAGCACTTCGACGCCGCCCTCGGTCGTGAGCCGCGCGCGGTCGCCCGGAACCGAGTAGCGCACGCCGTCGATCACGGGGAATGTGCGGGCGGTCTTTTCGGCGTCGCCCAGATAGCCCAGGGGCACGCGGCCGCCCTGGGCCAGCCAGCCGAGCTCGTCGTCGCCCGGCCCAAGCACCCGCGAGAGGTCTGCGCTGAGCACGCGCGCGCTGTGGGAGAGGGCGAACTTGCCGGTTTGCGCTTCGCCGCCCGCGCTGACGTTGACGCCCTGCTGTCCCGACTCCGATGAGCCAATGGCGTCGACGACCATCAGCCCCGGAATGCGGCGCATCCAGCGCTGCTTGAGGTCCGCACTGAGCGGTGCCCCGCTGTTGGTGACCGCACGCAGCGACGGTAGCTCGAGTTCGCTTTGCTCCAGGGCCTCGATCAGCGGCCGCCCAAAGGCATCGCCTACCAGTAGCAAGCCCTCGACCCGTTCCCGTGCCACCACCTTCAGCACATCCTCGGGGTCGAAACGCCGCACTTCGTCCTGGATCACCACCGTGCCACCGCTGTGGAAGGTGTGAAAAGCCACCCAGTGCGCCGCTCCATGCATCATCGGCGGTGGCGGCAGCACGCGCGTGGGCTCGCGTCGGGCGCGCTCGACGAGTGCTGTCAGTTCCTCGACCTCTTCGCCCTTGCGGTTGCGACCGCCCAGGGCCGCCACGAAGACATCCGCCTGGCGCCATAGCACGCCCTTGGGCATGCCCGTGGTGCCGCCGGTGTAGAGGATGTAGAGGTCGTCGGGCGAATACTCGAGCTCCGGCTGTTCGGCGCCGGCCTGCGAAAGCGCCTGCTCGTAGTCGAGCGCGCCGTCGAGCAGCTCCGTGCCCTTGCCGTCATCCACCTGGATCAACAGCAGGTCCGGAAACTCTCGCCGCAGCTCGGCCACCATCTCTGCGAAGTCGGCGTGGTAGATCAGCGCTCGGGCCGAGGCGTCCTCCAGCAAGTACAGCAGTTCTTCCTCGACGTAGCGGTAGTTGACGTTGAAGGGCACCGCCCGGGCCTTGAAGCAGCCCAACATGCTCTCGAGGTACTCGGGGCCGTTGTAGAGGTAGAGCGCGACGTGGTCCTGGCCTGATTCGTGGTTTGCAAGCTCTGACCGCGGCGTGTGCAGCCCCAGTCCGTTCACGCGCAGCACGTTCGCCAGCCGCCGGCTGCGCTCGCTCACCTCCGCGTAGCTCAGCCGCCGCGATCGGTGCACGATGCACTCGCGCTCGGGCACCACGGTGGCAACCGCTTCGTGAATCTGGGCCAAGTTCAGTTCGCTCATGATAGGACTCCGGACAGGCAGTGCGCAGGCGCCATCAACCGTGGCGCGAGACGCCCGAGCGTCGCACCATCTGCTCGAGGTCGCGGAAACGCTTGGCCAAGGTGTGCAGGAGGGCGCTTGCCCAACCGTCGCCGCCGATGCCCTGCTCGAGCGTCTTTTCATCGAGCACCAGCAGGGCCACCGGGTCGAGCGCCTCGACGCTGGCCGAGCGCGGTTCGCCCAGCAGCAGCGCCATCTCACCGAAGATTTCGCCCGGCTCCATGGTCATCAGCGTCTCCTGCTTGCCGTCGACGGTGCGGTAGACGCGGCAGCGGCCGTCGACGATCATGTAGGCGCAGTCGCCGGGGTCGCCTTCGCGGATGATGAGTTCTCCCGGCAAAAAGAGCTGCCGCGGCAGATGCAGCCCGCCGCGCAGGAACGCTTGAAGCTCGCGTTGCAGCTCGACCACGCTCGGATAGCGGTCTTCGGGCTTGGGCTGGGTGGCGCGGTCGATGATCTCGCGCAGGCGCTTGGGCGCCCCGACGCCCGCGGTGGCCTTGTCGATGGGCACCACGCGGCCCTGGCGCGTGGTGCGCATCAGCGTCTCGACGTCGCGCGCGGAACCGAAGGGTAGCTTGCCGCTGACCAGCTCGTAGAGCAGCGCGCCGATGCCGAAGATGTCGGTGCTTTCGCTCATCTCGCTGGGGACACCGCGGGCCTGCTCCGGCGACATGTAGCCGGGCGTGCCGACCGCGCCAGGCGCCTCCATCTGGGCGCGGTTGCCGGAGGCCGGCTTGGTCTTGCTTAGCCGCGCGAGGCCAAAGTCCATCAGATACACCTGGCCAAAGGTTGAGACCATGATGTTGTCGGGCTTGATGTCCCGGTGCACGACCCCGCGGTGGTGGGAGTAGGCCAGGGCGTCGCAGACCTTGACCAAGATCGACAGCCCCTCTTCGAGCCGCACGCTGCTGCCCACCGCATGCTTGGGGTCGCGCAACCAATAGTGAAAGGAGATGCCGTCCACTAGCTTCATGGTGAAGTAGGGCACGCCGTCGGGGCTGATCGCCAGGCTGTGCACGGGCACGATGTTCGGGTGCTCGAGCTGTCCGGTCATCTGCCCTTCGGCCACGAAACCGTCGCGGTAGAAGGGCTCCCGCGAGAGCTTGCGGTCGAGCCGCTTGAGCGCCACGTTGCGCAGAAGCCGCCGGTCCTGGGCCACGTGAATGCGCCCCATACCGCCGCGTCCCAGCTCGCGATCGATGAACAAGTCCTCGGGTGTGGGAATCGCTTCCTGGACGATTTCGGCCTCCGAGACGCGGTGCTGACCGCGAATCGGGATCCGCTCGTCGACCTCAACCGGGGCTATTGATTTGGGCATAGCGACGGGCTCCCTGCGCACACGGTGATTGCAAACTGCGTCCATCACGATAGCCCGAACCGAAAGCGCTGTGGAGTCGGTGTTCTCCCCAAGGGGCCGACACTCCCTGCGCCGCACAGCCAAAGTAAGCACGCGGCCGGCTCAAGATTTGGCGGCAAAAGCCGATCACGAGGGTCGAGATGGCTCGAATCCCTACCATTGCCGGCGCCGCCGCTGTCGCCTGCTGTGTTCTTGTGTGCGCGGCCGCAACGCAGGCGCAGGCTCCCTCAAGTTGGCTCAGCGTCGAAGCCGGCGCCATCATCCCCGTCAGCGCTCCCCAGAGCGATCGCTTTGAACCGGGCGGGGTCGTGTCGGCCACCTTTCACCTGCCCTTTTCGGCCGCTTTCTCGGCCGGCGCTCGGCTGCGCGCGGCGCTGTTCGGCGATGCCGATGGCTCTGGCGACAGCGCCCTGGCCGACCCCGGCATGGGCACCCTGGAAACGCTTTCAGGCGTGCTGCGGCTGCAGCCCTTTGGTGCCGCCGGCACGGGGCCCTTCCTCGAAGCCGGAGCCGGCGGCGCCGTCACCGGCCGTCTGGCTCGCCCCAGCGTGGAGCTGGGGCTCGGCTACAGCTTCGAGTTCGCCGGCCACGCCCTGTCACCGGCGCTGCGCTATGTGCAGGTCGTGCAGCCCCAGGACGTGCTGTCCGACCAAGATGCACGCTTGCTGAGCCTGGGCGTCGAGTTCGGTCTCGACGCCGCGCCCTCGCGCTCCCTGCGCGGCAGCCAGCACGGCGCCGCGGCGGCCGCCATCAGTGATGCCGACGACGATGGCGTGGCGGACGTGCGCGATCAGTGTCCCTCACTGGCTGAAGACCTCGACGGCTTCGCTGACGATGATGGCTGCCCGGAGGCCAACCCAGCGCCCGACAGTCCCCCCGAGCTGCCCTTCGACAGTGACGAGGATGGCATCTTCGACGCCGTCGACGGCTGCCCCGATGCCGCCGAAGACCCCGATGGCGATCGCGATGGCGACGGCTGCCCCGACCTGGATGAGGCCTCCGACGTCGAGGCCATCGAGTGCGGCGAAGACTGCGATCTGCCCGACAGCGTCGCGGTCGAGGACGGCCGCATCGTGCTCGACGGTCGTGTCTTCTTCGAGACCGAGCGTGCCCGTGTGCGCAACCGGGCGCGGCCAGCCCTGGAGGCCATCGCGCGCCTGATCGCAGAAAATCCCCACTGGGGGGCGCTGCACATCGAGGGCCATGCGGACGACCGCGGCAAGGAAAGCTACAATCTCAGCCTCAGCCAGCGTCGCGCCCAGAACGTGCACAAGGCCCTGGTCTCCATGGGCGTGCCCGCCGAGCGGCTGCAGGCCCAGGGCTTCGGCTCCAGCCGCCCCAACCCCCGGCGCGATTCCCACGCCTCCAACCGCCGCGTGGAATTCGTGGTGCGCCCCGGCGTGGCCGCCACCACGGACGAAGCCGAGGCACCCCAGGCATCTGACGAACCCGAGGAGCATGCGCCATGACTGCGACCGCCCGAGCCAGGTGGATGATGTTGCTGTGGTTGCCGTTGGCCAGCGCCTGCGGCAGTGCCCTGGTCGGTGCCGAGTGCGCTCCGGGCTATGCGCTTTGTGATGGGCGGTGCCTGGAGGCCGACGTCGCGGCTGTCGAGTGCGCCGATGGCGATGGCGATGGAGCCATGCCCCAGATGGTCGAGTTCCCGGTGGACGCCTCGGTGGACGCCGCTTCCGATGCAGGCGCCCTCGACTCACCCGGTCTGGCGGACGGCGGCGAAAAGACGCAGCCCGACACGGGCAGCGCTGACCCCGACGCCAGCAGCGCTGACCCCGACGCCAGCAGCGCTGACCCCGACACGGGCAGCGCCGACCCCGACGCCAGCAGCGCCGACCCCGACGCCGGCCCCCACCCTCCGGCCTGCGCCCTGGGCCTGAAGGAGTGCGACGGTCTCTGTGTCGACCTGCAGTCCGAGCCCACCAGCTGCGGCGCCTGCGGCGAGCGCTGCGGCAACGGCCAGCTCTGCCAGCTGGGCCTGTGCGTCGACGATTGCGCCGCCGATTTGCTGGACTGCGGTGGCGGCTGCGTCGACCCCGCGAACGACCCCCGCAACTGCGGCGAGTGCGGAGAGGTGTGCCGCTCCGGGGTGTGCGCGGCCGCCGAGTGCGCTGACGCCATGCCCGGTCATGTCGTGGTCGTCGGCCACGACTTCAGCGAGAGCGTCAACGAGAGCATGCAGCGCATGGTCGGCAACGCCATCTTCCTGGCCGTCGGCGCGCCCGTCCGCACCGTGGTCTACCGCGGTAGCGCCCACGACGCTTCGGTGGCCGGCGTCGAAGCCGCGATTGCGCGCGTCGAGGTTCTCGATGGCCGCAGCTGGCAGCCCCGCGAAGTGAGCGCCGACGAGGTTACCGCAGCCCTGGCGTCAGCCGACGCCTTCTTGGTGCACGCCCAGGCGTTGTCCAGCAACGACGAGCTACTCGAACTCGGCACGCGCTGGGCAAACGCCCTGTCCGACTTCATGCAGCGCGGTGGCGTGGTGGTGGTGCTCGAGACCAACAGCGAGGCCAACGGCGGCAGCTTCCGCATGCTCGAGGCCGCCGGTCTCTTTAGCGCCGGGCGCGTCGAATTGCTGGAGGCCTCTACGCTCACGGTCGCGACCCCGGGCATCGGCGTCGCCGCCCGCACCACCAGCAGCTATCGCGGCGAGCCCAACACCGTGCGCCTGCTGGGTGTGGCCGAGGGCAGCGTGGTGGTCGAGGATCCGGAGGGGGAGCCGGTGGTCGTGCATCGCGTCGTCACGCCCTGAGCCTCGATTTGGCGCCGCTCCGGGGCTGGCGCTTCGGGGATTGTTGACTACACTCCCGGCCTTTCTAGACGCGGAGGCAGCAGGTGAGCGACCAGTGGACCCAGGCGGTGCGGCGATGAGTGCCCCGCCGCGCCAGACCCTGCTGATTCTGGACTTCGGCGGCCAGTACACCCAGCTGATCGCCCGCCGCATCCGCGAGCAGCACGTCTACTGCGAGATCCACCCCTGCACCGTGCCGCTGGCGCAGGTCCGCGAGCTCGACCCCAGCGCCATCGTGCTCTCGGGCGGCCCTGCCAGCACCCTCGGCCCCGATGCCCCCAGCGTGGACCCGGAGATCTTCGAGCTGGGCAAGCCCCTGCTGGGCATCTGCTACGGCCAGCAGCTGACCTGCCGGCTGCTGGGCGGCCGCATCGAGACCGCCGAGCACCAGGAGTACGGTCCGGCCACCATCACCGTCGACCGGCCCCTGGGCATCCTGTCGGGGCTCGAAGCCGGCGCCTCCACGAACGTCTGGATGAGCCACGGCGATCGTGTGGTGGCGATTCCGGAGGGCTTCGAGGTGTTGGCCCACAGCGAAAATTCCCCCTTCGCCGCCATCGGTGACGCCGCGCGCAAGATCTACGGCGTGCAGTTTCACCCCGAAGTGGCCCACACCGACCTGGGCGACGAGATGCTCGGAGCCTTCCTCTTCGACGTCGCCGGGCTCGAGGCCAGCTGGACGCCCAGCTCCTTCGTCGACGACACCACGGCGCGCGTCAAAGAGCAGGTGGGCGACGGCCAGGTGATCTGCGGGCTGTCGGGCGGCGTCGACTCGTCGGTGGCCGCGGCGCTTGTCTCGCGCGCCATCGGCGAGCAGTTGACCTGCATCTTCGTGGACAATGGTCTGTTGCGAAAAGACGAGGCGGCCCAGGTGGTGCGCATGGTGCGCGACCACATGAGCTTGAAGCTCGTGCACGTCGATGCCTCGAAGCGCTTCCTCGACGCCCTCACCGGCATCACCGACCCCGAAACCAAGCGCAAGACCATCGGCCGCATCTTCATCGACGTCTTCGAGGAAGAAGCGCGCAAGCTGGGCCAGGTCGACTTTCTGGTGCAGGGCACGCTCTACCCGGACGTGATCGAGAGCGTCTCTTTCAAGGGCCCCAGCGCCGTCATCAAGACCCATCACAACGTCGGCGGCCTGCCCGAGCGCATGCGCCTGCAGTTGATCGAGCCCCTGCGCGAACTCTTCAAGGACGAGGTGCGCGAGGTGGGCGCCCAGCTGGGCATGCCGCGGCGGGTTTTGTGGCGTCAGCCTTTCCCGGGCCCGGGCCTGGCGATCCGCTGCCTGGGCGAGGTCAGCGCCGAGAAGCTCGAGATCCTGCGCGAGGCCGATGCCGTCTTGCAGGAAGAAGTCCGCGCCGCCGAACTCTACGAGAGCCTGTGGCAGTCTTTTTGCGTGATTCTGCCGGTGCGCAGCGTGGGCGTGATGGGCGACGACCGCACCTACGAATACGCCGTGGCCATTCGCGCGGTTACCTCGCGCGACGCCATGACGGCCGACTGGGCGCGCCTGCCCTACGATCTGCTGGCCCGGGTCTCCTCGCGCATCATCAACGAAGTGCGCGGCTGCAATCGCGTGGTCTACGACATCTCGAGCAAACCGCCGGCAACGATCGAATGGGAATAGCCGAGCCCATAGGGCGCCGGGCGCTACTGCGTTTCGCGCTGGCCTTGGTGGCCGTGCTCGTCTGCGTCGCTTGCCAGCCGCCGCCGCGGCCGACGCCCGCACGGCTGAAGGTGGTCGCCGTGCCCGAGTCCACCACCGTCTACGTCAACGGTGAGTTTGCAGGCAGCGCCAAGGTGCTGGCGGTGAAGCCCAAGGCGATGAAGCCGGGCATCAAGTACATCACCTTCAAGGCCCCCGGCTATTTTCCCCATGACGTGCGGCTGCGCCTGCCCCCGGGCGAGACCACCGTCGAGATGAAGCTGCGTCCAATCCCCCCGTGAGGGCGGGGCGATGGGAGCGATGACGACCCGGTAACGACCCGGCAAGGACCCGAGGCCCATTCCGCTCAAGCGGGTTCAATCCACGCGTACGATCTTGTCCGCTGGCAGTGCCGCCACGATGCGCTCCAGGGTAGCGGAGACCGCCTGCTCGTCGGCGCCGTCGACGGTGACCTTCAGGCGGTAGTCCTCGCCGCGAAAGCGCGGATAGCTGCCGATGAAGAGTTCCGGTGCGGCATCTTGCTCGCGGGACAATAAGTGGGCGATCTCGCCTTCGTCGCAGAAGGTGTAGACCGCGCGGCTGAAGAAGCGGCTGCCGTCGCCTAGCTCTTGGCGCAAAGGCGGGAACTTCAGCCGAAAGATCTCGGGCACGCCCGGAAAGATGAAGACGTTTTCGATGGCCACCGTGGGCCAGGGCACGTCGGCGCTGGCGATCAGGCGCGCACCCTCGGGCACATCGGCCATGCGCAGGTGATCCTCGGTCACGCGCTCGCCGTGGTAGCCCCGGATCAGCGTTTCGATCTCGGGTGCGCGCACCAATTTTACGTCGAACGCGCGGGCGACCGCAGCCAGCGTAATGTCGTCGTGGGTGGGGCCGACGCCGCCGCTGGTGAAGACGAAGTCGTGGGCTGCGCGCAGGGCGTTGAGGTCGGCGCCGATCACGTCCATGTCGTCTGGGCAAATGATGGCGCGTGCGAAGGTGATGCCGAGCTTGAACAGCTCCTGACCGAGGTAGGCCAGGTTGGCTTCCTGGATCTTGCCGCTGAGGATCTCGTTGCCAATCACCAGCGCCGCAGCCGTGCGTGCCATGGCGGTGATGATACGACGGCCCCTGCCCGCTGCCAACGCGGCTTGAGCCCGGGAGCGGGGGGCGCTCCGGTCATCGGGCAAAGTGCGCTATCCTGGTTCTCTGATGGTCGACCGAAGGCGCGCCGAGGAACTCGAAGAAGAGCGCCTGGAGGTCAGCACCTTGCTGCGTCACGCATACGCCGACGATCTCATCGAGCTGGACGAACTCGAACGCCGGCTCGGCCTGGTCGAGAGCGCCGAAAATCCGGCTCAGATCCAGCGGGCGACCCAGGGGTTGCCCGCGCTGAATTCGCCACAGGCCGCCCTTGCCGAGGTAGACGCCCAAGAGTCGGTGGTCGCGGTGCTCGGAGGCAACCGCAAGGGCGGGCGCTTTGCCGTCCCCGAGCAGATGAGCGCCCTGGCGTTTTGGGGCGGGGCCGTGCTCGACCTCTCCGAGGCCAACTTCGGACCGGGCCTGCATCGCATCCACTGCACGGCGGTCATGGGCGGCGTGGAGGTCATCGTGCCCCCCAACGTGCGCGTGCGCTCGAGCGGTCTCGGCCTCATGGGAGGCTTCACCAATCGCTGTCCCGACCCGGAGTCCGCTTCGGCACCCGTGCTCGAAATCAGTGGGCTCGCCTTCTGGGGTGGCGTGAGCGTGCGTCCAGCGACAACGAGCAAGTTGCTGCAGGCGCTCGGGCGGGGTGCCCGGCGCATCGAGCAGGCGTTCGGCGAGGGGCGTCGACGTGGGCAACGGCGCCATCGGCACAAGTAGGGGCGCAGGCGCGTGAGGCTCAGTGTAGTCATACCCGTCTACAATGAAGTCTCCACCATCGAAGAGGTGGTGCGACGCGTGCAAAGCGCCGCTTCCGAATTCATAACCGACAAGCAAATCATCCTCGTCGACGACGGCTCCAGCGACGGTTGTCGCCAAAAGCTCATCGAGCTTTCTGCCAGCGACGGCGTCGAGGCCTGCTTTCACGAATTCAACCGCGGCAAGGGCGCAGCCGTGGCCACCGGCTTTGCGCGAGCCACGGGTGACATCGTGCTGATCCAGGACGCTGACCTCGAGTACAACCCGGACGAATACGGGCGCTTGATACAGCCCATCGTCGACGGCCGGGCCGACGTGGTCTTCGGCTCGCGCTTCGTCGGCGGCCGGTCCCATCGGGTGCTCTACTACTGGCACTCGGTGGGCAATCGCTTTCTGACCGAGCTGTCGAATATGTTGACCGACCTGAACCTCACCGACATGGAGACTTGCTACAAGGTCTTCCGGCGCGAGGTCATCGAGTCGCTGGTCATCGAAGAAGAGCGTTTCGGTTTCGAGCCCGAGATCACCGCCAAGGTCGCGAAGATGGGCCTGCGCATCTACGAGGTGGGCATCTCCTATTCGGGCCGCACCTACGACGAGGGCAAGAAGGTCGGCTGGAGAGACGGCGTGCGCGCCCTTTACTGCATCGTGAAGTACAACACGTGGCGCCGGTGATGGTTCTGCGGTCGAGCCATGGCGTCATCGGGTCGAACTCCACCTCCACTCCGTATTGGCTCGTGATTGCTTCGTGGCGGGGTCGGCTGCGGTGCATGTAGTCCTGATCCCGCTGAGCGACGCCGTCTGGCTTGCGCGCGAGCCGGTCGATCAGGCGCCATGCCAGCGGGCGCGCCCGGCGGGCCTGAGGCTGCGTTCCAGCGTGCTGGGTCTAGGGGCGACGCCATGGCTTTCGGCGTTGCGGGAGCGTTCTGAGCGGCCGCGGCGAGAGTGCGCTGACCTCAGTCGACGAACACGGGCGGCAGTCCGCTGCTGCCTGGAGGCGCGCCGCTACCGCAGTCCTGATCGATACCGCAGGTCGAGCAGCCGATCAGGATCTGCAGCTGGGCGTTGGGATCGGAGCGCACGCGCTCGCAGGCGCTGGGGCAGAGGGTGATGCGCGTGGGCGCGCTCGGCTGGTCGTAGTGCCAGGCGCTCTTGCTACCGCAGGAGGCTCCATCGTTGACCTGGGCGAAGGTGTTGGCGGTGCCATCACCTGCGGTGAACGTCACGTTGACGCGCGCGGGATCGATGGGCATGGAGGGATCGGTCGGCTGGGGCATCGGGAAGTCGCAGGAGAGGGTCTCGCCGCGGATGGCGTTGAGCGCGTCCAGCAACTCCTGCTCGGCGTTGGCGCTGTTGCCGATGAAGATGCCGTCGCCGGTGCCGCCCGCCTGCGCCAGCTGATTCATCTGGGCCTCGCTCGAGCCTTCCAGGCCGATGGCGTAGGTGTGCACGCCGGAGCTGGAGAGCGCATTGGCCGCCAGCGTGGCGATGTTGTCGAAGTTTTCGTCGCAGCCGTTGGGCTCGCCGTCGGTTACGAAGATCACCACGGTATTTTCGTCGGGAAAGGAAGCCTGGTGCGCCCCAGCCCAGCGCAAAGCCCCGTCGAGTGCGGCGTGGATCGGCGTGCCGCCGCCGCCTCGCTGTCCGGCGTTGACGATGGCGTCGACCAGGCGCCCCTCCTGGGCGTCGGCGGGCGCGGGGTCGGCGGTTAGCGAGTCGATGTCCACCAGCACCTGGGAGCAGATCTGTGGGTCGCAGCCGTCCTGGTTGCAGCCGGGGTCGCGGTCGGGAAAGAAGCGAAAGGCGACGCGCAGGCCGGCCGAGGCCGGATTCTCGAAGAACGAAATCAGCGCCGCGGTGGCGTTGGGCCACTTGCCGTTGTCGTCCATGGAGGCCGAGCGGTCGAACATCACCAGCATGTTGACGGGCGTCAGCTGCGCGGACGCGCTGCCCATGCCGCAGGCGGTGTCCGCCGTCAGCCCGCCGCCGCTGCCGAGGCCGCTACCATTGCCGCTACCATCGCCGGCCCCGCCGAGGCCGCTACCCGCGCCGCCGGTATTGGCGTTTCCGAAGGCGTCGTGGGCGCCAGCGCCGCTGGCGTCATCGCCATCGTCGTCGCTACAGGCCAGCGGTGACGCGAGCAGTGCGACAAGAGCCGAGAACGCAAGGGTGTGGCGCGGCATTCGAACGTCTCCTGGCTGGGTCCTGCGGTCCTGCTGCGGGCACTGGTGAGGAAAGCCAGGTGAGCGATCACTGGCGCGCTCGGCATCCGTCGCGCGATGCTCCGACGCAAGACGTCATCAGCGTACTTCAACTCAGAAGTGAATGCGAGACGGACCTCTTCCCATGCTCTTTGGGGTGGTCAATCGAGCGACATCACGAAGTCGAAGCACTCGGGATGCAGAAGCTCGCGGGCGCGCTCGACGACGCGCCGGCGCTGCGACTCCGAGAGGCGCTCGCTGTTGTTGCCCACGGCGCCTTCGCGAAAGAAGCGTTTGCCCTCGCGCCATATCGACTGCTCCGGTTGCTCCATGCGCCGTCGGTCTTCCTCTCCCTGCATGTGGGAAAAGGAGACCAGCGGCAGCACACGCTCGAGGTCGGCGTCGTGCAGGGGCCAGCCGAGGAAGTCGCAGAGGCGTCGGGCCTGGCCCGGCAGATCGGCCTGCAAATCCTCGTAGCGCAGCCACAGCAGGTGGTTTTCTTCGCGGTGGGGCCAGAAGGAGCGCACGACTTCGAAGAAGTAGCCGGTCTCGAGCCAGCTCTCGAAATAGACGTTGAAGTCTTCCTGCTCGGGCGTGAGGCGTCCCATGCCATCGAGGTGGTTGTACATGGAGAAGGGAAGTTCGCGTGGGTCGCGGGTGATGGTCACGATGCGGCTGTGGGACACGGCCGGTCTAGGGATCTCGTCGTAGCTGACATGCATCTTGAAGATGCGAGGGTCGGGGAGGGTGGCGAAGTGCGAAAGGCGCTCGCTCCGTTCGTGGGGAGTTCGGGTGCGTACGTCGAAGGGCAGTTCGAGCCACGGCATCACCTCCATGCGATCCTTGCCGCCCATCTCGGGATCGAGGCCGCGGCTTCTGAGATGAAACATCAGGGCCATCAGCCAAGTTTGTCCCGACTTGGGCACGGTGGCGCAGAAGATGTCGCTGTCGCGCACGCTAGGCTCGAAGGCCTCGAGTAGCGCGCCGTCGCACATGGGAGTCGTCGGATATTTCGCCATGGTGTTTCTCTGGCCGGAAAGGACTCGGATCATTCAGCGGCGCCATGCGCTGCGCCCAGCTCGATGCCCACACCGCGCGCGGCGCTCATCAACTCGCCGTCAATGGGCACCAACTTGGGTTCGAGCACCGCATCGTCGAGCGGGACCTCCACGATCTGCTCGCCTCGGAGTGCGAGCATCAGCCCGCTCTGGCCGCGCTTGCAGCAGTGGGCGGCGGCGACCCCGAAGCGCGTGCCGAGCAGGCGGTCAAAAGCCGATGGCGAGCCGCCGCGCTGCAGGTGACCGAGGACCGTGACACGAACCTCGTGGCCGATGCGCCCCTGCAGCGCATCGGCCAGGGCCTGGCCGGCGCCCCCGAGGCGTTCGAGCTGCCCCTCGCGCTCGGCCTCGAGGGTGGCGCGCGGACCGGCGATCGGGCGCGCGCCCTCGCCGACCACGACGATGCTGAAGCTGGCGCCGCGCTCGGAGCGGGCGCGGATGTGTCCGATGACGCGCTCGATGTCGTAGGGCAGCTCGGGGATCAGCACCACGTCGGCGCCGCCGGCGATACCCGCGCATAGCGCGATCCAGCCGGCATAGCGGCCCATCAGCTCCACGATCATCACGCGGTCGTGGGACTCGGCGGTGGAATGCAGGGCGTCGATGGCCCAGGTGGCCGTGCTCAGGGCGGTGTCGAAGCCGAAGGTGTAGTCGGTGGCGGAGAGGTCGTTGTCGATGGTCTTGGGCACGCCGATGACCGGCACGCCAAGCCCCATGAAGGCCTGGGCGTGGTGCATGGTGCCGTCGCCGCCGGCCAGCACCAGCGCTTCGATGCCGTGACGCGCCAGGCGCATCATCACCGCCTCGGAGACGTCGACCGGCTGCGCGCTGCCGTCTTCGCCGCCCATCGGGTAGGCGAAGGGGTTGGCGCGGTTGCTACACCCGAGGATGCTTCCGCCCTTGGGTAGGATGCCGCGCACGCTTTTTCTCTTGAGCCGCACCAGACGCCCGCTTTGGATCAGGCCCTCGAAGCCGTCTTCACTGCCGTAGACCTCGATGCCCAGTTGTTCGGCGGTCTTGACGAAGGCCCGGATCACGGCGTTGAGCCCGGGCGCATCGCCGCCGCCGGTCAAAAGGCATACCCGTCGAAAACCTGCGTCATCGCCCATCGTCGGCTCTCCCGTCCTGGTGCGCGAGGGTCTCCCGCCGCGCCCGGGTGGACTCGTAGATGGCCAGCGCCGCCGCCACCGAGGCATTGAGCGATTCGAAGCCCGAGGCCAACGGCAGCCGCGCCAGCAGGTCGCAGCGCTCGGCCGTAAGGCGCCGTAGGCCTCGGCCCTCGGAGCCCACCACCAGCACGCGCCCGGCTGGCGGCGCCGGCAGTGTGTCGAGGTCGTGCTCGGCGTCGCCGCTGAGCCCGACCACCTGTAGCTCGCGTTCGCGCAGGGCGACCAGGGTCTGTGCCAGGTTGCCCACGCGGGCGATGCGCGCCCGCTCGGTGGCTCCGGCCGAGACCCGCACCACGGCGGCCGAGACCGGCGCCGCCCGATGGCGCAGGGTGAGGATGCCGTCGACGCCGAAGGCGACGGCGCTGCGCACCATGGCGCCGAAGTTGTGTGGATCCTGGACCTGGTCGAGCGCCAGGAGCAGCGGGCAGGGCCGGGCCCGCTCGAGCAGGTCTTCGAGTTCGCAATAGCGGTAGTCGCCCGCGATGCCGACGATGCCCTGGTGGCGATCGCCGCCGCTGAGCGCGTCGAGTTCGTCGCGGCTGCGGCCTTCGACCGCCACCCCGCGCTCGCGCGCCAAGCGCTCCAGGGGGCCCAGGGCGCGGCCTTCGCGGGCGTCGGCGTAGACCACGGCCACCGTGGCCGAGCGTACGGTGAGCGCTTCGCGCACCGCATGGGGGCCGAGCAACAGCCGACCGCGATCGCTCAGGTCGCGCCGGTGCGCCATCTCTTTCTTATGCGAGGAAAAGCCGACGGATTAGAGGCCGTCGAGGCCTGCCAATGGATCGTCTTCGCCCGAGCTGCGCGAAGATCCACCGCTGCTCTTCTTCTTGGCCTTGCGGGCGGAGGGACGGCGTGTGCGGGGTCGATCCGAATCGCTCGAGGAGCTGCTGCTACGGCTGGCGATCGCAGCGGCTTCCTCGGCCTTGCGCTTGGCCTCTTCTTCGGCCTTTGCCTTCTCGGCAGCGAGCTGCTCGGCTTCGGCTTCCTTGGCAGCGAGCTCGTCGGCGATGCGCTGCTTTTCCTTGGCCTGTTGTTCGGCCAGGCGCTGGGCGGCGGCCTTTTCGGCCTCGGCCCGTTCTTGCGCGGGCTTATAAACTCCCAGATAACCAAAGGCCGCGCCACCGGCCACCAGCAATACCACCGCGGCCATCGCGATCGGCGGAATGCCCTTGCGCTGCTGGGATTCCAGCTCGCGCATCTTCAGCTCGTGCTCGCGCAGCTTGGCGTCCTCGCGCGCGCGGTGCTCCTGCTCCGCCTGCAGCCGGATGCGTAGCTCCGCTTCTTCTTTTTCGCGGACCTTGCGAGCTGCTTCGTCGCGAACCCGGCGCTCTTCGGCCTCGATGGCTTCTTGCTCGGCGCGAATGCGGGCTTCTTCCTCGGCCTTCAGCCGGGCTTCTTCCTCAGCCCTGCGCCGCGCCTCTTCTTCGGCCTTCAGCCGCGCCTCTTCTTCCTCGGCCTGGATGCGGTCTTCCTCGAGGTTCATCAACTCCCGGAGGTTGAAGAGGACGGAAGACTCTTTCTGCTCAGTCATCGCGGGTGCTTCTCCGTGGCTACCGATTCAAGCTCTGCTACCCAAGAGTCGGGACGCGGAATTCTGGGGGTATTCCGGCGGGCGGTCCGATGGCTCGCCTAACGGGAGAGACTAGCTGTGGGCCCCGTGCCTGTCAAATGGCCCCACCCTCGCCGCGCAGGGAATTCTCCCTTCATTTCAACGGCTTGCCATCTGGCGCAAAGCTTTGATACGGAGCCGTGGACGCACCCCTTCGCGTTTTTCCTGCTCAGATGGCTCCCCGTAGGTTCCTCGGGGGGCATCGGGGTGCACCGGGGTGGATTCGGCTGAGGGCATCATGGGCCTCGAGATCACAGCACATATCGCGGGTACGGTTTGGAAGTTGGAGAAGCGGCCGGGCGATCGCGTGGAAGCGGGCGAGCCCATCGTCATCCTCGAGTCGATGAAGATGGAGGTGCCCGTCGAAGCTCCGGAGGCCGGCACGTTGGTGGAGCTGCGCTGCAGCGAGGGCGAGGCGGTCGAAGAGGGGCAGGTTCTGGCGATCGTGGAGGCCTGAGGGCGCTACCGGCCTGCCAGGTCCGGTCGCGAGCGGCGCCGCCACAGCAGTGCGACGGCGATCGCCAGCACCGCATTGAGGGCCAAGCTGGCGCCGAGGCCCGCGCGAAAGTCGCGCGCGGCCCGGGCTCCGTGGCTGCGCGCCGCGCCGGAAGGGGGCCTCGGATGGGTGGGGGCCGCGGTGCGCAAAAGCGCCACGGCCTCGGGTCTCAGGCCGGAGACGGCCCCTGCCACCAGTCGGCGCAGGGCCCCATCGTCAGGTGGTTCCGCGCTGCCCGTGCCGTCCGCCGCCTGCCATAGCAGCACCGAGGCGCTGGCCGTGGCGTGTGGCTCGTCGAGGGGTCGGGCGGCGGGGTCGGGCAGGCTCAGGTGCACGCGCGCGGCTCTGATGCCCTCGAGTTCCACGAGGGAGCGTTCGAGCCGGGCGGCGATGGCCCGCGCCTCGGCCAGGCGCTGCTGCCCCGGCGTCGGCACCAGGGGCGCGGCGACCTGGTCGTCCTCGTCTCCCAGTGGCGGGCCAGCGGGCGCTTGCGCGGGAGCTGCGTCCGCGATGCGTATCGCCTCGGGCAGGCGGTCGCGCTGGACCAGGATTTCGTAGCCAGCGGCGCCCCGGACGGCTGCGGCCCGGCCCTTGCGCTTGCGCGCCGCCACGCCGGCGTTGTCGAGCGCGAGAATCAGAGCGTTGGCCTGGTGCTCATCCAGACCGCCGCGCACCACCTGCTCGCAGCCGGCCAGCGACAGCGCCGTCACCGTAGATGCGGCGGCCATCGCCAGCCAGGCCTGCCGCTTTGTGCGCCGCCCCATGACCGATGCTCCTGCCCGATCGGGGCCGGGCCGTCAATCGACGTCGAAGGAATAGCGCGCGCCCATGCGCGGCGCCGGGAAGGACGGGAACTGGATGCTGCGGACCTTGGCTGCGATGCACTTCTTGAAGGCGCCGCTACCGGTGTTGACGCTGGCGCCCATGACCTTGCCGCTGCCGAGGATGGCGAGGTCGATACGCACGTTACCCAGACGGCCACCGCGCCGGAGTTCCTGGGAGACGCAGCCGAAGAGGGTGTTGAGCTTGCGATTCATTACGCCCGCCACGTCGGAGCTGCGCAGCTGGCGTTCGCCGCCGCCCTTGGTGGCATCGCCGAGCTCCATGGCGGTGTTCATGGCGTCCTCGTAGGAGGTGAAGCCTCCTCCGCCGCCACCCGAGCGGGCGCCGCCCTTGCGCCGCTTGCCGCCCGTGGGTGCCTTGAGGATGCCGGCGGTGCCCTGGATCTGAACCTGGCCGCTCTCGAACATGGCGGCCAGGTCCACGTCGTCACCGGCCTCGCGCTTTTCGGCGGCCTGACGGCTGAGCAAGTAGCCGCCGCCCGCAAAGAGGATCAGGGCCAGCGAGCCGCCCAGGATCGCGAACTTCGCGACGTTGCCGCGGCGCTCGATCTTGGTCGAGGCCTCTAGCGCGGCGGCGTGCTCGGCCTCCTCACGGCGCAGCTTGTACTGCTGCACGAAGTCCTGGAACTCCTCCCACTCGGCCAGCGGCTTGCGCTCATTGCTGTCCATGTTCAGCAGGCCATGTTCGGAGAGCACTTCGCCCTCCACGATCAGCTTGATCAGCTCGCGCGCCGTGAAGGGGCCGTGGTCTAGGCCTCCCTTGACCGCCATCCAGCGCGGGGCGTCGTTTTGGGTGAGGCGGTCGGTCAACTCCCCGAGTTCGTCTTCGAGGCGCTTGCGCGGGGCTGCGGGCTCGGCCGCCATCGGTGCGGGCGCGGCCAGCGGATTGGGCGCCGCCATGGGCGCGGGGGCGACAGCGGGGATGGCACCGGCCGGTGCGCTGGCGCCCTGGAAGACCACCGCCGCGGGGGCGTCGTGGGCCGGTTCCGGAGCGGGCGGGGCGATCGACATGGCGATGTCGATGTCGAGTTCCAGGTCGACGCCGAACTCGTTGCCCTCCGGTTCCGGGGTGCTTGCCACCAGCGGCAGCAGGGCCGCGGCGATGTCCTTGACGTCCTGGTAGCGCTGGGTGGGATCCACCGCCAGGCACTGCATCAGAATGGCATCGAGTTCTTCGGTGGCATCCGGGTGGGCCTGGGACGGGGGCACGAAGTCGTCCATTGGCGAGCGCCCGGTCAGCATCACGTAGAGCAGGGCTCCGATGCCGAAGACGTCGCTGCGCGCGTCGGGGGTGCCGTCGGCTTTGACCTCCGGAGCGAGGTAGGCCTGCTCCTCGGCCGGCAGTAGCGCCCACTTGCCCGAGCCGACCAGGGCCAGCCCGACGCCCAGGTCGCCGATCTTGACGCGACCGCTGCGCGAGACCCACACCACGCTCGGGCGCAGTGCACCGTGGCAGCTGCTATCGTGCACTGTGCCCAGCGCCTTGCACACGTGGGCGATGACGTTGTAGGCGCCGCGCACGCTCAGGGGTTGCTGCGCTTGCCGCCGCTTTACGACCAGCTCCGATAGGGGTTCGCCATTGACCCACTCGGTGGCGATGAAGGGATGGTTGCCGCCGTGGGTGCCGACGCCGTAGGTGCCCATCAGGGAGCGGTGCTTGAGCTTGGCGGCGGCCTTCACCTCGCCGCGGATGGCGTCGAAGGTGTCGGTGTCGGTCACGATGCGCTGCGATAGCACGCGGATCGCGATCGGCTTGCGGGTCTTTTCGTCGCGGGCCAGCAAGGTCGCGCCCAGGGCGTCCTCGTGGCTGGGGCGTTCGACCCGAAAGCGACCGCCGAGCAGCGTTCCGCTCTCGATGGCCGGGGATGTTGCGGTGTCGGTAGCCGGCGTCGGAGCGCTCATGGAAGTGCCGGCAGGATAGCGGAGCCGCCGCGGGCCGAGCAACCCCGACTGCGCCCCCGCATCGGTATCCAAAACCCCCCAATTACGGGGTCAAGGGCCTTTGGCGGCCGCCGCGGCGGCTTTGAATTCGATGCCCACGGTGGTGCTGATCTGGCGGGGTGCGCCTTCGATTGCGCCGGGCAGGCGGGCGGCTCGCAGCTGGCGTTCCAGGCAGCTCAGCTCCTGGGCTTGCAGGCCAGGGGCGCTGACGTAGCCCCGGGTGATGCGGCCGGAATCGAGCACGTGGGCCTGCAGCTGCAGCGTGATCCGGGGCGGCAGCTGCTCGCCGGCCTCGCGCTGGCCCATGCAGCCCAGGGGGCTACCGAAGGCCGCCTTCAGCTCGGCGGCGTAGTCGCGCTTCTTCTCTTCGGCTTCGGCTTCGGCTTGAGCTTCGGCTTCGGCGCCCGGGTCGGTGCTGGGCCTGGGGCTGGCCGGTGCCGTGCTGCCGGGACGTGGTGGGCGCGCCGCTGCGGCGGCCGGAGCGTCCGGGTTCGGCATCGGTGCCTGAAATTCGGGCACCCCGCGCGATCGCTCGCGGCTCGGCGGTTGCTGGGGCTCGTCGCCACCGCCACAGGCCATGGCCAGGTAGGCGGGGATGACCATGGGCAGCGCGCGCCAGGGGCCCCCGGCTCCGTTCATGCCGGCTCCCGATTGGCGCGCTGGGGCGACAGCTCCCGTTCGTGCAGCTGCTGGTCCTTCAGGGCCTCGATCAGCGAGTCCAGCTGGGCCTCGGGAATCTGCACCAGGGTGTGGTGGTCGCGCATGCGGATCTTGCCCACGTCGGCGCGGCGCAGATCGCCGGCCTCGCGCACCAGCCGGGCGATCTCGCCCACGCGCGCGCCGTCCTTACGGCCGACCTTCAGGTAGAGGGTGGCCAGCGGGGTATCGGGCGGAACGTCCGCGTTGGTCTCGGTGAAGGTGATGTCCTCTTCGGGGGCCGGGGGGCGCTTGCTCGGTGCGCGCGCGGCCGGGCGGCTGCGGCGCGCTGCGTTGCGGCCCCGCTGCGGCCCGTCGCCATCGCCGTCCTCGTCGTTCGGCTCGACCGTGCGGGCTGCGGGGCGACGGCGCGCGGTCGGGCCGCGGCGGCGTGCGGCCGCGGCCTGTTCGTCGGCGTCTTCGCCCTCTTGGGTGCTGGCGCCGAAGAAGGCCGCGACCAGGCCGCCGACGATGCGCTCGGCCTCCGGATGGGTCAAAAGTCGCTGCGCCAGGGCCAGAGAGTCGGGGCTCTGTGCTCCAGTGAAGGCGGCCGACAGCAGCGCGATGCGATCGGCCTCGGCCCGCGTCTGCAGCTCGCCCTCGGTCGGCAGGCTGCGCTCGACCGGAAAGATCTTGTACTGCAGCCGCAGGTAATAGAGACGGCCAAGTTCCGGAGGACTGACCAGGGAGATGGCGCAGCCAGTGCGGCCGGCACGACCGGTGCGACCGGTGCGGTGTACGTAGATCGCCGTCGCCTCCGGGAAGCTATAGTTGATGACGTGGGTCAGGTGTGAGACGTCGATGCCGCGGGCGGCCACGTCGGTCGCAACCAGGTAGCGCAGCTTGCCGGCGCGGGTGCGGGACATGACCTTTTCGCGCTCGGACTGCGGTAGGTCGCCGTTGAGCCAGTCGGCGTCGAAACCCGCGCGCTGCAGGGCGTAGGCCACGCGTTCGGTCTCGGAGCGCAGATTGCAGAAGATGATGGCGCTTTCGGGGTCTTCGACCTCGAGCACGCGCACCAGATCGCCGACGCGATCGCTACCGCTGACCATGTAGACGTAGTGGCTGACCTCTTCGGCGCCCACCGCGTCGCTCGACAGCGAGACCATCTGCGGGTCGCGCATATGGCGCTCGGCGTGGTCGCGCACATCGTCGTCGACCGTGGCCGAAAAGCACATGGTCTGGCGCCGGTCGGGCGGGGGTAGGCGCTCCAGAATGGCGTTGAGTTCGCGGGCGAAGCCCATGGAGAGCATCTCATCCATTTCGTCGAGCACCAGGGCCTTGAGGCTCGATGCGTCGAGCGTGCCGCGCTCGAGGTGATCGAGGACGCGCCCGGGGGTGCCGCTGACGATCTGGGCGCCACTTTCGAGTTCCTCGATCTGACGCCCCATGGGGGCGCCGCCATAGACGGCCACGGAGCGAATGCCGCGGTGCTTGCCAATGCGTGCCAGCTCGCGGCTGCTCTGCAGGGCCAGCTCGCGCGTCGGTGCCAGCACCAGCGCCTGCACACCGCCGTCGCTCTGCACGATGCGGTCGACCAGCGGGATGGTGAAGGCGGCGGTCTTGCCGGTGCCCGTACGCGCCTGGACGATGATGTCCTGGCCGTCCACCGCCGGTCCGTAGGTCGCCAGCTGGACCGGGGTCGGTGTGACGTAGCCGATCTCGTCGAGGGCTTCGCGCACCTCGTCGGAGAGGTCGAGGGCGTCGAAAGTTGGGCTTTGCTCACCCTCAGTTGATTCTTCCATGGTTTCCATATCAGCTCTGCTGTTCGGATCCGTTGCCGGCCGGTCGAAGCTCGTCGAGCCGGTGGCGGATCCGCTGTTGAATCGGTGATGGGGTCTGGCCGTAGCGCTCGAGCATGTCTTCGAACTCGTCGCGCACGCGTTGGAGGTCCTGGCGGCTGGCATCCAGTGGGCCGCAGCCGCCGTCCATGCGCATGTAGCGGGCGTCCCAGCCGTCGAGCCAGCGCTTCATGCCGCGCACACTGCGCTGCTCGAGGTGGCGGCGGGCCGCCTCGACCAATTCACCTTCGAGCGCTTCGATTTCGTTCGCGCAGGTGGCTGTGGGCAGCGGTTTTGGCCGCGGTGCCAGTGAGGGGAAGTACAGGGCGGGGATGACCGAGAGGCAACTCATGGCGACCAGGTAGGCGGTCACCAGCCAGAAAATTACGAGGCCGACACGACGGCCGATACGCTCGGCGGCCGATGCCTGCTTCGCGGGTCCGGGCATTTCGCCGTCGCTACTCACGGGATCGAGGCTCGCGTTGTATCGGTGCCACGCCCGCGGGTCAAGCCGCACCCGGGCGCCCCGTACCTGGGCCAATGGGACGTAACTTGCCGATGTTGCTGATGTTTCTGCCGTATCCAGGCATTGGCGGTCCGGACGCCGGCAGCGCCCACTACAGCACCAATTTGTAACCGTGCCCGTAGACCGTGAGGATGTGCTTGGGGCGATCGTGGTCGGGTTCGAGCTTGCGCCTGAGCTTGACGACGAAGTTGTCGACGGTGCGATTGGTGGGGTTGGCCTTCTGTCCCCAGACGCGATCGAGGATTTCGTCGCGCGAGACCGGCTCGCCCAGTCGCTCGTGCAGCAGCTTCAACAGCTCCACCTCGTAGAATGACAGGGGCATCGAGCTGCCGTCGCGGTGTACGGTTTGGGTGCCCAGGTCGACGGTGACGGCGCCGATGGTCAATAGGGTGCTTGTGACGCTATGGCGTTGATTGCGCCGCAACACGGCGCGCACGCGCGCCACCAGCTCGCCCACCGAGAACGGCTTGGTCACGTAGTCGTCAGCACCCGAGTCCAGGCCGCGGATCTTGTCGGCTTCCTGGCCGCGCGCGGTCAGCATGATGATCGGCAGCTCGATGCCGCGTGCGCGGATCGCTTTGCACACCTCGTAGCCGTTGATGCCTGGCAGCATCAGGTCGAGGATCATGCAGTCGCAAGCATTGTGCTCGAGCAGGGACAGTCCCGCTTCGCCGCTTTCGGCGTGGTGTACGCGAAAGCCCTCGAACTCCAGCGTGTCCTTGAGACCGAGCGCCAGCGCCGGGTCGTCTTCGACCAGCAGAATCGTCCGGTCTGTTGCGGTGTCGTCCATGGGCCCTTTGCGCTACCTACGCGATGCGGGCTCCGCTGTCATGGGCGGCGCCCCATGGGGGAGGTGGCCAGCTCGGCGGGGGGCTGGGAGTCGCCTTTCGCAGCCTGGGCGTGCTGCGCCGGCGCCGGGTCGGCATTCGCGGAGGCCGGAATCGCAAGGCCGACCACGGCGCCGCCGCCTTCGGCGTCGGTTGCCCAGACGTGGCCGTGGTGCTCGTCGGCGATGCGCTTGACGATGGCCAACCCGATGCCCGAGCCGCGGGCGCCGGTAGTGGCGCTAGTCGTGGAGCGAAAGAAGCGCTCGAAGACGCGCTTTCTGTGCTGCTCTGGGATACCGGGGCCGCGATCGCGGACTTCGATACGGATCTCGCCCGCTTCCGAGGACAGCCTGACGTCGATGGGGCTGCCGTCGCCGTATTTTACGGCATTGTCGAGCAGGTTGATGATGACGAGGTTCAGGGCCTGGGCGTCGACGCGGCCGCGCAGGGGCGCGCTTTCGCAGTGGAGCGTGACGCTGACGCCTTCGCGCTCGAAGCGGTAGCGCATGGTCTCGATGGCGCGCCGGGCCAGCGCTGCAAGGTCTGTGTCCTCGAACTGGAAGCTGCGTTTGCCCCGCTCCAGGGCTGCGAAGTCCAGCACGTTTTCGATCAGGCCGCTGAGGCGCTCGGTCTCACTGCAGATGATTTCCAGGTATTCCTGCTGCTTGCTCTGATCACGGACGCGCCGGCTCAGCAGCATCTCGCCGAACATCCGGATCACCGACAGCGGGGTCTTGAGCTCGTGGGAGACGGTGGCGATGAACTCGCTCTTGAGGTTGGCGACGCGGCGTTCTTTGTCGGCGGCGTACAGGATGAAGCCGATGGCCAGGAAGATGATCACCAGCGACAGCGCGATCAGGGCGACCTGATTGACGCGGCTGCTCCGGCCCTTGGCTTCGAGCAATGGTGCGCTGGTCGGGGCCACCTGCAGGCGCCACTGGTAGAGCGTGGTGGGGAAGCGCTTGCCCACCACGTAGTCGCCGCTTTCGACGAGGCTGGGCCCGAAGACGCGGCGGTTGTCCTGGTCGAGCACGTTGTGGCGGGGCTGGCCCGGCTCGTCGCCTACCACCGCCGGCAGCACTTCGCGCACCAGGTAGCCGGTGTCGTGGTGGGCGGCCAGGTAATGGCGCTGCCCGCGGTGCCAGCGCATGGTGTAGGAGATCAGGAAATTGCGCCCGTCGTGGCGCGTGTGCAGATGCTTGAGGCGGTTTTCGGCCAGGCCCTCGAGTTCGAGCTTGGGCAGGATGCGGGCGACGAAGAGCCTGCGGAATTTGCGTTCTTCGCGTTTGGAGGCACGCGTGGCCAGCGACACGATGCGATTGCTGGCGTCGAGCAAGAGCAGTGAGCGGATGCTCGGCGACAACTCCTCAGCCTCGCGCTTCCAGTGTTGAACCGAGGCCGGCGCCGCCAGATCGATCAGGGCGAAGGCGCGGTTGTCGGCCGCAATGATCTGCGTTTCGATGCGGTCGACCTTGTCCTGCAAAAGCAGCAGGCTGCTTTCGGCGATCGACTTTTCGCCCAGGCGCTCGAATTGGGCGGCGGTCAGGAAGGTGTAATAACCGAGAGTGCAGGCGGCGATGATGAGCGCGGGCAGCAGGACCAGGTAGGTAAGCTTCAGGCGCGGGCTCGTCATCGCGAGGCTTTTCCCTCAGTCCCGTTCGGGTCGAAGCGCCCGGGAGAGCAGGGATTCAACCGCCGCGGCCGGGCTCTTGCCCTCGTAGAGGGCCAGGTAGACCTCGGTGGTGATGGGCATGTCCACGCGCTCGCGCAGGGCCAGGTGGTAGGCGCTCTTGGCGGTGCGCACGCCCTCGGCCACCATCGTCATCTCGCCGAGCACCTCCTCGAGCGAGCGCCCGCGCCCCAGCTCAAGGCCGACCTGGCGGTTGCGCGAGAGGTCGCCGGTGCAGGTCAGGACCAGGTCGCCCATGCCGCTGAGTCCGGCCAGGGTCTGCGGGTTGGCGCCCAGGTGGGTGGCCAGGCGTGAGATCTCCGCCACGCCGCGCGTGATCAGTCCCGCCCGCGCGTTGTGCCCGAAGCCCAGTCCGTCGGCGGCGCCAGCGGCCAGCGCGATCACGTTCTTGAGCGCGCCGCCGAGTTCGAGACCGACCAAATCCTCGGTGGAGTAGACGCGCAGCCGGGTGCCGGCCAGCACCCGCTGGACGGCCTTGGCGGTGTCGTGGTCGTGGCCCGCCACGCAGATCGCGGTGGGCATTCCGCTGGCCACCTCGCGCGCGAAGCTGGGACCACCGATGGCGCACAGGCGCGCCGCCGCGTGCTCGCCCAACTCCTGGGCGAGCACGTCGGTCATCAGCATCAGGGTGGTGTTTTCGATACCCTTGGTGGCGCTGACCAGGGGCACCAGGGGAGGCAGCAGTTGGGCGCAGGTGTTGGCGAGCTCGCGCAGTCCGTGGGAGGGCACCACGAAGAAGACCGCCGCAGCGTCCGTGAGGGCGTATTCGAGGTCGGAGGTGGGCTCCAGGGCCTGCGGTAGCTTGATGCCCGGTAGGTAGCGGGCGTTTTCGCGGCTCTCGCAGATCTCGCGACTCAGGTCTTCGCCGCGGGACCAGAGACGCACGGCCTGGCCTTTGCTAGCCAGGTGATGGGCGATCGCGGTGCCCCAGGAGCCCGCTCCGAGTATGGCCAGGTGGGTCATCCATTCCTCAGACGGTTCTTGCTTCGGGGAATCGGGCCGTGGGCGTCGCCGACAGGGCGGGCGCTACGGAACCGAGGGGGTTTCGGTGACGCGGGAACGGCCCTTGCTCGGGGGTTTGGACTTGGTCTCCGGCGGGGTCGACGCGCCACTTAGCAGGTCGAGCTTCTCCGGTTCCTCGAGGGCCGCCAAGAGGACTTCGTCCATCTTCTTGACCGGCACGAATTCGAGTTCGTCGCGGACTTCCTGGGGAACTTCCTCGAGGTCGGCGACGGTGCGCTCGGGCAGGATCACGCGCTTGATGCCTGCGCGATGGGCTGCGAGCACCTTTTCCTTGATGCCGCCCACGGGCAGCACCTTGCCGCGAAGCGTGATCTCGCCGGTCATGGCCACGTCGTGGCGCACGCGGATGCCGGTGAGCAACGAGACCAGGGCGGTCATCATGGTCACGCCGGCGCTGGGGCCGTCCTTGGGCACACCGCCGGTGGGGATGTGGATGTGGATATCGTGCTTTTCGAGGAAGTCCTCGGCGACGTGCAGCTCCTTGGCCCGCGTCCGCACGTAGCTCATGGCGGCCTGGGCCGACTCCTTCATCACTTCGCCCAGCTGGCCGGTGAGCTGAAGCTTGCCCTTGCCGTGCATGCGCGTGGCTTCGATGAAGAGGATCTCGCCGCCCACCGAGGTCCAGGCCAGGCCCGTGGCGATGCCCGGCTCGTCCATGCGCTCGGCCAGATCCGAGGTGAAGCGGGGCGGGCCCAGCGACGGCCGCACGCCGTCGATGTCCTGGACCGCAAAGGGGCCCGTCTCGCCCTCGGCGACCTTGACGGCCACGCTGCGGATCACCGCCGCGATCTGCCGCTCCAGGTTTCGCACGCCGGCTTCCTTGGTGTAGCTGTCGATGATGGCGTCGACGGCGACGTTGGTGATGGAGAGCAACTCGTCGTTGAGGCCGTGCTCCTCGAGCTGCTTGGGCACCAGGTGGTCACGGGCGATGGCGCCCTTCTCGCGGCGCGTGTAGCCGGGGATCTCGATGATCTCCATGCGATCGCGCAGGGGCGCCGGAATCGTGTCCGAGACGTTCGCGGTGGCGATGAACATGACCTTGGAGAGGTCGTAGGGGATCTCCAGGTAGTGATCGGAGAAGGTGTCGTTTTGCTCCGGGTCGAGCACCTCGAGTAGCGCTGCGGCCGGATCGCCGCGGAAGTCGTGGCCGATCTTGTCGATCTCGTCGAGCATGAAGACCGGATTGACGGTTCCGGACTTCTTCATGCCCTGGATGATCTGGCCGGGTAGGGCGCCCACGTAGGTGCGCCGATGGCCGCGGATGGCCGCCTCGTCGTGCACGCCGCCCAGCGAGATGCGGACGAATTTGCGACCCAGGGCCCGCGCCACGGAGCGGCCGAGGGAGGTTTTGCCGACGCCGGGCGGGCCGATCAGGCACAGGATGGGGCCCTTCTTGTCCGGCTTGAGTTTGCGCACGGCCAGGTATTCGACGATGCGCTTTTTGATCTTTTCGAGGCCCGAGTGGTCCTCGTCCAGCACCCGGCGCACCTCCGGGATGTCCATCATGTCGGTGGTGGACTTGGACCAGGGAAGGTCGAGGATCCAGTCGATGTAGGTGCGCACGACGGTGTATTCGGCGGAACCGACCTGCATCGAGCGCAGCCGCTTGAGCTGCTTGCGGCAGACACTTTCGGCTTCCTTGCTGAGGTCGGCCTTCGCCAGGCGCTCGTCGAGCAGGTCGAGATCGCTTTGGTCGCCGTCCTCTTCGCCCAGCTCTTCCTTGATGGCCTTGAGCTGCTGGCGCAGCACGTACTCGCGCTGGTTTTTGCCCATCTCCTCCTTGATCTGGGAGTTGATGCGCTCGCGCATCTTCAGCACTTCGAGCTGGCGCGTGAGCAGGCGCAGCACCTTGCGAATGCGCTCCTTGATGTCGATGGCCTCGAGCAACTCGGCCTTGTCGTCGGCGGGGGCGTCGAGGTTGGCGGCGACCAGGTCGGCGAGCTGGCCGGGTTCGTTGATGGAGTCGATCAGCGAGCCGGCTTCGCGCGGCAGCTCGGGCATCAGCTGGATGACCTGCTTGGCCGTGTCGCGCAGGCTCATGGCCAGCGCCTCGCACTCCACGTCGTCCTGACGCGGCTCGTCGAGCTTGCTGGCGTGGGCCATCAGGTAGGGATGCTGCTGGGTCAGCCGCTCCAGCCGCACCCGCGCCAGCCCCTGCAGGATCAGGCTGTAGTTGCCGGTGGCGTGGCGCAGTGCCTTGAGCACCCGGGCGGCGACGCCGATGGGATAGAGATCGTCCTGGCCCGGATCGTCGGTGGTGGGGTCCTTCTGGGTGAAGATCACGATGACCGGTTGGCTCTCGCCTTCCAGGTCCTCCACCAGGGCTACGGATTTGTCCCGGCCGACGTCAAACGGCGCGACCGCTCCGGGGAAGAGCACGTGGTTGCGGATCGGCAGCAGGGGGAGCTCGTCTTCGAGCTCGAGTTCCTCGCTCTCCGGATCCTCGAAAATCTTGCGGTCGTCGTCTTCCATGTCGCCTGGTTCCAGCCCCACTCGGGGCTCGCTGCGAATGCTCCAGGTCACAATAGTAACGCGATTCGGGGCACGCAAGCGCGCGTAGGAGTGCACGCCTGTGTAGGTGATGTGTTGTGTAAACCTACATGCCACCCGTGTTCCGGCGTCATTTGATGGGGCGGGCGGCTGCTGGCGGCGGGTGGCACAATGGTGACCTTTTGCGAGCGGCCCGTTACCCTACGCGTCCTCAAAACGGGGCGTCCGCGAGGCGGTCGCTCTCTCAGAGGGTGGAAAGCGAAGACAGCAGACGATGATGGGCGTTGGCAGCAGCGTTGGAACGGCCGGCCGTGGGCTCGAGACGCGACGCGCCCCGCGCGAAGGGCGCTCGGTCGCGGTCACCGGGGCCAATACCTTCCTGGGG
This sequence comes from Myxococcales bacterium, assembly GCA_029880325.1. Taxonomy (GTDB): domain Bacteria; phylum Myxococcota_A; class Polyangia; order Polyangiales; family JAFGIB01; genus JAOUOP01. The sequence goes on along the minus strand of JAOUOP010000013.1, from coordinate 106,119 downwards.
CGCAATTTGGTGGGCTTGCTCGAAGAGGATCCTACGGTGGCGCGCATCGTCGTGCTCGACGTGAAAAATCCGGCCAGCGCCGGGGCCAAAACCTGCTTTTATGACACCGATCTGACGGCGCCCGGCGTCGATTCCACGATCGCCGAGATCTTGCACGCCGAGGCCGTCGACACGGTGGTGCACCTGGCCTTCGTGGCCAGCCCGACCCAGGCGGTCGCCTGGGCCCACGAGCTTGAGAGCGCCGGCACCATGCATTTGCTGGCGGCCTGTCGTAAGCACGCGCTGCGCAAGTTGGTGGTGCGCTCCAACGTTTTGGTCTACGGCGCCCATCCCAGCAATCCCAACTTCCTCACCGAGGAGCACCCGCTGCTCGGCCTGCCCGGATCCCACTTCGTCGAGGACAAGGTCGACGTGGAGCAGCAGGTTCGGAGTTTTTCCGAGGAGCGCCCCGACTGCTGCGTGACGGTTTTGCGCATGGGGGCGATCCTCGGGCCCACGGTGCACAACTACGTGGTGCGCTGGCTCTCCCATCGCTTCGTGCCGCGCCTGATGGGGCACGATCCGCTGACCCAATTTCTGCATGAGGTCGACGCCGTGGCGGCTTTGAAGCTGGCGCTGGAGCGGGATGCGCGCGGGGCGCTCAATATCGTCGGTGATGGGGTGTTGCCGATCTCGACGGTGATCAAGTTGGTCGGCAGGTTGAGTTTGCCGATCCCGGCGCCCATTTTCCGGCGCTTCGCGTCGCTTCTGTGGGTGGCCCAGCTCAGCGAGGCGCCGCCGTCGTTTTTGGCCGCGTTGCGCTATTTGTGTGTGGCCGACGGCAGCCGCGCCTACCAGCGGCTTGGCTTCAAGCCGGTCTACAGCAGCCGCGATGCGGTGCTCGATTTCGAGGGGGCGCTGCGCTTGCGCGATGCCCGCTTGCTGCAGGAGGTGGGATGACGCGCGTATTGGCGGAGAGCGGGCCGGGTGGCCCCGCGGGCGGAGGCTGCCATGGATGAGCGCACCAGCAGGCGCATCTCGGTGCGGGCGCCGGCGATGGCTTCCGGAGGCGAGGTCCCGCCCGAGGCCTCCGGGGATGGGGTGGCAGCGGAGGCCGCGCTTCCGCGGGCCCGTCCCAGCGCGCGACCGGCCGCTCGCGCCTCGGTGCCGCCCGCATCGGGGGCGGCGTCCGGGCAGGATGGCGGGCTGACGGAGAAAAAGCAGCTCGGCAAGAAGAAGGCGACCAAGAAAAAAGCCAGCAAGAAGAAGGCCACGAAAAAAAAGGCCAGCAAGAAGAAGGCGACCAAGAAAAAGCCACGCGTGGTCGTCGAGGCCGCAGGCCAAGTGTTGGAGCTACCGCAGGGGCGGGAGGCCAACGCGGGCCGGCGCTCGGAGCCGCCGCCACCCTCGAGTCCGCCGCCGCCGCCGGAGCTTTCGACCTTGCTCGAGGATGTCAGTGGTGCCGAGTCCGACGGCGAAGCGCGGCGCCGAGCCGCCGAGGCCATCGGACGCATCGCCGCGCGCCTGTATCCCGACGCGGCCAGTCGCGACCAAGCCGACGACCGGCTCTCCGGCGCGCGTCAGCTGCTCTCCACCGAGTATTACGTGCGGCGCTGGACCCGCATCGCCATGCGCGGGCGCTCCGAGCGCGTCGACGATTTCGGCCTGGACCGCGCCTACGAGGCGCGCATCAAACCGCTGCTGGATTTCCTCTACGATCATTACTTCCGCGTCGAAGTCGATGGTCTGGAGCACCTGCCCGAGCAGGGCGCGGCTCTCCTGGTCTGCAATCGTGGCGGAGCGCTGCCCTGGGATGGGGTGATGCTCAAGACGGCCATCGGACGCCACCGCGGCGGCGCCCGCGAGCTGCGTTGGCTGGTCGAGGACTTCGCGTTCCACGCCCCCTTCCTCGGCGCCACCCTCAACCGCGCCGGCGCCGTGCGCGCCTGTCCCGAGAACGCCGAGCGCCTCCTGGCCCGTGGGGAGCTGCTGGCGGTCTTTCCCGAGGGCGTCAAGGGCGTCGAAAAGCTCTATTCCGAGCGCTACCAGCTGCAGCGCTTTGGGCGTGGCGGGCACGTCAAACTTGCGCTGCGTCTCGGCGTGCCGATGTTGCCGGTGGCGATCGTGGGGGCCGAAGAGAGCTATCCGCTGCTCTACCGGGTGCGCGCCTTTTCGCGCGCGCTAGGCGTGCCTTTCATTCCCGTCACGCCGACGTTTCCGTGGCTCGGACCCCTCGGCGCGTTGCCGCTGCCCAGCCGCTGGCGCATCCGCATCGGTCCGCCGGTGCAGGATCTGGACGGGCTGCCGGCGGAGACCGCCAACCACAGCCTGCGCGTCAATGAACTCAACGAGCGCGTGCGGAATCAGGTGCAGCAGTTGCTGGAGGGCGCGCTGCGGGATCGCGGTCCGGGCGCTTACGTGTAGGCGTTTTACAGCTTTGCGATCACCTGCTCGGCGAAGTCTTCGAGTCCGCGCGTGAGGCCGTCCCGGTCGAAGCCCGGGGGATTGATCACCAGGCGGCAAATGCCCAGCTCTTCGGCGTGGCGCACCTTGTCAATGGTGGGTTGACCGACGCCGGTGGTGATTTCGATCTCCGAGGGGTCACGTCCGACGCGCTCGCACTCGGCGCGCATTTCGGCGAGCAGGGGCAAGAGCGTCTCGTCGTCCCCGCGGGCCGGGAAGAAGCCGTCGCCGAGGCGGGCGGCGCGGCGGGCGGCGGCTTCGGAGTGGCCGCCGATCAGGATCGGCACGCCCGGCTGTTGCACGGGCTTGGGGTTACTGTGTACGGCGTTCCAGGCGTAGTACTTGCCCTCGAAGGCCTTCGGTTCCGGTGCCCACAGCGAGCGAATCGCTTCGATGGCTTCGTCGGTGCGTCGGCCGCGCTGATTGAAGGGTACGCCGAGGGCCTCGAACTCTTCCTGCAGCCAGCCGCTGCCGATGCCGAAGAGCACGCGCCCGCCCGAGAGCACGTCCAGGGTGGCGATTTCCTTGGCCACGTAGATGGGATGGCGCTGGGGCAGAATCAGGATGCCGGTGCCCAGCCGTAGGGACTTGGTGATGGAAGCGACGAAGGCCAGGGGCAGCAGCGGATCGGGGATGGGTGAACTCTCCGGTCCGGGCATCTTGCCGCTCTTGCTGTAGGGATACTGCGACTCGTAGCCCACGGGCACGGCCACGTGTTCCACGGTGAAGATGGACTCGACGCCCACCGCCTCGGCGGTCTGCGCCAGGTGGGCGAGCAGCTCGGGCTCCCCGAAGGGGCCGGCGTTGGCGAACATGATCCCGAATTTCATTGTGTGGGCCTTCCTCTGGGCTCGGCGCGAGCGGCAGCAGCATACAGCGGCTTGGGTTCGCCTTGCAGCCCCCGCTGTGGAGTGAAAAAATCGAGCTGGAGCATTTCGCCGTGGCCCGTTACAGCCGAGAGCAGGCCGAGGAGATCCTGCGCCGCGCCATCGATCGCGAAGAGGGCGATGGCATCTGCCACGAGGACCTGATCGCCGCCGCTGCTGAACTCGGCGTCGAGCGCGAGGCCGTGGAGCGCGCGGCCGGCGAACTCGAGCACGAGCGGGACTCCGATGAGGCGCGGGCGGCCATCGTGCGAGAGCATCGCCGTGGATTCGGCCGCCAGGCGGTCAACCTCGCGTTCTTGAACGCGATCGTGGCCGCGGTCGACTGGATGACCGGCCCCGGTGCCTTCTACCACTGGGTCTTGCTCGGCAGCGCGGTGATGCTGGGGGCGCGCTTGATACGCAACTTGATGCCCACGGAGGCGGATCTGCAGCGAGCGGACAAGCGCATCCAGAAGCGGCAGCGGCAGAAGGCGCGGCAGCAGCGCAAGCGTCGCGCGCGCCACGAGCGCGGTAGAGCGGCCGGTGAGCACTTCGAGCGCGTGGTGGAGGAGGGCGTCGAGGCATTGCTCCACGCCGCGGCCGACCGTATCGAGGACTACAACCGTCGGCATCGGGGCGGTGGGCCGAAGGTGCGGGTCGCGGAGGAGCGAGAGCCTCAGGACGAGCCCGCGCCCGCTTCGCGGCGCTCGAGCCGGCGTGATGGCTGAGCGGCAGCTTGGGCTCCGCGAAAGAATAACTTCCCCCTGCGGCACGCACCGGCGCGCGCGTTCACGCCGCGCGTCCTCGAAGAACTCCTCGATGTACCTGAGGTACGACTGCGGATTCTTCTCCGGGCGCCGGCGCGACCGCACCCGCTGTCGCGCCCCATACGGATGAGTTCCGGCTGCGCGGACCCTTACCGTCGCTCGAGCAAGAGCGGCCCGACCTTGGCCCGAATCGCGGGATGACTGAAGCGGTAGAGGCAGCGATCGTAGTAGTAGTGGAGGAAGTTCAGGGAGAAGAAGATGCCGATCACGAGGCCCGCTAGAAGCTTTGCGGGAACGGAGCTGCCCTGAAACCAATTGGGGGGCGGTACCGGGGCCAGGTTGCCGGCTTTTTCGAGCGAGCCGAAGAAGAGGTAGAAGAGCGTCGCCAGGGCCAGCCACGCCAGCGGTTTGAGCGCGGAGGCGATGCGCGTTGCGAGGGGGGCGCCGGTGGTGCTGCGATGGAGGACGCGACCGAAGAGCGCGACGGCGACCATCCAGTGGTGAACGACGTTCGTGAGAAAGAACACGCCGAGCGCCTGGGGCAGGAAGTACAGAAATATCGAATGGCCCCCGACCAGCGCGTAGTACACCAGCTTCGGCAACGAACGGTGGGGATGGCGCCACTCGCGCAGCAGGGCGTAGCCCAGGAGCAGGGTGCCGGCCGCAAACGCCAGATCACCCAGGGGGGTGAGAAAGCCGGCCTGGCAGCCCTGCAAGGGGGTGCCGTAGAGCAGCACCTGGCAGTGGTCGGAGAAGCCGAAGCGAAGGTAGAGCAGGCCGTTGACTCCGAGCATCAGAACGACCGTGAAGGTGCGATCGAAGCGCTTGTCGGCCTTGTCGAATTGTTCGGCGCGGATGCGATAGATCGACAGCACGCCGAATTCCTGGGCGCAGAAGTGCCAGGCCTCCCACAGGATCATGACGTAGGCCAGCACGAAGAACGCCCACAGCTGGCCCCGGTCGCCGGGCATGAAGGCGTACATGGAGTCGAATACCGCGCACAGCGACAGGCCGATGCTTCCCACCACGATGAGCAGCGGGATGTGCAGGTAGTGCCGTGGCTCCTTGCGCAGCTCTTCCCTCAGGATCGGAGTGCCCAGGACGGCGTAGGTGGTGCTGATGCGGTGCAGCAGCGCCAGCGGGAAATAGAGCACGGCGACGCCGGTTACGGTGGCGGTGAACTCGATGCTGTCGGTTGCGTTGGTAGTTGAGTGGCTGAGCCCCCAGTAGAGAAATAGAATCAGCAGCGGCGCCCACAGTCCGGACAACAGCCAAAAGACATCCCATTGCGGCGATTGGACCCACAGGCTCGCGGCCGTCCAACCGCGGGAGGCGGACGCCGACGCGGTCGCCGGGGCGTCAGCGGCCGATGGGGCCTCGCCCGTTTGCTTCACGCCGTCGGGGGCGGCAGCGGTCTCGTGCAGGATCTGCACCTTGGGGGTCTGCTTCCTTTGCTGCGAGGGGCTACGGGTAGTTCGCAAGCGTAGCATCGTTGGAGGTGACCAACACGGCGTCCAAACGCCCGTGCTGTGCTGGTGGTCATCGCATCACAAATCCTCCGCGCACATCGACCCACCCCTCACTCGAGCAGGTACAAACGCTGTCCGTTCCGCCCGTGCACGCTCCGGGCGATGCTGCCGAGGAAGGCTTCGTCGATCTGCGGCAGGTCGCTGCGCTCGCGGTCTCCCACCACGATGGCCGTGACGCGGTGGTGTTCGATGATGCGCCGCGAAGCCGGTCCCCCGCGGTAGAGCGTCATCACCTCGAGCGCACGCTGGCGGGCATCGATGCCGTGGGTGGCGAGCATGGGCAGGGTGCAGGCCAGCACGCGACGGCCCGACAGCAGTGCGACCGGATCGTGGTAGCTCGCAGCGGTGGCGATGATCTGATCGGGGCGGGTCTTCGCCTTCACCAACTCGGCGAGCTCGATGTCTCGCGGCTTCAGCAGGACCGAGTCGTTGATCAGCTCGAAGCCGAGGGCGAGCACGCCGCTGGCGGTGGCCAGCATCACCGCCAGCACTGCCACCAGGCTTCGAGCCAGGCGCGCCGCAGGCCGCCTCGCGAAATCGAACAACAGGGCTGCCACCAGTGGAGCGGCAGCAACGTCGAAGAAGGCCAGAAGCTTGACGTTGTCGTAGACCGTCGGGGTCAGGGTGATCAGGTTGGCGATCGGAAGTAGCAGCAGCAACGGCAGCGTCAGGCGCCGGCCCGACGGTGCCAGCGCGGCAAAGGCCAGCGGCACCAGCGCGAGCCACGCTCCGACTCCCATCACGAGATCGAAGAGCCACTCGCTTTCGTTTGGCGCCGGCCGTAGAAAACCGCCCGCCCAGCTTGGGCCGGGACCCGAGGTCTCGGTGGCGAAGAGCCAGAGGAGCTGCGGCGTGGCGAGCGTCGCGAGTACGAGTCCGTGCAGCGCCCAGGCGCGCAGGTGGTGGCGACTCAAAAAGGCGTAGCAGACGCCGGCACCACAGAGCACCGCGAAGCTGTGGCCGTGGATGAGTGGCAACGCGCCGACGATCAGGCCGCCGATGGCGAGCGCGGCGACCGGGGCTTGATGTTTCGGTGCGGCTACCACGTGACCGAGCAAAAGCAGCGCGCCCACGGCCATGGGCATTCCGTATGCGGCGGTGCGTGCCGCGATGAAGAGATTGCCGAGATGACCGGACTTCAATACGTGCGGGTCGATGTAAGTGGCATTGGTGGTGGCCAGCAGTTCAAGAAAGCTCTTTCCGTCGGCCAGGTGCATGGCGAAAAGCAGGAAGCCCAGGCCCCCCGCGCAGAAGAAGAGCAGCAGAGCAAGAGCGGTGACTGCCGGGCGCGAGCGGCCAAGCCAGAGCGTCGTGAGGCCGTGCATCAGCGGGAGCATCGAAGCCAGCGGCACCAGGCCCCCGCCGATGAAGGCCCAACGCAGCGATAGGCCCAGGGATGAAAGGACGGCGGCCTGATAGTCAGCCACAAACGGATAGTGAAGAGCGCCCCCGAGGAAGAGCGGATGCTCCAGGCGGGGCAGTCCGTCGGCATGTAGAAAGCGCGATGCCAGACCCAAATGGATCGGCAGGTCGCCCCAGGTGACGCCCGCCGAGTGCAGACCGCCTGGGCCGGGGCGCAGGTAGTGGCTGTGGTGAAGCCAGGCGAACAGGGGCAACAGGAGAACCGACGCCATCAGCGCAGGACGGTTGCGCGTCGCCGCCAGCCCCGACTGCAACTCGCGAACAAGGGGGTTGAGAGCGGCGCGCAGGGACTTCGAAGCGAGCGCGGCGAGGGCAGCGGCCGCTGCAAGTGTGGCGGTTGCGACAAGGCCCGCGGAGCGGGCGTCGAGGTCGAGCGCCAGCGCCCATAGCAGCGGCGTCCAGGCCATGAGCAGCTGTCCCAGCACCACGCCCAGACCCAGGCGCGTCCATGGGCCCAGGGGCAAGCGCAGGGCCAGGGCGAGCGCTGTGCCGGCCGCAGTGGACGCGAGATAGAAGAGTAGGGCCAGCATGGTGTAAGAGCGCGCCAAGCGTACCATCCAATGGGGCCGAGCGTGTGGGTTGAAGTAATCAACACGGGGTTTGAGCGCACAGCGCGCTAGCGCGCAGCGCCATGAGGCTTTTCACGGCGCGTCCTTGGGCGATACGATCGCGAGTGTCGCATTGCTGCAACCGGAGGACTTGCTGAGCCCACTGGGCTCAACGGGACCGAGTGCTTGGCTTGACGAGAGGAATGGGCTGATGGTCGACAGCGACTTTGGGGAACGACGCAGGGGCGCCGCGCCCATGCTCGCGCAGCTGCTGGTGGTGGTGGTGCTCGCGCTCGCGGGCTCGCTCGGTTCGGTGGCGCGGGCGCAAGACGAGGCTGGCATCGACCCGGAGCAGGGGCTGGTGGAGCACGAGGAGCCGGCTCCGGTCGAGGAGGTGGAGGTGCCACCTTCGGCCGAGCCCTACCGGGACGACGGGCCGGTGGGTGAGCCAGAGGTGGACGACGACTCCTCGGGTGGCGCCTTCCTGCTCGCCGGTAAGGTCGGCGGCGGGGTGCCCTTCAACAATCTCGACCTGGACATCGCCGGCGCCCTCGAGATCGGCTACCTCTTTTCGCGCACCGGTCACAGCCTGGGAGTTCTTATCGACGTCTCCTACTTCGTGCCGCAGTCCGAGGGGCAGAACCTCGACACGCGCCTGACCGACGTCAGCGCGATGGGCGACGGAGGCTATGGATGGCACGCCTGGCAAAAGGAGCTGTCGATTCAGCCGACCCTGCTCTACCGGCTGGCGATGTTGTCCAAGAGCGTGGTGCCCTACGTGGGCATCGGCCCGCGTGTGTATCTGCTGGAGACCGTGGTCGACGGCAAGGCCGGCGACGAGAGCTTCCCGATCTCGCGGGAGGTCTCGACGAAATTTGGCTTCGGCGTTCCGCTGGGGGCGGAGGTCACTCTCGGTCCCGGCGGCGTGATCGCCGAGCTGCTGTTTCAGTGGGGGCCCTTGAAGCACGACATCACCGGCAACACCCACCTTGCTTCCGCCACACTCTGGGTTGGTTACCGTGCCCTGCTTTGATCCGTCCGCAAGCAAATCAGCGGGGCGCGCCGCTTCGGCTTTCGTGGCCGCGGGGCGGCTGGCGTCGAAGAGCAATTCGAATATGAGGTGCCAGATGCGCAAGTTCCCCCTCCCGATTTCTGCGGTCGCAGCCCTCGTGTTCGCGGGCGTCGGTTGTTCGCACAAGGTAGACAGCCCCGCTGTCACCGTGGAAGCGGTGCAGCCGGACCTGATCTGCAATGGCCAGCGCAGCGAGGCGGATCTGAACGTGACGGTGACCGGCAGCGGTTTTACGCCGCAACCGGTGAAGGTGTTGGCCGGCGACCAGAAGCTGATCCTGCCCAGCATCGAGCTCACGCGCACCCAGGACCTCAGCGGCGGCGCCGTCAGCAGCGGTGGGCGTCTCTTTCCCGGTGACCCCGACGAGGACTACTCGGGCAACCTGGTCTGGGATAGCGACACCACCATGCGCTTCCGGGTGGTTCAGGATACCACCTTCGGCAATGCCATGCCGGTCAACCTCGAGTCAGGAATCTACGACCTGACGTTGACCAATCCCGACGAGCACCACAGCGACACGCTGGAAGCGGCGTTGGCCGTGGTCGACCCGCCGTCGATCGCTTCGGTGGCCCCTGTGCCGCCCTCGCTTTGCATCGAGCAGGAACCGCGCACACTGGAAATCGCGGGCGCGAGCTTCGTGACCATCGACGACCGCGGGCCCACGGTACAGCTTGCGGGAAGCGCCGGAGCCGCCACCATCAGCGGTACCGACGTGGTCGCCGAGGAGTGCGCGGCGCTTCCCGGTAGCTTCGCCGGTGGCACTGTCTCGCTATGCAAGAAACTCCTGGTCAGTCTTCCCCAGGGCGGCAGCTTGCCCGGCGGCATCTACGGCATCACCGTGACCAGTCCGTCGCCGGCGGACTGCAGCTCCAGCGAGACCGTGGACGTTCTGATCGTCGATCCGCCCTCGATCACGGCCCTCGACCCGACGGCCACCTGCGTTCAGAACGGCGCCCGTCAGGTCCAGGTCTCCGGCGACTCCTTTGCCCGCGTGCAGGGGCGCGAACCTACGGTCACGCTGACTGCCGCCGATGGCAGCAGCACCGAGGTCGGCGGTAACGCCAGCGGTTGCACCCCCCAGAGCAGTCCCGCCACCGACTTCATGACCGATATCTGCAATGGCGTCAGCTTCAGCGCCGAGCCGAGCATGAGCGCCGGGGTCTACGGCGTGAGCGTGACCAACCGCGATCCCGTCGGCTGTGAGACCCAGGAATCATTCGAGCTGCTGGTCGTAGACGCGCCCACCATCGTCTCGATCGATCCGGGCGCCAGTTGCATCGACGGCGCCGACCAGCAGGTCACTCTCACCGGCAACTCCTTCGCCACCGTGGGCACGGCGCTGCCCGTGATCACCTTCACCGACGCCGGCGGCATGGCCACCGACTTCGCCGCCAACTCGATCGATGGCTGCAGCGACGCCGGAGGTCTTGCGGGCGGCGAGTCCGTGCAGCTGTGCACGAGTCTCGTCTTCACCCTGCCGGCGACCACGGCCCAGGGTGGCTATGCGGTGACGGTGCGCAATCCGGCGCCCATCGACTGCGAGAGTTCGCAGGCGGTGGACTATCTGGTGGTCGAGCCTCCGTCGGTCACCGAGGCGATTGCCGACGCGGTCTGCATCGATGGCGCCAGCCAGGAGGTTCGCGTAGTCGGCACCTCCTTCGTTTCGGTGGGCGATGCGCTGCCGATCGCGACCCTGACCGACGCTGCCGGTGGCACCATCGACATCACGGCCGACTCGGTCGCCGGCTGCGGCGGCGTGCTGGCCATGAGCGACGGCGCCGAGGTGCGCCTGTGCACCGAGGCGGTGATCACGATTCCCGCCGACGCTGTGCTCGGTGACTACGCCGTGAGCGTGACCAACCCCGCGCCCGCTTCGTGCAGCTCCGCCGACAGCGCACCGCTTGCCATCACCGCGCCGCCCGTGGTCAATACGGTCGAGCCAGGCCAGCTCTGCAGCGGTGGCAGCGAGCTCTTGATCACCGGCAGCGGTTTCCGCACGGGGGCCACCGTGACCGTGCTGTGTGACGCTGGCGACGGGACCACGCACGTGGTCGACTCGCTGGCCAGCGAAGCCAGCGCCGATGGCACCAGCCTGCGCCTGCGTTTCGGCTTTGGCGCGGTTCCCGACGAGACCTGTGACGTGATCGTCTCCAACGCCATGGACTGCGACAGTTCGCCGCCGCACCCGCAGATCGCCGCCATCGCCGGACCGATCGTCTTCTACTCGGCGCCGCCGGTCGCCTACAACGGCATCAATACCCAGATCAAGCTGTTCATGACCACCATCACCGGCACTTCACCTGAGGTCAAGATCGTGCCCACCGGGGCAATCTCGGGGGAGATTGTGCTGGCCACGACCATCGACCCGGCAAACGACCGCAGGCTGCAGGCGCTGGTGCCCAAGGATACGCCCGCCGGCACCTACGACATCCTGGTCAGCGACGATACCGGCTGTGCCGCGACGCTGGTCGGGGGCCTGGTGGTCACCGATACCCTCACCATCGCGCTCGAAAAGGTGGTGCAACCCTTCGGCAACAACGGCGAGCAGAACGCCGTCACCATTTTCCGCACTGAGGGCTCGGCCGTCGACAACGTACCCTTCACTCCGACGCCCACGGCCTTCCTGAACCCGAAGGACGCCGCCGCCGACGAGCCCGCGATCCAGCTGGTGGGCGTCACCTACGTCGACGACATCACCCTGACGGCCGTGGTGCCCGATGGCGTCGACCTCGGCGATTACGACCTGGTGGTCGTCGATGCCGATGGCAACGTGGGCGTGCTGAGCGATGCCTACAGGGCCATCGACGTCTCGCCGCCGGAGATCGAAAACGTCTTCCCCCAGTCGATCGTCAACGCCGACCAGTACGATGCGCCGGACGGTTCGAACGTGGATCAGGTTCTGACGGCGTTCGGCGAAAACTTCACCGCCGCGACCGTCGAACTCATCTGCGAGAGCCCGGACGGCATGTCGGTGGCTCCCGCCAGCGTCGGCACCGGTGATACCACCTGCGATGTCGACGGCTGCACGATCACCGTGCCGGTCGACGGCTCTGGGCTGAGCCCGGGTGATGTCTGTCTGGTGCGCGTCACCAACGACGACGGCAGCTATGCCGACTACTCGGCGGTTGGCGTGACCAATCCCTCGCGCAACCTCTCGAACCCGAGCCCGGGGGAGGACCTGATCACCGCGCGTCGGGCCTGCGGTTCGAGTGCCGTGCAGGCGACATCTGCAGCGCGCTTCGTCTACGCCATCGGTGGCGACGGTGGTCCTGCGGTTGCCGACGCGCCCTTCGCCTCCGTGGAGTTTGCGCCTGTCGGCGTCTTCGGCGGCATGCAGCCCTTTGTCGAAAATCGCGAGCCGCTGAACGTGGCACGCGCCTTTGCCGGCACCGAGACCGTGGGGCGCTATGTCTACGTCTTTGGAGGCAGCGACGGCACCGATGCGCTCATGAGCGCCGAGCGCGCGCTGGTGCTTTCGCCGGCCGAGATCCCGGTGATCACCGACATCGACCTGTGTCTGAGCGGTGGCGCCAGCGATTGCTTCGGCAGCGTGCCCAGCACCGACGGACTATTGACCGGCGAGTACGCCTACCGCATCTCGGCGGTCATCGACGCAGCCAGCTCCCGCAACCTCGGCGGTGAGACCCTGGCCTCCGATCCGATCATCGTACGTTTGCCCGAGATCGTGGCCGCCGGTGAAACGCGGCGGGTCGCGATTCAGCTGTTCTGGGATCCACCGGTCGACAAACTCGGCACCGAACTCGAGGACATCGTGGGCTATCGCATCTACCGCACGCCGGCCGATGGCATCGCCGCCGCCGACGAGCTTCTGATCGGTGAGGTGGCTGCCGATGTGTTCGACTTCATCGACGGCGGCGCCGGCCTGGGTAGCGATTCTCCGCTGCCCCAGGGCTCGACCAGCGCCTGGCAGGTATTGCCCGACCTCAACACCGCGCGCAATGCGCTGGCGTCGGCCGTGGCCCGCGATCCCGACAGCGCCAGCGGCTACTTCGTCTACGCCCTGCTCGGCATGGACAGCGGCGCCACCGATACACTCACGGCCACGGCGCTGACAAACTTCGAGTACTTGAACATCGAGGTCTTGCCCAACGACCGCCAGGATCTGGTGGGGTCCTGGGCCGAGAGCGATGGCGGCGGCGGTCTCGAAGGGCGCTTCCTGCATGGGGCCTGGTCGGTCGATCAGCAGGTCTTCTCGGATCTGGGCGCAAACGAGACCTACATCTACGTCGGCGGCGGTCGCATCGGACCGGGTAACGGCGACGTGGTTGGCTCCATCGAAAACCTTCAGGTTCAGGTCGACGGCAACCTGGTCTACAACACCAACAACCCCGTGCAGGCTTCGGAGCCTTCGCGCTCGGGCTTTGCGACCATGGCCGCCTTCGGCCGTCTCTTCGTGCTCGGCGGCGCCGACCCCAAGCCCAAGGGTGACGCCAGCTCCGCGCGCATCGTCAGCGTCGACGAGGTGTCCACCAGCTTCAACAACGAGGGCATTCAGCTGGTGGAGAGCCGCTACGTGCCCGGGCGATCGATCCAGAGCGCCTTCCTGTTCTTGGTCGGCGGCCAGACCACCATCACCACCGACAGCGGCGGCGCCATCGTCGACGGTGACGTGACGGCTTCGACCGAGTACATCGTGTGGTAGCCTCGGGCGCGCTTTGCGGCGCGCTGCCCGAGGACAGGCCATGCAATTCTTGATCTACTGCCAGGACAAGCCCAACCACGAGGAACTCCGCAAGGCGACGCGGCAAGAGCACTTGAGCTACATCGAGGGCTTCGAGGTGCTACTCGCCGGGCCCACCCTCGACGACAGCGGTGAGCACATGACCGGCTCAGTGCTCGTCGTCGAGCTGCCCGATCGCCAGGCCGCGCTCGCTTTCGTCGCTGGCGACCCCTACAGTCGCGCGGGGCTCTTCGAGCGCACCACCATTGAACGCTTCAAGCGCGTGATCGGCTGATGGCTCATCAATCGATGCGGTAGCCCTCGGGCCGCGCCGAAAGGGCCGCTTCGATCTCGCGCCCGGCTTCTTCGTAGCCCTGCCTTCCCAGCAGTCCAAAGGCCAGCCGCTTTCCAAGTTCAACTCCAGGTTGATCAAAGGCATTGATGCCGTAGAGCTCGCCGGCAAACGCGGTGGCCGCTTCGAAGAAGAAGAAGAGCTGGCCCAGGCCGTCGGCGTCGAGACGGGGCAGGCTGAGGGTGAGGCTGGGCCGACCGTCGCTGGCCAGGGCCTGGGTGGTGCCCCTGCGCTCGGCGTCGAGCAATTCGGCCATGCCGTGGCCGCCCAGGTAGGCACCGGGCCCATCGCTGTGGGGAATCGTCAGGTCGCGCTCGGCGTCGGCGATCGCGACAAAGAGCAGCAACTTGTCGCGCGGCCCCTCCATGAAGAGCTGCATCTGGGCGTGCTGGTCGGTGGCGCCCACCGCCGTCAGCGGGGTAGGGCCCACCTCCACCGTCTGTCCCTGGTGGTCTTTGCGTTTGCCCAGGCTTTCGGCCCACAGCTGCACGAACCAGGCGCTGAAGGCTCGCAGTCGATCGCTATAGGGCATCAGCACGTCGATGTGATGGCCCCTGGCGCGGTCGTGCAGGTGGCACAGGGCCGCCAGCATCAGGGCCGGGTTTTCGTGCAGAACGTTTGTGCGACAGCGCTCGGCCATGCGCCCGGCGCCGCGCAAGAGGGCGCGGGCGTCCAGCTCGGCCAGCCGTGCGGGCAAGAGCCCCGCGGCACCCAGCACCGAGAAGCGGCCGCCCACGTTGCTCGGAATCGGCAGCGTCTGCCAGCCGGCGTTCGTCGCCTCCTTTCGCAAGGCGCCGTGCTCGGGGTCGGTGACCGCGATGCAGCGCGTCGCGGCCTCTTCGCCCAGGGCCGCCTCGATCCAGGGCCTTACGACGCGTAGTTGAGCGGCGGTTTCCACCGTGCCGCCGGACTTCGAGACCACCACCATGGCGCAGTGCCGCGGGTCGAGCGCCTCGAGCGCGTGGGCCAGGCGAAAAGGGTCGCTGTTATCGAAGAAGTGAAGGCGTCGCGGACTCGCCGCCGGCGCTGTCTCGAAGCGCGGCGGCAAGAGCGCCTCGAGCAGCGCCTGGGCTCCCAGTGACGAGCCGCCGATGCCGAGCACCAGAACCTCGCGAGCCGCCTCGGGCAGTGCGTGCACCACGGCTTCGACCGCCTCGATCCCGGCGGCATCGCCCGGTAGCTGCCAGAAGCCGAGCTCACCATGGTTCACGCGCTCGGCCACCGCGTCGGCTGCTGCTGTGGCGCGGTCTGCGATGGTCGCGAGGTCATCTTCTGTGAGGCCTCCACGGTCGCCGATGGCGGCGCCCATGCAGAGGCTGTAGTCGAGGCTCAAGTCATTGCCGACCATGGCCCCGAGCGTGCCCCATGGCGCGCCGGGGTGAAAGGCGCCGGACGCCGAGGCCGGCGCGTGGCCCGATTTTTTGACCGCCTCGATCGCGGCCCGTAGCTTCGACCCATGTCCGTCGTGCCTGGACGCACGCTGACCGGCGTGCTGAGCGCGGGCGTACTCGCGCTCGCGTCGACGTCGCTGTGGCTCTCCGACGGCCCGCAGCGCGCGCGCGCCTCGGGATCCGGTTCGGCCGTGCCGGCGCTGTCGACCACTCGCCCGCGCTCGACCGCCCGGCGCTTCGCTCTCGACCCGCTCGCGCACCGCGCCGAGGGCGAGCTGCGGGTGGCCGACCTAGACGACGGCAGCCGCGCCGAACTCACGCTGGATGCGAGCCTGCAGCAGCATCTGACCGAACTCTACCGGCGCTACGAAGTTCCCTACGGCGCCGCCGTCGCGCTCGAGCCCCACAGCGGCCGCGTGCTGGCCTACGTAAGTCACTCGAGCGCCAATCCGAAGGCCGGGGATCTTGTGCGCGACCCGAGTCCGCCCTCGGCTTCGGTCTTCAAAGTAATCACCGCCTCGGCCCTGGTCGATGCGGGCGTCACCCCCGGCAGTCGGGTTTGTTATAGCGGCGGTTTCCGGCGCCTGCAGCTGAGGGACTTGAACGACGATCCCAAGCGCGACAAGAGCTGCGCCACGCTCTCGGAAGCCATGGGCGGCTCGATCAACACGGTCTTCGCCAAGCTCGCCGACAGGCACCTCGATCAACCCACCGTGGAACGCTACGCCGAGGCCTTCGGCTTTGGCCACCACCTACCCTTCGATGCTGCCACGCGGGTCAGTCGGGCAGAAGTTCCCGAGGAGCGCCTGGAGTTCGCGCGCACGGCTGCCGGCTTCTGGCACATGCACATGTCGCCCCTGCACGGAGCGCTGATCGCCGCCACCATCGCCAACGACGGCGCCATGCCGCGCGCCTCGATCGTCGAGCGCGTGGTCGGCGAGGACGGCGCCGAGCGTTATCGCTTGCCCCAAGCCCCCAAGTCCTTTCGCAGCGTCTTGCCGCGCGGCACGGCCCAGGCCGTCGGTCGCATGATGTCGCGCACGGTCACCCATGGCACCTCGCGCAGTGCCTTCTACGATCCGGCAGGCCGTCCCTTCTTGCCGGGCGTGGAGGTTGCCGGCAAGACCGGCTCGCTCAGCTCGGAGCGCCCCTACCGCGCCTACAGCTGGTGGGTCGGCTTCGCTCCCCGCGACAAACCGCAGATCGCGGTAGCCGCACTGGTGGTCAACACGCCCAAGTGGCGCATCAAGGCGAGCTACGTGGCGCGCGAAGCGCTGCGACACTACTTGATCGCGGGCAAGCGCACGGGGGCCGCATCGAAAGCCCCGGGCAAGTCGGCCCAGTGACCGCCGGCGCGCCCAGCTGATCAGAGAGTCCCGCCCCCACTTCAAGATGGCCGAAAATCACGGATTCGCGGTCACTGGGCCAAGTTGCGCGTCTCAACCGAGCGCTGCGCGGGCGGCGTCCACCGTGACGCGGCCCTCGCCCACGAGTTGGCGCAGGTGCATCTCGAAGGTCTGCATGCCGTGGGGGTGCACGCCGCCTTCCATGACTTCTTTGAGTGGGATGGTGCTGCCCGGATTGCGGATCGATTCGCGTGCGGTCCCCGTCATGTAGAGCGCTTCGCAGGCCAGCACCTGGCCCTGGCCGTTGGCCGCGGGCAATAGGCGTTGGGCCAGCACGCCGCGCAGGTTGTCGCTGAGGCGCTCGCGCACTTCACTCGGATCCACTCCATGCACTAGCGAGACCACGCGGCCGACGGTGCGCGCCACGTCCGGCGTGTGCAGCGTCGATAGCACCAGGTGTCCGGTCTCGGCAGCCTTGAGCGCGATGTCCATGGTCTCCTCGTCCCGGATTTCGCCGACCAGGATGACGTCCGGATCCTGTCGCAGCGCCGCGCGCAGGGCCGTCGCAAAGCCTTCGGTGTCGAGTCCAACTTCCCGTTGGGAGATGGTGGCCAGGGCGTCCTGGTGCAGGAATTCGATGGGATCTTCGATGGTGACCACGTGCATGCGCCGGGTCTGGTTGATGTGGCCGATCATGGCTGCCAGCGTCGAGGACTTGCCGTTGCCTGCCGCGCCCACGACCAGCACCAGGCCGCGCTCGAGCTCGGCCAGGGTGCGTCCGATGGGGGGGATGCCCAGCTGATCGAAGCCCGGGATCTGCAGCGGTATCGAGCGCAGCGCCAGGGCCAGGGTGCCGCGCTGGCGGTAGACGTTGACGCGATAGCGGCCGATGCCCGCGACTCCGTAGGCCGTGTCGTACTCCATCAGGTCCCGCAGCTCGCCGCGGTAGCGGCTCTGCCGCAGCACGATTTCGGTCAGCACCTGGGTGTGCTCGGGCCGCAGTTTCTCGCCCTGCAGGTAGTGCAGTGCGCCGGCCACGCGAAAGGCGGGCGGCTGCCCCACTTTGAAGAGCGCATCGCTGGCGTTGTAGCGGGAGCCCCGCGTGAGCAGCTGGTGAAATGTCGCCTCGTCCACGCTCCGATCATAGCGGATGCAGGGGTCCCGGCGCTCCATGTCTGGCCCGCGCTCGGCACAGCTCGGCCCCGTGGGCGGCGCCAGCTTTGTTGCCGAAACGCGTTTGATTTCGATGGCTTGGCGCGCCGTAGGTGGTGGGGCGCGAGCCCGGGTATTGACAGTAATAATTCCGTTCTATAATTACTGTCCTGTGTCGTCCAGCACTGCCCGCCATCCCGAGTCCGATGCCGGCGAGCGCATCCTCGAGGCATTTTCACGCCGCGCCAAACGCGAGGGCATCCGTGCGGTGGCCATGGGGGAGCTCGCCCGCGAGCTGCGCATGAGCGCCTCGACCCTCTACAAGCATTACCGCTCCAAGGAAGCGCTGACGACGGCCTGCGTGGAGCGCTGGGCCATGGAGGTGGCGGCTTCGGAAGCGGCGCTGCCCGCGCGGCCTGGAGGAAAAGCGTCATTTGACGGCTTCATGCGCTGGGTCGGCGCCTGGGCCGACGCCAACGCCGCGCTGTCGCCGGCTTTTCTGCGCGACCTGCGCAGCGACTATCCGCAGGCCTTTGCGCGCTATCGCGAGGTGATCCGCGAGCGCCAGCTCTACGGCGCCATGATGCTCAGGCCGGCGTTGCGCAAGGACATCGACGAGCGCGTGGCCTTTGCGATTCTCAAGATGCTGCTCGACCAGGCCATGGACGCGCAGTTTGCCGAACGGCTGCACATCTCGCGCCACGAGGCGATGCGTTCGGCGGTGGCGATCTGGGCCGCCGGTGCCATGGACCGCCGCGGGCAGCTGCGTTCCTTGAGCGATGTGATGAAAGCCGAAACGGAAATGGAAACGGAAGAGGAGCAGGCGAAATGACCTACGCGAGCACCCGGGCGATGTACGACGCCGACAGCCACATCATGGAGACCCCGGACTGGATCGAGCAGCACGCCGATCCGGGCATTCGCGACCGTCTGCCCCCGCTGGGCCTGGGCAAGGCCGGAGGGACTACCTACAGGTTGATCGAGGACGCGGTCGGCAAGGTGCGCGAGCGCCGCGATTCGGGGGCGCCCGTCGAAAACGTGGTTCGCGGCATCAAGGGCTGGCATGCGCCGGGCGCGTTCGACGCCGCCGAGCGTTCGCGCGCCATGGACGATCTGGGCTTCGGCGCCCAGCTGGTCTTCTCCACGTTTTCCGCCACCCAATACCTCAGCCACGCCGAAATGGACGTGCGCTATGGCGGCATCCGTGCCCACAACCGGGCCATGGCCACGTTTTGTAGTCACGACAAGCGCCTGATCGCCGTGGGCCAACTCTCCTTTCAAGATCCCGAGCGCGCAGTTCGGGAGATCGAAGAGGGTGTGAAGATGGGCTGCGGCGCCTTCTGGATTCCAGGCGCACCCGTGGGCGACAAGGCGCCGGGCCACCCCGACTTCGACCCGATCTGGAAAGCCTTTTGCGACCATGGCGTGCCCTTCATGTTGCACGTGGGTGCCACCAAGAACCTTGTCTCCAAGGCCTGGCTCAACAACGGCCAGCCGCTGGCGCCGGATATCGTCGGCGGCGGCGAGAACCTGCGCATACGCGACTTCATGGCGCTGTCCTTTGCGCCCCAGCTCTACCTCACGGCGCTGGTCTTCGATGGCGTGCTCGAGCGTTTCCCCGAGCTGCGCGGCGGCGTGATCGAGCTGGGTGCAGGCTGGGTGCCGGAGTTTCTGCGCACGCTCGACATCAGCCAGAAGATCTTCAAGCGCACCGATGCCGCGGTGAAGGCGTTGCCGCTGCGCGCCTCCGAGTACATCCGCCGCCAGGTTCGCTTCACGCCCTTCCCGGGCGAGGACGTGGGCCGCATGATCGCCGACGCCGGTCCCGAACTCTTCCTATTCTCCAGCGACTACCCGCACCCCGAGGGCACCGACGATCCGGTAGGTCGTTTCGAGCGCACCTTCAAGGACCTGGACGACGACGCGCGCGAGCTTTTCTACTCGAAGAACTTCGCGCACATGATGAATATGTAGCAGAGCGCCGCCCTACGCCGGCGCGTCGTCGAAGAGCGCCGCCCTACGCCGGCGCGTCGTCGAAGAGCGCCGCGCGCAGGCGTGCGGGACTAAAGGGCGTGTCGCGCAGGCGCACGCCGGTGGCGTCGAAGACGGCGTTGGCGATGGCAGCGGGCGTGGGACCGCTGGTGCCCTCGCCAGCGCCCACCGAGGGCTCGTCGGGTTGGTCCAGCAGCACCGTGACCACGGGCGGCACCTCGTCGAAGCGCAAAATCGGATAGCTCTCCCAGTCGAGGCTCTGGATGCCCGTGTCGTCGAAGCGCACCTGCTCCTTCAGCGCCCAGCTGGCCGCTTGAATGAAGCCTCCTTCGAGCTGATTTTCGAGGCCATCGGGGTCGATGATCTGACCGGCGTCAGCCGCGATCACCGCGCGCAAGAGGTGAATGTTGTGGCTCGCCAGGTCCACCTCCAACTCCACCAACACCGCCGCGTAGCACTTGTAGTTTTCGTAGCGCGAGAAGGCGAAGCCGCGGCCTCGGGGACGCTGCGGGTCGTCGCCGCGCCCCGGGTGCGCTCCTGCGCGCTCGATGCAGGCCTCGATGACGGCCTTCGCCCGCGGGTCTTTGAGATGCCGCAGCCGCAGCTGCACCGGGTCGATGTCTGCGGCCGCGGCGAGCTCGTCGAGCATGGACTCGGCGGCGAAGACATTGCCGTTGGCGCCCAGGCTGCGCAGTGATGAGGCGCGCAGGGGCGCTTCGAGGGAGAGGTGCTTGACCACGCGCACGCCGTCGAAGTCGTAGTAGGGATCGGCGTTGCGGTGCAGACCGGCCTGGGGGGCGAGGGCGGGGCGCGGGCTGGGGCGGCGCATGGCCTCGGCTTTTTCCTGGGCGGCCAGCAGCGAGGAGCGGTTGCCGAAGGGCATCGCGCGACCGATGTGGCTGGTGCTGTAGACGTCGTGGTTCCAGGCGACGATGCGACCTTGGGTGTCGAGGCTCGCCTGCATGTCGATGCGCATGGCGGGGCCGTAGGGCTCGTGGGCGTGCTCGTCCTGGCGCGACCAGATGAGGCGCACGTGTCGGCCGGGGAGCGCGCGGGCGCACAGGGCGGCGTCGAGGGCGGCGTCGTCGCTGCCGTTGTGTCCGTAGCAGCCGGGGCCTTCCACGTGGATTACGCGAACCCGTTGGGGCTCGAGCTGCAGCACCAGGGCGATCGACGGCGCCAGCATGGACGGCCCCTGGGTCGAGCTCCAGATCGTGACACGTTCGCCACCATCGCCATCGTCACCGACGTCGCAGCGCGCCACCGCGGCCGAGGGGCCGATGGAGCCGTGCATGAGATAGGGGCGCGTGTAGCTGGCGCGTAGCGTGTGCAGCGCGCTTTCCGGAGCTACGAGCGGTGGCACCGGCTGCTCCGTCGGCACGCCGTCGACCAGCGGATAGCTACCTTTGAGGTTTTCCGTCAGGCGCTGGTGCAGGCCGCTCTCTTGGCCCAGCGGCTGCTCGCGCTCGAAGCCGCTGTGCTCGCGCAGGCGTTCGGCGGCGGCGCTGGCCTGGTGCTCGCGCTCGGCCACGACGGCCAGAAAGTTGCCGTCGCGCAC
Source organism: Myxococcales bacterium (assembly GCA_029880325.1). GTDB lineage: Bacteria > Myxococcota_A > Polyangia > Polyangiales > JAFGIB01 > JAOUOP01. The sequence continues at coordinate 85,001 of JAOUOP010000013.1, read as the reverse complement.
GACTGCGACCACGCCCGCCATGGTTTCGACGCTGCTCGCGTCGCAGCGGACAAGCTTGGCGTCGCGCGTGGGCGGCCGCACCACGCGCGCGTGCAGCATGTCCTCGAAGCAAAGGTCTTGCACGAAGCGGGCCTGGCCGAAGACCTTGGCGGGCAGGTCGATGCGTTGGGCGCGCGCTCCGATCAGACGATGGGCGCTCGCCGCCTTCGGGCTGGCCTCGGCGCTGACCTCGGCTTCGAAGGGGCGGCCACCGGCGAGTTCCCAGTAGCTGACCTCGGCGCCGGCGGCCGTGCGCACGATGCCGTCTTCAACGCTCAGCGCATCGGCATCGAGGCCGAGCTTGTCGGCGGCGCGCAGCAGCAGGCGGCGCCGGGCGTCGGCGGCGGCCTGGCGCAGCGCCGAGCCGCTCTGCTCGATCGACATGCTGCCCACGGTCATGAACTCGTTGGGGGCGCGCGCCGAGTCGGCGCTCTCGACGCGGATGCGCCCGGGGGCGACGTCGAGTTCTTCCGCTGCGATCGACACCAGCGCCGTGAGGATGCCCTGGCCGAGTTCGACCTTGCCCGTGCGGATGGTGATGGTGTCGGCGGCATCGATGCGAATCCAGTCATCGAGTCGCGGGTTTTGGCGCAAACTACCAGGTAACTTTGGCGCATCGCTCATCGCGCACCTCCTTCGCGCGCGGCGCGTCGAACCGCGCGTACCACGCGGTTGTGCGCACCGCAGCGGCACAGGTTGTCGCGCAGGGCCGTGCGGATCTCGGCCTCGTCCGGCGCCGAGGAGCGCTCGAGCAGCGCTGCGGCGCGCATCAGGATGCCCGAGGTGCAATAGCCGCACTGGGCGGCGTTTTCCTCGATGAAGGCCCGCTGCAGCGGGTGGGGCGCATCGGGCGTGCCCAGGCCTTCCAGCGTAATGATTTCGCTATCGGCGAGTGCGCCCACCGGCAATCGGCAGGCCATTCGGGCCTCGCCGTCGACCAGCACCGTGCACGCGCCGCACTGCTCCAGCGAGCAGCCCAACTTGGTGGCTGTCAGGCCCAGCACATCGCGAAGTATGTGGAGTAGAGGCGTGTCGGCAGGGACATCGAGCTGCCGGGATTGACCGTTGATGCGTAGGGCTACCATGGATGGGCGAGGTTATGCTTCACGCCTGGTGCCGTCCAGGGCACCACCGGCTGTCACTCGCCGGGCGGGCCGCGCCTGCCGCCGCCGCCGGGGCCGAGCAAGCGCTCTTCCTGGACCATCTGCTGGTAGGCCTCGAATTGCTTGTCGTCGAGCAGCCCGCGAGCCTCGTCGTCGGCCTCGCGGCGCAGGGTCTGCATCTGCGCGCGCAGCTGCCCGCGCGATGGCGGCTGGTCGCCCTCGCGCGCCTGGCGGAAGGCTTCGCCTGCGCGGTCGCGGGTGGCGGTGAGCAGGGCGAAGAGCGCATCTTGCTGGCCTTGGCTCAAGCCGTGCTCGCTGCCGAAGTTAGCCAGCCGTTCGCTGGTGCGCTGCTCCCAGCGGGTCTGTCGCCGCTCGCGCCGTTCATCGCGCATCACGGCCTGCTCCTCGCGCAACAGCTGGCGAAAACCCTCGCGCAACTCGGGATCCTCGGTGGAGAGCACCTCGACAAGAGCCTCGCGGACCAGGTGCACCGAGCCTCCAGGGGCCTGGTCATCGAGAGCGGCGCCTGGCGTGCGCCTGCCAAAAGTGGAAGCAGCGTCTTGTTGCCTCGCGTCTTCGGCAATGGGAGCGGTGGCCGGCGCCGCCGCGCGCGCTGTTCGAGGCAGGAACGCCGCAGGGGCTGGGGCGGGCGAGTCCCAGACGCCTTCGATCTCGGTCTCCAAGTTCGTCACGCGCTTTTCGATGCGCGAAAGCTGGTCGCGTTGATCGACGAGTTGGCCGCCGAGCCAGAGGATGGTCGCGAGCATGCCTGCAAAGGCCAAACCGACGAGCGGTTTCGGTGGCATGAAGCGAGTGTAGCGCGAAGCTGCAGAAAAGGGGGCAGGGGGGCGGCCGCGCCACGCTGATCTGCGTTCGCCACGGGACCGCGTTCGTGCTCGTTGCGAAGCCCGAAGCGCAAGGCTTGCGCTCCGGCGTTTGGGCGAGCTTGGCTGCCGCACGTCCATGCTGCGCGCCGCGGCGACGCCTGAAGTTCGCCCCAGACGGATTCGCGGTCGACTTCGCCGTGCCCCTGGTGCTGCTCATCGATGACGACGAGGCCGTGCTCGACGTGCTGGCGGTGGTCTGTGAGGACGCGGGCTTCGAGGTGCAGACCGCGCGCGACGGTCGCGCGGGGTTGGCCGCGAGCGGCGCCCGGACCTCGTGATCAGTGATGTGAATATGCCCGAACTCGACGGCTTTGCCCGGCCCGGTGCGGGAGCCTGCGCGAGGCGGGCGACCCCGGTGACTCGCACTTCGCACCCGCGGAGGCTACACTGCCCCCGTGCAGCAGCGGGCAGCCGGGGTTCGGGGAGCACAGAAACGACCCGCCCGACGCTTGCCCCTACACTCGAGCACTCGCTCACAGGTTCGCGGGGTCCAGTTGGGCCAAGAGCCACGCCCCATCGACCGCGCATGTCGTCCCGTGCATGCTGTCTGGGAGTTGACCCTGGCCTGCGACCTGCGCTGCCGTCACTGCGGCTCGCGGGCTGGGCGCGCCCGACCTGACGAGCTTTCGCTAGGCGAGGCCCTCGACCTGGTCGAGCAGCTCGCGGACTTCGGCGTGCAGGAGGTGACCCTGATCGGCGGCGAGGTCTACCTCTACCGCGGCTGGCGCCAGGTGGCCCGAGCCATCGCCGCCCGAGGCATCAGCTGCGCCATGGTCAGCGGAGGACGAGGGCTTTCACCCTCGGTTGCTCGCCAGGCCCGGGAGGCCGGCGTGCAGAGCGTGTCGGTGTCCATCGACGGACTCGAAGCCACCCACGACGCTCTTCGCGGCGTCGACGGCGCTTACCGTGCGGCGCGGGCCGCCCTGGAAAACTGCCGGACGGTCGGTCTTCCCGTCGCCCTCAACACCCAGGTCAACCGCGAAAACCTGGCCCAGCTCGATGCACTCTGCGATCTGCTACTGGTCGAGGGATGTCATGGCTGGCAGTTGATGATGACGGTTCCGGCCGGCCAGGCCGCAGACGACGCACAGTTGCCGCTCCAGCCCGGCGACATGGTCCCGCTCTTTTCGGCCCTGGAACGCATCGCCGGGCGCTGCGCCGAGGCGGGCGTCAAGTTCTTGCCCGGTAACAACATCGGCTACTTCGGGCCGCTCGAGTCCCGTTTGAGGCGGCAGTTGCGTGATAGCTGCGACATCTCTTGCCGCGCCGGACGCAGCACCCTCGGCATCGAGTCGAGCGGCGACATCAAGGGCTGCCCGTCGCTGCCCACGCGTGGTTACGCCGGCGCCAACATCCGCGACCACCGGCTGCAGGCGATCTGGGAACGGAGCGACGCCCTGCGCTTCATGCGCGATCGCAGCGTGGAGCGACTGTGGGGCTTTTGCCGCAGTTGCTACTATGCCGAGGCCTGCCACGGCGGCTGTAGCTGGACCGCCACCAGCCTCTTCGGGCGCCCGGGAAACAATCCCTACTGCCACCATCGGGTGCTGGAGCTCGCCCGTCGCGGTCTGCGCGAGCGGCTTTTGTTACGCGAGCGCGCGCCCGGACAAGCTTTCGACCACGGCCGCTGGGAGCTGGTTGTGGAAGAGATGACCGAGAGTCAGGAGTCGACATGCCCCAAAACGCCTTGATTCCGTGCGGCGGCTGCCAGCGCCACGTCTATACGAATGAGACTCGCTGCCCCTTCTGTGATGCCCAGTTGAGTGTGAGTGAAATTCAGCAGCTGAAGATGTCCGCCCCCGGCGGCAAGCACATTCCCCGTTCGAGGGCGGCCAGCTATGCCCTGCGCGCGGCCATCCTGGCTTCGACTGCGGGCGCAGCCTGCACCTCGAATGAGAGCACCGAGGCGCCGGACGCCCAGGCCGTCGACGCCGGCGGCAGCGAGCCGGTATCGGACGCGAGCGTCGACGCCAGCCCCGCGCTGCAAGACTCCGGCTCGAGTGAAGCGGTGAACACTGAGGACGCCAGCGCGCAGGCCGACGCCGCCGCGCCAGCCGAGGACGACGACGCGGGTTTTGTCGTGGTGGCGATCTACGGCGGCGTATTTCCCGACCCCAAGACGCGCGCCCGGGTCTGAACGCCCCACAGGCGTCGTTCACGGGCCCATCACGTCGTCGGCGAAGCGCAAGAGCGCTTTGCCCAGCAACGGGCTGTAGTGGCCGCCCCAGGGCTCCGCGTAGGCGCCTTCGAGGCTCTCGCGCAGTTGCACGTGATGGTCGAGGCCTGCCAGGCTCTCGAAACGCGAGTGCGGCGCGCACAGGGCGGCGATGTGCTCGGCGTCGGTGCGGGAGCTCAACCAATCGCAGCTGCCGTGCAGCGACAGCAGCGGCGCACGCGAGCTGGCGAAGGCCGCCGCCACATCCTCGCGCGACAGCTGCTGAAAAAAGCGCGCCGTGCGCCCGAAGATCTGCGTGCCCCGGTAGCCAGCCTGCTCCAGGTGCTGCAACTGCGGCTGTGCTTCAAAGGCTTCCCGAGGCGTCAGGCCGCGCGCGTAGACCAATTGGTGCAGGTGCTCCAGGTCCACGCGTTTGCGCTCCAGGGCTTCTGCTCCGAGGCCGCTGAGGCGGTATTGCTGCAGGGTCGAGTCCAGCGTCGCCGAGGGCCAAGGCCGCGCCGAGCTGCCCCAGATGGCGCAACCCGCCGGCTTCACCTGCGCCTGCAGCAATGCCACCACCATGCCGCCGAGGCTGCGCCCGAAGAGCAGGGTGGCGCCTGCGCGCAACTCCGGCCGGCGCTCGATGCGTGCCCGCGCAGCCAGCAGGCCTTGAAGCTCCGCGTCGAGGCCCAGCTCCGTACAGGCCGGCCCCTCGCTGTCGCCCAGGCCGCTGCGCTCCACGCGCAAGGTGGCCAAGCCGCCAGCGGTCAGCTGCTGCACCAACTTGTGCAGCGGATGCCAGGGCGCGTCGAAGTGTTCCTCGGAGAGCCAGGTCGCGCCCGGCACCAGCCAAATCAGGCGGTAGGGCGGCGGCACCGCCGGCCAGCTCCAGATCAGCCGCAGGCGGTGACTTCGCCAGTGGGCTTCGTCCAGCTCGATGCGGCCCCTTGAGAGCGTCTCCAGCGGTGCCGGCTGCGCCGTCAGCTCCAGCGTCAGCTCGCGGTCGTCCCGCAATAGGCCCAACGCACTCGGCCGCGAGCGGGGTAGGGCGGCGATGCGCCGTCGCACCTGGTCGAGACCGTTCACCGGCTCGCCATCGATCGCCAACAGGCGATCCCCTGTGCGCACGTCCATGGCCGGTCCGTTCGCGTCGACGCCTTCGACGACCAGCCCGCGCCCATCGGCGCGCAGCTCCAGCCCGACCCAACTCCTACGTCGCAGCGTCGTCACAGCCGCACTGTAGCCCGAGTCCGCCGCCGCAAGAGATCGCAGCTGCTCGCCGACCCGCGCCCACCGTCAAATCACTGGCGCGACAGGCGCCGATAGAGCGGTTACCCTCGCGGCCGTGAACCCGCTGCATCTGGTGGTGATCACGGGCATGAGTGGCGCAGGCCGCAGCAGTGCCCTCAGGGCGCTCGAGGACCTGGGTTTTTTCTGCGTCGACAACCTGCCTCCGGCGCTGGTGCCCGACTTGCTCACCCTGCTCGCCGGCAAGGGCGGTTCCATGCGCGTGGCCGTCGGCATCGACGTGCGCGCGGGACTGCTCCTGGAGGGCGCCGGCGAATTGCTCGACGCCCTCACCCAGGAGGGCTCCGAGGTCGAGTTGATATTCCTCGAGAGCCAGGACGAGGAGCTGGTGCGCCGCTTCAGCGAGACCCGCCGCGTCCATCCGCTAGCGCCCGGGGGTAACCTATTGCAGGCGATCCGAGATGAGCGCGAGCGCGTGGCGGTGCTGCGCAGCCGGGCGCGCCTGATCATCGATACCACGGGGCTGTCGGTGCACGACCTCAGGCGGACACTGGTGGACTACGTGGCCCACGGCGGTCGCAGCTCGCCGATGGTCACCCGCGTGCTGTCCTTTGGCTTCAAGTACGGCATTCCGGTGGACGCCGATCTGGTGTTCGATCTTCGCTACCTGCCCAACCCCCACTTCGTGCCCGAGCTGCGGCCCCACACCGGCCTCGAGTCCGAGGTGGCCGACTTCGTGATGGGCGCCCCCGAGGCCGTGGAGCTGCTCGACGATCTCTGCGCGCTGCTGCGCAAATTGCTGCCGCGCTACGCGCGCGAGGGCAAGAGCTACTTGACCATCGCCGTGGGCTGCACCGGCGGCCGCCACCGCTCGGTGGCCATGGCCGAGGCCCTCGGCAGCTGTCTGGTGGAGGCCGGCGGCGTGCGCGTCGAGCATCGCGACGTGGGCATCGTGACCGAGTGACGCCTCTTTCGCGGACCTTTATTCCGAGACGGGCGTGACGAAGTTCTCGAGCCCCTCGCCGTCCAGGGCGCCCACGGCACGGTCGATGATGCGTCCTTCGGCGTCGAGCAGCAGGTAGCTGGGCACCGCAGGGATCTCGCCCAGCTGGCTCTCACCACTCACCACGCGGTTTTGCGGCTCGTAGGCAAGGGGGAAGGGTAGGTCCAGGGCCTCGCCGAAGAGCTTCAGCAGGCGCTCGGGATCGGGCTGGGCCGCGATGCCGAGCACCGGGATCTCCGGATGGCGCCGTACGAAGCTCGTCAGCGGCGCCAGCGCCAGCTGCGAGGCGTCGTCATAGGTGGCGAAGACGAAGAGCAGCAGCGGGCGCCCGCGCATGGCGCCGAGCGAGCGCGCGCCGCCGTCGGTGTCGATCAGGGTCAGCTCGACGGGGGGCTCGAGGCGCCGGTGCGCGGGCGCGTCGTGGGCGCAGCCGCCCAGGGCCATCGCCACGAGCACGGCCACGATGGCGAGGCGGTTCGGGGCAAGTGCATTACGCGAGCCAGCCCGACTCGCTTGGGCAAGGGCGTACACGGCGCGCAGCGTGACACCGCCCCGCGCGCGCTGACAACGGCTCGATCACTCGAAGTCGGCGTCGAGCACGATCTTCTTGCCGCGCTCGATTTGCACCGCCTCGAAGCGCTTTTCGGCGCTGCGGTAGCGGGCCACGACCTCGTAGCGCCCCGCGCTCAGGTGCGCCGAAACACCGCTGCCCAGGGTGCCGACCTGCTTGCCGCCCCGGCGGATCACCGCCATGCCGGCAGCCCGCTTCTGCTGGCGCATGATGTTGACCGAAAGCTCGCCGGTGGAGAAGTCCGCCGCCACCTCGGCCGGCCCCGAGGACTGGAGCTCGACCTTGTGGCGTTGCTCCGGGCTGTCGAGGGCCCCGTCCAGGCCCAAGACGGCCGTATATTCGCCCGGCGCGGCCGAAAGCACCCTGCCACAGCTGCCGCGGGCCACCTCGCGATCGCCGGCCAGCAGCACCACCGTGCCCGTCGCGCTTTCCCCGTTTTCCGTGATTTTGCAATTCAGCTTGGCGCTGCCCTGGGCGCCGCCCGCGCTGCTGAAGAGCAGAGGCAGCAATAGGGCCAGGGGCCGGGGGTCGCGGGCGATGGAGGTCATGGGAACTCCTGGTTGGGTCTGGAGTGGGACGGCTGGCGGCGTCACCCGATTCACCGCCGCCCCGCCACGAGCCGGCGGCGGCCACCGTCGACGCACCCCCGATCGTGCGGGTGGGCCGGCCCGAAGGCAAGTCGTCTGCCGATGCTTGCTTGACAGTGCCGGGGCTCGCGGCTACTACACCGCACCCGCTCGGCCCCAGAGGCCGAATCGACACGGTTTTTACCCATGACGACCCGTAGCGCCAAGGCCAGCGAGGTGGACCGCAAATGGTGGGTGGTGGATGCCACCGATCAGCCCCTCGGTCGGCTGGCTTCGAATATTGCATCGGTCTTGCGCGGCAAGCACAAGCCGAGCTTCACCCCCCACATGGATGCCGGTGACTTCGTCATCGTCGTCAACGCCGAGCGCGTCAAGCTCACCGGCGACAAGCTGCAAAAGAAGCTGTACCGCAGCCACTCCGGTGCTCCCGGCGGCTTTAAAGAGCGCCCCTACGCTTGGATCATGGACAACCGCCCTGAGCTGGCTGTCCAGAAGGCCGTGCGAGGGATGCTCCCCAAGAACCGCCTGGGGCGCAAGCTGGCGACCAAGTTGAAGGTCTACACCGGCGCGACCCATCCCCACTCGGCGCAGCAGCCCGAAGCATTGACCATCCGTCTGTAAGAGCAGCGCATGACCACGATTCACGGCAAGGCCTACGGCACGGGCAAGCGCAAGAACGCCATCGCCCGCGTTTTCCTCCAACCGGGCACGGGGCAGATTTCGGTCAACGGCCGTCCCCTGGACCAATTTTTCTCGCGCAAGACCTCCCAGATGATCGCGCGCCAGGCGCTCGAGCTGGTGGAGCGCGACGAGCAGCTGGACGTGAGCGTCAACGTTTGCGGTGGCGGCGAGTCGGGCCAGGCTGGCGCGGTTCGCCACGGCATCTCGCGCGCCCTGCTCGAGTACGACGCCGAGCTGCGCGGCGCGCTGAAGAAGGCGGGCTTTTTGACCCGCGACGCGCGCAAGAAAGAGCGCAAGAAGCCCGGTCAGCCCGGCGCGCGCAAGAAGTACCAGTACAGCAAGCGCTGAGTCGCAGCCTCTTTTGGGGCTGCTGGCTTCGCAGCCGCTGGCTTTGCAGCGGGCCTTCTCGGTAGGATCGCGGCCGTCATGCTGCGCGTGCTGCACTTCAGCGACGTACACGTCGATTTCCCCCTGCGCGCCATGCCCTGGCGCCAGATGCTGAACAAGCGTCTGCTCGGCGGGGCCAACCTGGCCCTCAGGCGGCGCCAGCATTTCATTGAGGCTCGCACCAAGCTCGCCCAACTGGCCGACTTCGCCGCGGCCCAGGAGGTGGACCTGGTGCTGGGTACCGGGGACTACACGACCCTGGGCACCGAGCCGGAGCTGCGGGCGGCGCGCGAGGCCATCGCGCCCCTGACCCGCCGTCCCCTGGGGCTGTTCACGGTGCCGGGCAATCACGATGTCTACATGCCCGACGCGGTCGCCGATCGCCGCGTCGAGCGCGTCTTCGGGCCGCTGCTCACGGGCCAGAATGGGCTGGCAGGGACCGAGCCCGGCGTCTGGCCGGCGGTGCGGCTCTTCGGCGACTCGCTGGCGGTGATCGCGGTCAACAGCGCGCGTCCGAACCCCCAGCCCTGGCGTTCAAGCGGGCGCATCCCCGAGGCGCAGATCCGTGAACTGGGCCGGCTGCTCGGCGAGCCCGAGCTGCAACGCCGCAATCTCTTCCTGATCACCCACTACGCGCCCCGCCGCAGCGACGGCAGTCCCGATCGCTACAGCCACGGGCTCGAAAACGCCGACGAACTGCTGGCCGCCTGCGCCCCGGCGCCGCGGCTGGCCATCCTCCACGGCCACATCCACGATCGCTTTCGGCTCAGTCCGCCGAGTGCTCCGGCCCACCTTTTCTGCGCCGGCTCCACCACCTGCGAAGGCCGCGAGGGCTTCTGGCTCTTCGACGTGGAGGCCGAGCGCGTGCGCGCGACCGCCGGTGGCTATCGCGACGGCGACTACCGGCTCGAAGAAGCTACGGCCTTCGAGTTCTGAAAGTCCCCCGCACTTCTGTCCCCCCCCCCCCCCCCCCCCCCCCCCCCCCCCTCCCACCCCCCCCCCCCTCGCCCGCCGCCGCCATCCATGACGATCGCTCGCCCATGGACAGCGGCAGCGCCGCCGCGATCAGCTGGGATCGGGCTTGGGCGTGTCGGGGCCGCTTTCGGGCAGCGCCGGCTGCTTGATGTAGTCCTCGGGTAGTGGGCCCGTGAGCGTCGCCAGGAAAGTCTTGATCGAGGCGATGGCGGCCGCGTCCAGTTCCTTGCCGCTCTGGTGGCTGGCCATCATCTTGATCGCGTTGTCCAGCGAAGCCTCGCTGCCGTCGTGGAAATAGGGCGCGGTCTTTTCGATGTTTCGCAGCGAGGAGACCTTGAACATCATCTTCTCGCCCTCGTTCTTGGTCACGTCGAAGCGGCCCTGATCCTTTTGGTTGGGCCAGGGCTTGATCAGGCCGAGCTTCTGGTAGAGCCCGCCGCCCACGTAGGGGCCGGAGTGGCAGGCCTGGCAGCCGGCGTCGATGAAGGCGGCGAAGCCGGCCTTTTCGGCGTCGTTGAGCGCGTCGTCGTTGCCCTTCAGGTAGTCATCCCACTTCGACGGTGTCAGCAGCTTGCGTTCGAAGGCGCCGATGGCCTTGGCCATGTTGTCGAAGGTGATGGGCTTTTCTTCGCCCGGGAAGGCGGCCTTGAAGAGCGGTTCGTAGCCCGGGATCGAGGTCAGTACCTTTTCGACGGCGGCGGCGTCGGCCATGGCCATCTCGATGGGATTGAGCGGCGGCCCCTTGGCCTGCTCTTCCAGGTCCTTGGCGCGACCGTCCCAGAACTGCGAAAGATGGCCACCGGCGTTGTAGACGGTGGGCGCATTGCGACCGCCGAGCTGGCCCTTGTGACCGCTGGAGGTGGGCTTGCTGTCGACGCCGTAGGTGTCGAGGCCGTGGCAGCTGTTGCAGGAGACGTCGTGGTTCTTCGATAGACGCGCGTCGAAGTAGAGCATGCGCCCCAGGGTGATTTTTTCGGGCGTGACCGGGTTGTCCGGTGAACCCATTTCCTCGGGCAAGGGCTGGAAGGCGCCGAGGGCGGGGTGGCGCGCCGGCTTTTCAGGTTCCGCAGCGACACCCGGCTCGGCGGGGGCTTCGGGCTGGGCCGGCTCGGTGGGTGGGGGCGGTTCGGCCGGCTTGCTGCAAGCGGCTGTCGCGATCGGCAGCCATGCGGCGGCTGCAAGCAATAGGCGAGGGGTCTGCATCGGTCGAGGTCCTCCGACGTGGTTTTCGGGACCCCGGGGTATTGCAGCGGCCGGTGCATGTCAACGTTGAGGCCAGCTGCGCCGTGGTCAGCGTGGCCGAGATCAATGGAGCGAAGTCCCCACTCAGCCAGCGTTGGCGGTTTGATGTGGGTGGGTGTGGGGAGCTGGATGCCCTGGGGCTTTCGTGGGCAGGCCGGGCCGATCCTGCCTGTGGTGAGGTGATACCTGAGGGTTGAGCTGTGGCTTTCGGAGAGCGTGAACCTTCTGAGATACTCGCGGGCCGCGAATGCTTCCCGTCATACCCATCGTCCTGTTGCTGCTCGGCGCTGGCGTCGCTTGTTCGCCGTCCGACCACCGCGATGGCTTCGCGGCTGGGGAGGGGGGGGGTGGCGATGCCGGGGTTTCGGATGGCAACGTCCACGAGGCCGAGGGCTTCCACCAGGCCGACACCGGGCCCGCCGACATCGAGCTGGCGTCCGAGGTTCCGGAAGCCGCGCAAAACGTGGACGACAGTCGCCAGCTGCGAGCCGTGAGCGCCGGGCCGGCGGTGGGCCGGCGCCTCACGCGCGAGGAGTACTTCAACAGCGTCGAGGTCGCGTTGGGGGTCGAGCTCGATCCACGCGCCCATGCCATTCCGCTCGACCCTCGCGTACCCGGGGGCTTCCGAAACTCGGCGCCGGACATGTTGCTGACCGCCGACCACACCGTCGGCTATGACATGGCGTCGGAGGTGGTCTCCGCCCTGATCGACGGCGCCGAGCTGACCGGCACGCACGCGCCCTGTCTGCTGGCCCGCGATGAGTGCACTCTGCCCTTCGTGCACAGTCTCGCGCCGCGCGTCCTGCGTCGGCCCATCGGCGACGCCGAGGCCCGCGCCTATGCGCGTCTGATCGAGTTGGCCATCGCCGAAGCCGAAGACTTCGAGGCTGGTGCGCGTCTGGTGGTGCGCGCGATGCTGCAGTCGCCGCGCTTCATCTACCGGCTCGAGTATCAGAGCCCTGTCGAGGATGGCGAGGGCACGCTGCGGGCGGTCGATGACTATGAGTTGGCGACGCGGCTTTCGTTCCTGGTGTGGAATGCCGGGCCGGACACGCGTCTGCTGGAGCTGGCCGCGCGCTCTGAACTGCGGGCGAATTTGCAGGCCGAGTTCGAGCGCCTCTATGGCCATTGGCGCGCGCGCCGGGCGCTACGGCAGTACGTCGAGCAGTGGCTGCACCTGGGGTCGATCCCGGAGGCGCTGATGCTGGCCGACGCCTATCGCGAAGAGACCTTCCGGCTCTTCGAGTGGGTGGTCTTCGAGCGTGAAGCCGACCTGCTCGAGGTGCTGACCGCCCAGCGAACGACGGTCGAAAGGCCGCTGGCCGAGTTCTACGGCCTTGGGCCGCTGACCGACGGGTTCGCCAGCTATGATCTTTCGGGGCATCCCGAGCGTGTGGGTTTTCTCAGCCACGCCGGGGTGATTCTGGCCCATACCGTCAATCCATCGACTTCGATGATCGATCGCGGGCTCTTCATGCTGCAGGATCTGCTCTGCGGTGCGGTGGCCCAGCCCGAAGGTGAGGCCCTGCGCGCAGCCATCGAGCAAGGGGCGGTCGACGAGCAGAGCGGTCTGTCCCAGCGCGAGCGCTTCGCCGCCCAACGCGAAGATCCGCTGTGCGCGGGCTGCCACGGACTCTTCGACCCCCTGGGCGAGCCGTTCGAGATCTTCGGGGCTCTTGGTGAACACATCACCGAGGATGTCTACGGCAATGCGATGACCGCGGCAGGCGCGATCGACGGCGCCGGGCTTTCGGGGCAGTTCGACGACTTTGCGGGCTTTGCTCGGTTGCTGGCCGATAGCGAGGTGGTGGCCCGCTGCGTGGTCGGAAAGAGTCTGCAGCACGCCTATGGGCGCGCCCTGGGAGCCGCCGAGCAGGACCTGTTGGCGCGCGCCTACGGGGACTTCGAAGCCTCCGGGCGACGTTACCGGGAGCTGCTGTTGGCGATCGCGCTACAGCCGAGCTTCGCCCAGGTCGAGGTGGCGCCATGAACGCGCGACCCCTGGGCCGCAGGGCGTTTCTGCGCGGGGCCGGCAGCGTCTGCATCGGTTTGCCGCTGTCGCTTGCGTTGCAGCGGAGCGCACGCGCAGCGCCGATGCCGAGCCCCGGCGTGCCGCCGCGTTATCTCTCTTTTTATTTTGGCAATGGACTGCCCGCGAAGTTTGTCGAACTCGGCTTCGACGGCGTGATGGCGCCGTTTTTTTCGCTTTCGGACAAGCTGGCGTTGCTGCGCGGGCTGTCGCTTCCCATCAGCGGCGGCGCCGCTCAGATGCACTGGCAGGGCACGGGGCGTTTCGGGGTCGGCATCACGCCCCAAAACGAAAATTCAGCTGCCGGTCAAAGCCTGGACGATGCCCTCTATCGCGCTTTTGGCCAGGGTACCTCCCTGCTCAACGTCAACATGCATGGGCGCTCCCAGGGCAATCCCGCGACCCGTTGGTACCACAGCTGGCAGCGCCCCGGTCTTCCCAATCCCGAGCGCGAGACGCCGATCCAGGTCTTCGATGCCATCTTCGGAACCTTCTTGACGCCGCAGATGAGCCTGGAGTTGACGGCCTCCGACAAGCGCGCCATCCGCTATCGAAATAGCGTGCTCGATAGCGTTGTCGAGCAGTACCGCGAACTCAGCTCCGAGCGTTCGGGTTACAGCGCGGGCGTTCGAGCGCTGCTGTCGGACCATCTCGACCTGGTGCGCTCGCTGGAACGGCAGTCGCTGGAACTCTCCGGTGCCGGGCTCACAGGGGCCCTCGCCGTGTGTGACCAGGCGCCGCCCGAGCCGCCGCCCGAGGATCTGGTGCCCACCCAATTTTGCACCGAGAGCCTGTGTCCCGAAGACGTGGCACATCTCTACGCGGAACAGTCGCTGGCCAATTGGAATGAAGTTTGGCCACTCTTCTGTGAGCTGTATGCCGTGGCACTGCGATGCGGCAGTACGCGCTTTGGCACCGTCGGCTGCAGCGGTAGCGGCGATCGTTATCCAATCCCGGAGTTGCAGACGCTGGGCGTCGACGACAGCGCCCATACGCTGGCGCACGGCTGGAGCCGTAGCGCCGACAATGGTTTTGGTCTCTGCGTGCACTGGCTGATGCAGAAGGTGGCCCACTTTCTTGAGGTCCTCGACGATCCCCTGTGGCCCGATCCCGACGGTCGCAGCGTGCTCGACAACACGCTGGTGTTGATCGGCACCGAGCTCGGCACCGGCGGCGATGGACAGCACTACGCCGACTCCATGAGCTATTTGCTGGCGGGCGCCTCGGGCCTGTTGCAGAGCGGTGTTCACGATCTGCCCGGGCGCAGCGACGTGGACCTCTACAGCACGGTGGCTGCCGCTTTCGGCCTATCCGAGCGCTTCGGTGATGCGGCCGACTTTGCTGGCCATTTGGAGCTATTTTCGCCAGCCGGCTGAGGTGGGCCAGTGCAATCCAGGCAGGGGAGATATCCCACCTGGGGGCCAAAGGCGTACATTGTTCGCCTTCATGGGTCGCGCCTATGCTGCCCCCAAAATCGCGGGGCGATCAGGCACTCCGCGGTCGATTTCCGGAGCGATCCAAGGGAAGGGGTTCTTCGATGTCATCACGTAGCAATCGGATTTCGTGGGCGCTATTGGCGCTTGTTTTCAGCGCCTACGGGTGTGGTGACGACAGTGGCGGTCGCGGTGATGGACTCGGTGATGCGGGCGTCGGCGAGGGCGAACTCGAGGCGCTGCGCATGGCGCTCGATGATCTGCAGGGGCAGCTCGATGGCGTGGGCGACGATCTGAATGCCCTGAGCGACACGGTCGGTATGCAGCAGGGCACCGACACCTCCGGGCTCAGCGATGGGCTCGGGGATCTGCAGGCCGACGTGGCGACGATCGACGACGTACTGGGTGACATCGAGTCCCGTCTCTCGGACCTGGAGCCGGGGCAACCCACGTCCTGCTCGCTGGATCCGAGCCCCGGCTGCATTCCCGATGGCATCGACTTGGTCGAGACCGGTCTGGACGAGTTGGTGACCGAGGCCTGTCGCATCGAGGTGGGCTGCTGCGATGCCGACGAGCTGCGGCTGAAGTTCGGCGGTGGCATCACCACGGTCGGCGAGTGTAAAGCCGCATTTGTCGACATGGTCGAGAATGGCTATAGCCCCGGGTTCCTCGATGGCGAGGGCCTGATGGCTGTGCGCTACGCGGTGGCGTTGGTCCAGCTGCTCAATAGTACCGACATCCGCGTCGAGCTCGATGCCGATGCCATCGCGGCCTGTGTTGACGAGCTGTCCTTGCGGAACTGTGTTGCGGACGCTGTCGGCGAAGGCAGGCGCTGCACGCCGCGCGATTACGGGGCAGCGGGTCCATGCGGAGGGGAGGGCATGCTGCGCGGGCTGCGTTCGGAGGGAGAGGTCTGTAGTCGCACGGCGGGCTTTGCCATCGGCACAGTGGACGACTGCGGAGAGGGACTGGTTTGCCGCGCGCCCGGCGAGTTGGTCGATGGCGAGGTCCAGGTGGGGCTGTGCGTGCCGCCGGCGCAGCCGGGCGAGGCATGCATCGAGGATTACCACTGCGACAGTGGCGAGGACCTCTACTGCCACGCACCCACCAATCGCTGCCGTAAGCGCGGCCAGGCAGGCGACGACTGTGCCTACATCGATCCGACTTTTCTCGACATCGATGCCGTCGACGAATTCTTCGATGGTGGCGACCAGAGCCGCGCGCTGGTCGAGCAGTGCTCGCTCGGCTTCAGCTGCGATCCCAATACCCTTAAGTGCGCCCAGAACTGCAGCGAGGGGGCGCTCTGTTACGTGAATGACGACTGCCCTGAGGACAAGGTCTGCAATCGCACGATGAACCCCGACTTCACCCAGCGCACGGAGGGGGCCGGTGTCTGTACCGATCCGATCGCCAATCTACAGCCCTGCCGCGTGCAGAACGCGTTCGAGAACAACCTCCACGGACCTTCCGAGTGCGAGAGTGGGCGCTGCATGGACGATCCCAGCACCGAGCCCATCGATCCCAAGTGCGCTCCGGCTCTACCCGCTGGCGCAGCCTGCGCCAACGTCACCGCCAGCGTCAACTCCATGGGTGCGTGGCAGTGCGAGGGCCTGTTCTGCGGTTCCGACAATACCTGTGCCGAGCACTGCGTGCGCGAGTACAACTACGACCTCGCGCGCTACGAAAGTCTGATCCAGTGCCCGGCCGACCACTACTGCGGCATGACCGAGATTTGGCCGCTGATCGACGAAGATCAGTCGGTTCACGCCTGTTTGCCGACCATTGCCAGTGATCTGGCCTGCGATTGGAACGTCGACGAAGTGCAGGATCCAACCTGCCAGAGCGGCTTCTGCTTTTATGGCACCTGCCTTGATGTGGCCGCTGCCGGCGGGTCGTGCCCGACCATGGCCGACGCGCAGTGCCCCGACACCCAGTTCTGCAAGCCCGACACCGTAGCCACCTGTACCGATCGTCTCGGGCTCGATGGCGATTGTGGCGATCGTTATAACAAGGTGACCCCGACCTACGGCGAGGACGCCCAGTGCCAGGAGGGCTTCCGCTGCGCCCACACGGGGGAGTATGTCTTCCAGTGCAAACCCATGGGCGATAGCGTCGGCGCTGCCTGCGTCTACGGAGGCTTCGTCGTCGAGTGCGGCGAGGGGCTGTACTGCAGCTCGACCACCAACACCTGCCAGGCCCGGTTAGGGGTCGGCGACGCCTGCGTCGCCGCCACCGCCACCGCCCTTGGAAGCGTGCCCGCCTGCGACGAGGGTCTGGGCTGCAACGTGGAGGGCACCGACGAGTGTCAGGCGCCAGGAACCGCGGGCATGGCCTGCCAATATGCTGCGCCGCTGCCCTGCGAGCCCGGGCTTTCGTGCTTTCCGAACCCGGCGGCGGTCAGCCGTTGCTATCCGGATGATGCGGCTGCCGACGGCAGCTACTGTGAAGGCGATGGCCAGTGTCAGAGCGCCTGGTGTCGCGACGGCCTCTGCACCGCGCGGGTGGCCGATGGTGGGGCCTGTGATTTCGGCGGCGACGGTTTTCCCGACCGCTGCCTGCCCGACTCCTACTGCGATCACGCCTACGGTGAGAGTGCCGGCCTGTGCAAGCCGCAAAAGACCGCGGGCCAGCCCTGTGTGCTCTACATGGAGGGCACCGACTGCTGGGCGCCCGATGGAGGCGCCGGCTACTGCGTCCGGGTGCACGACCAATACCTCTGCAGCGATGGCTCGGTGCCCGGCGGGGCCTTCTGCGACGGCGGCTGAGGTGGCCGCTCCCAGCGGGCGGGGCGCCAGGCCCCCCGCCCGCCGTGGCCTGCCCGTTTTTCCCCGGGCCGGCTGCGGGTAGAGTGGGCCACATGGAGAGCCTTCCTCCAGGCCGCGACCACGGGCCCGGCGCCGCCCCCGCGCGGCCAGAGGCCGTCGTGCATGCTTCGATGCCGGTCGAGGGCATGACGTGCGCGGCCTGTGCCGCGCGCGTGCAAAAAGTGCTCGGTCGCCTCGAGGGCGTGCGGGCGGCGGACGTGAGCTTCGCCAGCGAACGCATGGAGGTGGACTACGCGCCCGCGCTGATCGGCGTCGCCGATCTGGCCGCCGCCGTCGCTCGCGCCGGCTACAGCTCACCGACCACGAGCTGGGAACTCAGCCTCGAGGGCATGACGTGCGCCTCCTGCGCTTCGCGCATCGAAAGGGCCCTCGCTGGCGTCTCCGGGGTGTGCTCGGTGCAGGTGAATCTGGCCGATGACAGCGCCCGCATCGAGGTCTATCGCGGCGCGCTTCAGGCTGCCGATCTGGTGCTCGCGGTGCAGCGGGCGGGCTATGGGGCCCGGGTTCGCACCGGCGCCGCCGGGGAGTGGGAGCAACAGGAGCGGGCGGCGCGCAGTCACGCACGGCGAGAGCTGCTTGTGCTGCTGGCCTCGGCCCTGCTCACGCTGCCCATGGTGTTGCAGATGTTGCTGATGGCGCTTGGGGTTCACTTCGAGTTGTCCGGCGTGCTGCAGCTGATCCTGGCCACGCCCGTGCAATTCGGCGTCGGCGCCCGCTTCTATCGCGCGGCCTGGACGGCGCTCCGGAACCGCTCGGGCAACATGGACCTGCTGGTCGCCCTGGGCACCAGCGCCGCCTATTTTCTGTCGCTGTGTCTGTTGCTGTGGCCGTCGCTGGCTCCGGCCGCCGAGCACCTCTACTTCGAGGCTTCGGCCACGGTGATGACGCTGGTGCTCTTCGGTAAGTGGCTCGAGGGGCGGGCCAAGCGCGGCGCCACGCTGGCGATTCGCGCGCTGATGGAGCTGCGTCCCGAGCAGGCGCGGGTGCTGCGCGGCGAGCGCGAGGTGGAGGTTGCGGCCGAGGCGGTGGGAGCCGGCGATGTGGTGGTGGTGCGGCCGGGCGAGCGGCTGCCGGTCGACGGTCGCGTGCGCAGCGGCGCGACGACGGTGGATGAGTCGATGATCACCGGGGAGAGCAGGCCGGTGGCCAAGTCCGAGGGCGATGAGGTCACCGGGGGGGCCATCAACGGCGCTGGCTTGATCCACGTGGAGGCCACGCGGGTCGGCAGCGAGTCGACGCTCGCACGCATCATCGAGCTGGTGCGCAACGCCCAGGCGGCGCGGGCGCCGGTGCAGAAGCTGGTCGACCGCATCTCGGCTGTCTTCGTGCCGGTGGTCTTGGGCGTGGCGCTGATTTCGCTTTTGGGTTGGCTGTGGGTTGGGACGAGCCTCACCTCCGCCATCATCACGGCGGTTTCCGTGCTGGTCATCGCCTGTCCCTGCGCCCTGGGCCTGGCCACGCCCACGGCGATCATGGCGGGCACCGGGCGGGCGGCCCGGGCGGGCATCCTGATCAAGGACGCCACCACCCTGGAGCTGGCCCATCGCCTCACGGCGGTGGCGTTCGACAAGACCGGCACCTTGACCGAGGGGAGGCCTTCGGTTCGCGATGTGCTGGCCGTCAACGGCGATGGCGACGGACTTTTGGCCTTGCTCGCCGCGGTCGAAGTCGGTAGCGAACACCCCCTGGGGCGGGCCGTGGTGGAGGCCGCGCGGCAGCGACAGTTAGCGCTCCTGCCGGCGACCGAGATGCAGAGCCTGCCGGGGCGCGGGGTGGTGGCGCGGGTCGACGGGCGCAGGATCCACGTGGGCAGCCGGCGTCTGATGCGGGAGCGCGGCGTGCCCATCGAGGCCCTCGACGCCGCCGCTGCGGAGCGGGAGGCGCAGGGGCAGAGCGTGCTGTGGGCGGCCGACGACGCGGGCCTGCTCGGCGCGGTGGCGGTGGGCGATGCCATCAAGCCGAGCGCCGCGCGAGCCATCGCCGCCGTGCGCGAGTGTGGCTTGATGGCGGTGATGATCACGGGCGACAACCGCGCGACCGCGGAGGCGGTGGGGGCGGAGCTGGGCGTCGACGACGTGCGTGCCGAGGTGCTGCCCGAGCGCAAGGCCGCCGAGGTGCAGGCGTTGCAACGAGCCGGCCAGGTGGTGGCGATGGTGGGCGACGGCATCAACGACGCGCCGGCGCTGGCCGCCGCGGATCTGGGCTTTGCGATGGGCACCGGCACCGATGTGGCCATGCACACCGCTGGCGCCACCCTGATGCGCGGCGATCCGCTCTTGGTGGTCGATGCCATCGCCATCTCGCGCGCCACCTACGGCAAGATTCGCCAAAACCTCTTCTGGGCCTTCATCTACAACGTCATCGGCATACCGCTCGCCGCCCTGGGCCTGCTCAATCCCATGGTCGCCGGTGCCGCCATGGCCATGAGCAGCGTCAGCGTGGTGGGCAATTCGCTGCTGCTTCAGCGCTGGCGCCCCGCGGCCACGGCGGCTGGCGAGGCAGCAGCCGATGGGATAAGAGAGCGCACGTAGGAGCGTTCGATGGAGCAGAACTTTCGAGTCGATGGCATGACCTGCGGCGGCTGCGCCGCGGCGGTCACGCGTGCCATTCAAGGTGTCGATGCCCGGGTGACGGTCGACGTCGACCTCGATGGCAAGCTTGTTCGCGTCAGCGGCCCGGCCGAAGTCCAGCTCGACGCGGCGGCCGTCAGAGCGGCGATCGAAGACGCGGGCTTCGACGTTGCGGGCGACTAGATGTGCTCGGCGGGAGTCATGATCCGCTCTCGGGTCCGCTACGGCGCCAGCTGCGGCGTCCGGCCCCCTTGAAATACACGGAGTATTCCGGCGCAGGCCGTCCTTGCATCTGCCATCGTATCGACCCCGATCATCGGCTCAGCACTCCCGCCGAGCACATCTAGCCGCGGACCCGCTTGCCCATCGCAAGCACGATCTGCTCGTCGAGGAATCGATCGAAGTCGATCTCGGCCGCCTGCAGCTGTTGGGGGATGAAGGACTGCCCGCTCAGGCCGGGTAGGGTGTTGAGTTCCAGGAAGCACGGTCCGCGCGCGTCGACGATGAAGTCGCTGCGCGAGTAGCCCTCGCAGCCCAGGGCCCCGTGCAGGCGCAGGGCCAGCTCGTGCAGCTGGGCGTGCAGCTCGGGCGCGATCTGGGCCGGTGTGATCTCCTCGGAGCCGGCGCCCAGGTACTTGCCGTCGTAGTCGAAGTCGCGGTCGCCGTGCATCACGACTTCCGAGCAGGGTAGCGCCACCGGGGAGCCGCCGCGGTCGATCACACCCACGGTGAATTCGCGGCCGACGATGATCTGCTCGGCGCGGAAGCTGATGCCCCCGTGTGTTGCGAGTAACTCGATGGCTTTGGTGAAATCCGCGGGCGTGCGCACGAACTCGAGGAGCAGGCTCGAGCCGCCCGCCTGGGCTTTGAGCACCAGCGGGCCGAGCTCTTCGAAGGCCCTCGAGACCGCGGCCCGGGCCTGCTCCGCTGGGCAGCCCTCGATGGCACGGGCGTCGGGTACGCGCACGCCCTGTTGACGCGCCACCGCGATGGCCTGGGACTTGTCGAAGGCCCGCGCCGACGCCCGGCTGCCGGAGCCGGTGAAGGCCAGATGACGCGCTTCGAGTAGCGCTTGCAGGGTGCCGTCTTCTCCGTCGCCACCGTGGGCGCCGATCACGACCACGGTCTTTTCCGGCGCGAGGGTGTCGAGCGCGGTTCCGAGCGAGGCCCAGCGCGCGATGCCGCGGGGTTCGAAGTCGACGATGAAGGCGTCGGCGTGGGCTTCGAGCTCGGGCTTCGAAACCTCGATGACCGCGCCATCGGGCGTCCAGAACCACAGGCGTGCATCCAGAAAGCCGGTGATGAACTGGGCCGAGGCCACCGAGACCCGCCGTTCGACGCTGGGCGAACCGAAGAGCAAGACGGACTCGGGACGGGGCTCCGGCATGGCTGGGTAAGCTGCACCGGATCCCCGGTCGCAGCAAGCGGGCTCGCCGGCGGCTCAGCTCAGCCGGGGCAGTCCCGGCCGAGCGCTTCGCTCAGGTCGACGTGGTGCGCAAAGCGCCTGAGGCCCAGGGCCTGGGCGGCGATCAGGGGAACGTACTGGGGGGTCAGCAGGAGGTAACGGCGCCACAGCCTCCGGGGCTCGCGCGACAGCCGAAACAACCACTCGAGGCCACGCCGCTGCATCCAGGGCGGGGCCTGGGCCACCTGCCCGGAGTGGAAGTCGAAGCCGGCGCCGACGGCCAGAAGCGGCATCGAGAGGCGCTCGCGCATGTGGAAGATCCACCACTCCTGTCGCGGGCAGCCCATGCCCACGAAGGTGATCGCGGCGCCCGAGGCATTGATTTCCTCGGCGTCGGCTCGTTGTTCATCGGCTGACAGGCTGCGAAAGCGGCCGGCACGCGAGCCGGCGATCTTCAGCGTCGGGAAGCGTTGACGTAGGGCCTCGCCGAGCCGCTTCAGGGTTTGCTCCCGGCTGCCGTAGAGGAAGATCGGTAGTGAAGCTGCGGCCGCCGCTTGGCAGACCTGCAGCATCAGCGTCGGTCCGTAGACGCGGTCGTCGAGCCAAGTCTGCGCGGTCAGGCCCAGGCCCCAGCGCACCGGCTGACCGTCGGGGGTGACGATGTCGAAGGCATTGAGCGCAGCGGCGTAGGCCCGGTCGCGCTGGGCCTGCATGATCAGGTGCACGTCGGCCGCCGCCAGCAGCAACGGTTGTCGTGCTCGCGCCGCTTGCACCACGCTTTGCACGACCTCGGCGTAGTCCGTCACGCTGACACCCACGCCCAGGATGTCGCAGCGCTCGGGTAGTGCGTGGGACTGTGTTGGCGGCTGCGTCACGGCGCGATTAAAGCACGGCTTTGGCTTCAACCACGCGTTTGAACACGTGGCGGGCGGCTCTCCCCTTCGCAGAGCACGTCGATGCGGTGCGAGCCCGTGGCGTTGCAGGTGCTCATGATGCCGCCCCAGTCGTCGCTATTGATGCAGGGGCGCGCGGCGTGGGTGGACGTGCAGGGGCAGGGGGCCGTTCCGACGGAGATAAGCTGCAGACATTCGCCGGCCGAGCAGCGGTTTCCATCGCCGCAGTCGGTGTCGTAGACGCAGCCCATGCAGGACTCCGTAGGGGGTTGCAGAGCAGGCCCTCGGCTTGGCAATCCTTGTCGCTGGCGCAGGTGGTGGCTGACCCGGGGGAGGTGGCCGGGCCAGCGTCCATCGCATCGGTACTCGGCGCGTTCTTGGCACTGGCGTCGCTGCTCGACGTGGGTGAGCGGACGCCCGGTAGCGGCGTGGGCTCAGCCTGCGCGGCGTCAGCGGCGGCATCCATTGCGGGGGTCGTGTCATCCCCCCATGCATCCGACTTGCGAAAAGCAGCAGTGCGGCCGTCCCCGTGTGTCTCGGCATCACGCTCCGTCCAAGCCTGAGGTCACCCAATCGAGCCATGATCCGGGCGCAGTCGCAAGTCGAATTATGGGAGGGTGAGGGTTCTGGGCGACATCGGGTATCGGCGGACGTTCAAACCCCTGCGTTGATGGTGAAGCCACCGTCGACGACGAGCATCGCCCCATTGACGTAGGCGCTGGCGTCGGAGGCGAGAAAGACCGCCGCGCCCTTGAAGTCATCACCCGTCCCGAGCCGACCCGACGGCACCAGCTTCACCAGCGGCGCCCCGAAACCCTGGTACAGCGGGCCCTCGCGGTCCTTGAAGAACTCGGTCATGCCTTCCTCGGTATTTCCCGGAAGCAACGCGTTGACGCGGATGCCGTGTTGGCCCCACTCGACCGCCAGCGATCGAGTGAGGCCGACTTGGCCAATTTTGGTGGTGGCGTAGGCGCTCATGCCCATCGAGAAGCCCACCTGGCCGTTTTCACTGGAGACGTTGATGATGGAGCCGGATTTCTGGGCGATCATCTGCTTGCCGATCTCGCGGCAACACAGGAAGGTACCGCCGAGGTTGATGTCCATCAGTTGCTGCCAGCTTTCGGTCGCCATTTGCTCGCTCGGCCCCAGGGCGCTGACGCCCGCGTTGTTGATCAGAATGTCGCAGCGTCCGTAGTGTTCTTTCATGCGCGCGGCCAAGGCCACCACGTCGGCTTCCTTCGCGACATCACAGGGTAGGGCCAGGGCATTGCTGCCGATGGCGGCGAGCTTTTTGCGCGCCGCTTCCAGGGTCTCGGGATTGCGCCCGCAGATCGCCACATCGGCGCCGGCTTCGGCCAGGCCTTCGGCCATGTGGTAGCCGAGACCGCGTCCACCACCGGTCACCAGGGCCACCTTGCCATCGAGTTTGAAGAGGGAAAGTGCGTGGGTCATCGAAGCCTCCCGGGGCATTCACGTCGCGGGCCGCCACCGCTGTCAAGTTCGGAGCTTCCCGGCACCCTCGCCATTTCTTTGGGCGGGGTAGGAGACTGGCCTACAATGTAGGTATGACGCTGATCTCCGCTCCCAGCTCGTCCAGCCGCCGCCTTCACCTGCGCCGTGCGGTTCAGATCGACTGCGACGTCCAGAGCCCGCTCTGGGACGGCTCCCTGGCCTATCGGGCAGAAGATCTTTCGCCTTTGGGCATGTGGCTGCCCAGCCAGCTGCCGCTCTCGGAAGGCGATCAGCTGGTGGTCAGCTTCCGTCCGCCACGCTGGCCCAGGCGGGCGCGGCCGGTGACCGCGCGGGCGGAAGTGGTGCGCGTGGCCCTGGCCCGGCGCCGCCGCGATGGCTTCAGCTCGGGCATGGGGCTGTGCTTCACAGAGCTTGCCGAGGAGCAGCGCCGGCTGATGGAGCAGCTGCTGCGCGGATTGCCGCCGCCGTTGCCGCAGCAGCGCGTGGTTTCGGCGAATGCGGTCGCCGCCCGTGCCAAGCTGGCCGAGGGCTTATACTTCGAGGCCGAGGCCCCGCTGCTGACCTTTGGCCGCCCCGCCGGCCCCGTGGCCGGTCCGCGCCACCGCACCCCAGCACGTAGCTTTGTCGAGCGCCTGCAGGTGCTGCGCCGTCGCCCGCGGGCTTTGACGCTTCCGGGTCTTCACGCAGGCCTTCAAGCGGGCCCTCAAGCGTCCGATTCGTCGCAGTCGCTTCGCAGATAAGCCACGGTGCGCACCAGCTCCACCACCTGCTCGCGCCGTTCGGCCGTGAGGTCCACGAAGCGCACGCCCATGCCCGGATTGATGTTCTCGCCGCCTTCGCGGTAGGGATTGATCCAGGTGACCTCGCCGTCGAGGGTCAGCGGCTCGTCGCCGTCGATGGGGAAGCGCAGGCGCAGGTTGGTGCCGACCTCGAGCGGGTCGTCGGTGCGAATGAAGATGCCCATCTGGCTGATGTTCTGCAGATAGGCGAAGAGAAAGGTGTCGCCGTTGGCGTAGTCGACCTTGACGGAGGTTTCGTAGCGCGGGTGGATGCGGCGTTCGGAGCCGGCGGGCTCACCCTCGCTCTCATGCTCATCGGATGGAAGCGACATGCAAAACGAGTTCTTGCACCCGCTCAGCGAATCCGCAATACCCCGGCGCGAATCCGATTGGCGTCGTCCTTGGGGCCTTCGGCAACCTTCAGCCGGTTCTCGCCGGAATAGAAGCCGAGGAAAATCGTGAACTCGCCGGAGCGGTAGTTGCCGGGAACATCCAGCTGCTGGGAGTCGGCGATGATGTCGCCCTTTTCCCAGAGCGCGACCGGGTACTTGCCGTCGACCGGGAAATGGTCGCCGTGGATGCGCTGGCCGGCGCTGTCGATGTGCACGAAGATCTTCCAGTTGCCGGTGACCCGCTGCAGGGCCTCGAAGTACCAGGTGACCTCGAAGCGCTCGCCGGCCCCCACATGATCGCCGTGGGGTAGCTTCAAATCGTAGCCCAGGAAGCGGATTTTGTCCTCGAGGTCGGCCTTGACTGGGTGTTGAATCTTGGGGGCCGTGCGGTGCACGTGGCGCACCAGGAAGCTCTGGTTTTCGCGGCCCTCGATGGCGCTGTTGGTGGCCAAGAGCACGCGCGCGCTGCGTGCATCGGCCACGAAGAGGTGCTGGTTTTTCTGGCGCCGAAAGTCGCGGTCGACCTGGGGTAAATCGCTGGTGGGAAAGACCGCCCAGCGGCGTCCCGGCTTGGCCAGAAAGGAGACCAGGGCTTGGCGCGATTCGAGCTCGACCACGTCGCCGCGCGCGTAGTAAGCGGCGGCGCGCCCGCCGACCTGGTGCTCGCCCAGGGGTTCGCCTTCCGCGGCAAGCTCGTTGTAGCGATCGTAGACGTCGCGCGGTGAAAAGTGTGCGCTCAGCGCCGGCATGAACCCCTGGGCGGCGTAGAGGCCACACAGGGCGCCAGCGATCAAAAGCGGCAGCGCGCGTCTGCGGCTGAGGCCGAAAAGCGTAAACGCCAGCTGCACCAGCGCCACCGCCACCGGCAGCGCCGGCGGCACCAGCATCAGGCGCTTGGCCCAGCGCATGGCCTGGGTCGAGAGCCTGAGGCGCTCGCCGGCGATCAGCGCCGTCAGCCCGAAGACCTCCAGGGCCAGCAGCACCATCACGAGCGCCAGCAGCCACAGGCGTGGACCCCACCCGCGACGCCAGCTCTGCGCCAGGAGCCCATAGGGCGCGCGCCAGGTCTCGAGCACGCGCCCCAGCAGCACCTGCGCCCAGCTGCGCTCGCCGCTCGCCTCGGGCCAGGGCTGTCTCGCGCTCGCCAGCGACAGCACCGCGATGCCCGCGAACAGGCCCAGTCCGAGCGTCCAGTAGCGCTTGGGATTGAAGACCTCGGGCACCTCGATGCTGGCCACGGACACGCCGCGCACGGGTGAGGTGGGGTAGAGGGCGTAGTCGCGGATCAGCAGCACCGTCAGCAGGGCCGCGCAGATCGCCAACGCCCAGCTCGGTTCGTCGCGGCGGTCGAAGTCGCGCAAGAGCAGCGCCAAAAGTCCCGCCAGCGCCAACAGCGGCAGGAAGGTGACCGCGTCGCCGTAGCGGGAGAGGTAGAGGGTCTGGGCGCCATAGCCGAAGCCGGCCCAGAGACCCAGCAAGAGACCCAGCTGGCGCGTGCCGTTCGGCGAGGCCCCTTCGTCGCTGCGCCCGTCGCTGGCGACCGCGTGGGCCAGGGCCAGCGGCAACAGGGCGCTGAAGGGGGCGAAGGCGTGGAAGATCTGCACCAGCGGAACGTGGAAGCCCGGCGGCTGTCCGCCGCGTGCGCCGCCGCCGAGCCAGGGGCTGTAGCTGATGCGGTCGGCGGAGGCGTCGAGCAGGACCATGGTCGCGATCAGCAGCGACAGCCCCCACAGCACCCACGCCGCCAGTGACCCGGCCGGATCGCGGCGCCCATCGCCCAGGCGACCGTCGGCAGCTGCCACCACGGCCGCAGCCAGCAGCGGCGGTAGCGCGCCCAGCAGCGCACCGCGCGCTTCGATGGCCAGCAGCGTGGCCAGGAGCAATAGCCCGATGTGGCCGTAGCGCAGCCTCCTGGAAGCGCCCCGATCGAGCGTGGCCCGTGCCGCTGAAAGCGCCAAAAGACCCTGCAGTGCGAACGCCGGAGCCTCGCCCAGCATGGCGCGGGCGTTGAAGATGAAGAGCGGACTGCTGGCGCCCACCACCACGCCATAGACGGCGGTGCGGCGGTCGACGAAGCGGGCCAGTAGCGCGTAGAGCAGCCCCAGGGCGAACAGGCCGCTGAGCGCCATCGGCAGGCGGCCGGCCAGCTCGCTGATGCCCAGCAGTCGGAAGCCCTGGCCTACCAGCCAGATGCCAGCGTGGGGCGCGCGCTCGAGCTTGCCCTCGATCAGTCGCCGCGCGCTATCGGCCGCCTCCAGCTCCCAGGGATCCCAGATGCCAAAGGCCGACAGCCGAAATACCAGCGCTGCGGCCACAGCCCCCAGGACGATCGGCAGCCACAGGCGCGCGATCCGGTCTTCTGCTGTGGAGCTAGCCCGCATAGTTCACCGACTCGTGTGATGATCGTGCAAGGGAGCGTCTTCGCAGGGGCTTCGGCGATCGAAGGTCATACCGGGAGTATCTCCGAGCATCGATCGGGGCCGCGCGAGGCGGGCGCGGCGGACAGTAGACCCGGGCCGCCGGCCTTGGCAACGCGCCAGCGCGGCGATCGCCCGGGGAGCGCCGCGCTACAGATCGAGGGGTTCGTCTTCCACGTAGCTGGTGGCCTCCGACTCGGCGGTGCTGGCGCTGGCCTCGGGGGCCGGGGCGGCGGCCAACGTGATCTTCGACAGCTCGCGCTTGAGCGCGCGCACCTGCTGTTTGAAGCGCTGCATCTGGGCGCCGGGCAGGGGCTTGCCGGGGCCGTTGAGCTGGGACTCGGGATCGATGAAGCGACCGCCGCGCTTGAGGGCGAAGTGCAGATGGGGGCCGGTGGAGCGACCGGTCGTGCCCACGGCGCCGATGGCCTGGCGCTGCTTGACCTCCGCGCCCTTGCGGATGCCGCGATTGATACGCAGGAGGTGGGCGTAGAAGGTCTCGTAGCCGCCGGCATGGCGCAGGGCCACCAGGTTGCCGTTGGCGCCGCGCTCGCCGGCGAAGCTGACCACACCGTCGGCGGCGGCCCAGATCGGGGTGCCCGAAGAGGCCGCGTAGTCGATGCCGTTGTGGGGCACGATGCGCTTGAGGATCGGGTGGCGACGCCGGAGGTCGTAGCGCGACGAAATGTGGTCGTAGCGCAGGGGCGTGCGAAGCCAGCCGCCCTGCATGGCGCGGCCGTCTTCGGCGTAGAAGTCGCCCTCGCCGCCAGCGAGTTCGAACCAGAAGGCCCACTGGGGTTTGACGCGCTCGCCCTGATAGTGAAGCGCGAGCGGCGGCGAGTAACGCAGGAACTTGCCCTCCACGTACTCCTCCTCGACCACCAGCCGGAACTCGTCGCCAGAGCGCGTATCTTTTTTGAAATCCACGCGCCCCTCGAAGGCGGCCACGAAGGCGCTGGCCAGGGAGCGCCCCAGGCCCAGGGCCTCGATGGCACGGCCCAGGGAATCGGAGATGCGACCGCCGCGCACCACGCGCTGGCGCTGGATCGGCACCTCGGCGCGGGCGCCCTTGAAGCTGCCATCGGACTTGCGCTCGGCCACGAAGCGGTCGGTGAGGCTCGACTTGTACTCGAAGCTCTGCAGCCGGCCTTCGGCGTCGCGCTCGAAGAAAAGCTCGTGCTCGGGGCGGCAGCGCCGGAAGTCCACCACCTTGTCGAGCGCCGCCACCAGCGCGTCGGCCTCTTCGGGCGAGGCGCCGGCGTTGCGCAGGGCGTCGCGGAAGCCCCGGGCCTGGCCGAAGAGGTGGGCGCTGCGCCCCTCGCCACCCATGGGCGAGACGGCTGCCGCGATCGCCTCGTCGCTGGCCTCCTCCTGGTCGCCTTCGTCTTCGCGGGCCGCGGTCGCCGGCTGGGTCGGTGGCGGACTCGGCTCGGCGGCGGCGACGACCGTGGCGGTCTTCGCGTGGGAGCCTTGGCCGGGACCGCCCTGGGTTGCCATCTCGCTGGGCCAGGGATCGTCGCCCAGCATGCTGTCCTCGTCGCTGGCAAAAGCCGGCAGCCACAGCGATCGAAAGACGAAAAGCCCCACGGCCACCAGCGTCAACAGCACGCCGAGGCCCACGCTCAGTAGCTGGCGTACACGTGACGCTCGCCGCTCATGGGGCAGCAGCGCCAGATCCACCGACGGGAGTGGGCGATGGGTGGATGGGGCCAGATCACCCTCGTCGGACTTCGCCATCGTGGTCGGAGGGATATCAACGCCGCTGCCCCCATGCAAACCGACTGCGGAAGCGCGCAGCTACACCTTGACACTCCGGGGTACGGCCGCTAAATCCCCCCACCGGCCCGCAATTTCGGGTTCCCAGGCACGTAGCTCAGCGGGAGAGCACTACCTTGACACGGTAGGGGTCGGCGGTTCAATCCCGCCCGTGCCTACCACCCTTGCGCCCACAGTCGCGGTGGGCGCACACTTCGCCAGGCTTTTTCTTAGGCTTTTTCCCACGTCCATGCCCCAGCACCGACAACGATCCTTCAAATGACTGCCGGCTCTTCCGAGCCGCAAGGGCAGTGCACGCCGCGGGAGCTGCTCGAGCAACAGGGGCGTCTGGATGCGGACGTGGTTGCCGTGGAGGTAGCCGGTAGGCTGTGCGACCTGCACACACCGGTCGCTGCCGGCAGTGACCTCAAGCCGGTGCGCATCGGGGAGCCCGCGGCCATGGCCGTGATCCGCCATTCGACGGCCCACGTCATGGCCGACGCCGTCCAGCGCCTCTTCCCGGGCACCAAGGTTGCCTTCGGCCCGGCCACCGACGACGGCTTCTATTACGACTTCGACCGCACCGACGGCCACTTCAGCGACGCCGATCTGGAGCGCATCGAGGAAACGATGCGCGAGATCATCGCCGCCGATCATCCCTTCCGACGCGAGGTGATCGAGCACGGGGCCGCCCGCGAGCTGCTCGAGGGCATGGGCGAGCGCTACAAGGTCGAGCACCTGGGCCGGCTCGAGGGCGAGATCTCCCTCTACCGCCATGGCGAGTGGGTGGACCTGTGCGAGGGGCCGCATGTGCCCTCCACGCGTTTCTTGCGCGCCATCAAGCTGACCTCCGTGGCCGGCGCCTACTGGCGCGGCGACGAGCGCAACCCGATGCTGCAGCGCATCTACGGCACGGCGTTTCCGTCCGAAAAAGCCCTTAGAGCGCACCTGAAGGCGCTCGAAGAGGCCAAAAAGCGCGACCACCGCAAGCTGGGCAAGGAGCTGTCCCTGGTCGGCTTCCATCGCCTATCGCCGGCCTCGCCGTTTTTCCTGCCGCGCGGCACCGACGTCTACAACCGCCTGGTCGACTACGTGCGCGAACTCTACGGGCGCCACGGCTATCAAGAGGTCATCACGCCCCAGGTCTTCGACCGCGAACTCTTCGAGACCTCCGGCCACCTGCCCGAGTACGCCGAGAACATGTTCTACGCGGCCACGGTGGAGAACCTCGAGCGACTGGCGTCGACCCTCGACAGTGTTCACGTGGCCGATCCGAGCGCCGCGCGCGACCACCTGGAGCAGCACATGCGCTTCGGGGTCAAGCCGATGAACTGTCCGGGCCATTGCCTGATGTTCGGCATGACCCGTCGCAGCTATCGCGAGCTACCGATGCGGGTGGCCGACTTCGGTCGGTTACACCGTTTCGAGCGCAGTGGCGTGGTCCAGGGGCTGACCCGCGTCCGAACCTTCTCCCAGGACGACGCCCACATCTTCTGCACCCTGGAGCAGCTGCAAGACGAGATCGTGGCCTTTTTGGACCTGGTCCACGAGGTCTACCGCGACTTCGGCTTCAGCGACGTACGCGTGGTGGTGGCCACCCGCCCCGACGAACGCCTGGGCGACGACGCGGTGTGGGATCGCGCCGAGGCCGCCCTCGTCGCCGGCGTCGAAGCCCGCGCGCTGCCCTACGAAATCGCCCCGGGCGAGGGGGCCTTCTACGGGCCCAAAATCGAGTTTCACCTCAAGGACGCGCTCGGGCGGCCGTGGCAACTGGGCACCATCCAGGCCGACTTCAACCTACCGGAGCGCTTCGACCTGAACTACGTGGGCCACGACAACACCACCCACCGTCCCGTGATGCTGCATCGGGCGATCCTTGGTTCAGTGGAGCGTTTCTTCGCCGTGCTGGTGGAGCACGTGGGTGGGGCATTTCCGACCTGGCTGGCCCCGGAGCAGGTGGCGATCCTCACGGTCAGCGAAAAGGTCAACGATTACGCCATCGAGGCCCGCGACCGGCTGCGCGCAGCCGGGATCCGGGCGGTGGCCAATACCTCGGGCGACAAGCTGGGCGCCAAGATCCGCGAGGCCCGCAACATGCGCCTGCCCTACCTGGGTGTGGTGGGGCCGCGCGAGGCCGAGCAGAAGGGGCTGTCGGTGAGGTCCCGCGACGAGAACAAAGACCTCGGCTTCATGTCGCTCGAGCGGTTCATCGAAAGGATTCAGGTCGAGGCGGTGCCCCCATCGCGTCGACTCGGGTAGGCTAGGGCGACGCGCCAAACGCTGGAGTATGCGGCCTAGCGGATGCAACGAGAGCCCCGCTGCTCTCAATACGGAGGAAAGCCACAATCCGAAGACCCCGTTTTGACAATCGAGATCGAGGCAACCAGGGACCTCGCGTCAACCATCGCATCCGCGTGCCCCAGGTGCGCGTGGTCAGCGCTGACGGTGAGATGCTCGGCGTGATGGACACGCCCGACGCCCAGCGCCTGGCCCGCGAAGGTGGGCTCGACCTGGTCGAGGTCAACCCCAAGTCCTTCCCGCCCGTGTGTAAGATCATGGACTTCGGGAAGTTCAAGTACGACGAAAAGAAGCGCCAGAACGAGGCGCGCAAGCGTCAGGCCCAGGTGGCGCTCAAAGAGATCAAACTGCGTCCCAAGACCGACGATCACGACCTGGATTTCAAGCTCAAGCACGTGATCCGCTTCCTGGAGGAGGGAAATAAGGTGAAGATCACCTGCCGTTTCCGGGGCCGCGAGATCACCCACCCCGAGATGGCCATGCGCCAGCTCCAATTCATCATCGACAGCGTCGGGGATCTGGCCACCGTGGAAGTGTCCCCCAAGATGG
Organism: Myxococcales bacterium; assembly: GCA_029880325.1. GTDB lineage: Bacteria > Myxococcota_A > Polyangia > Polyangiales > JAFGIB01 > JAOUOP01. The sequence goes on along the minus strand of JAOUOP010000013.1, from coordinate 53,305 downwards.
AAGGGCGCACGATGAACCTGATCCTGGCCCCGGGACCGCGCGCACTCAAGCGCAGCGAAGCCGCGGCAGGCGCTCGCCGAGGCTCGGAGGATCAGCCGCCCGGCTGATGCCGCTCTGGCTTGACTTTTGCGGGGCGCACACCTAGAACACCGCCCTCTCCGCGCTGCGCCGCGTGCGCGCTGGTGCAGCGTAACTCAACGGGAAGAACGATGCCCAAGATGAAGTCCAATCGTGCCGCAGCCAAGCGCCTGCGGGTCACCGGCTCCGGTCGCGTCCGCCGCGGCAAGGCCGGGCTCAGCCATCTCATGCGTGGCAAGCCGGCCCGGCGCCTGCGCAAGCTGCGCAAGCACGACATCGTCAACGACGCCGATGCCAAGCGCGTCAAAAAGCTTCTTCCCTATTCCTTCTAAGAACGAAGCAAGCGAGGGCCACTTCCATGCCGCGCGCCAAAAGGGGCTTTAAAGCCCGCCGCCGCCGTAACCGAGTGTTGAAATTTGCCCGCGGGTATTACAGTGCCCGTAGCCGGCAGTTTCGCGACGCCATCGAGCAGGTTCACAACGCCTGGGCCGACGCCTTTGCCCATCGCCGGGCCAAGAAGCGCGACTTCCGGCGCCTGTGGATCGCGCGCATCAGCGCTGCAGCCAAGTCCCATGGCACGAGCTACAGCAAGCTCACCCATGCCCTGAAGACCTCGGGCATCGAGCTGGATCGCAAGATTCTCGCCGATCTGGCGATGAGCGACCCGGGTGGCTTCAAGGCTGTTGTCGACGCCGCCCAGGCCGACTGAGCCGCTGTAGCCCAGCTCCCCACGAGTATCCCGAGCCCCGTCAGAGCGCCGAGATGGACGCCAAAGACGCCGAAGACCCCGACGCGCTGGCGGAGTTTTTCGAGCGAGCCCTCGACCGCATCGCCGGCGGCTACCCGCGGGCCTTCGCCGAGGCCGCCGATGAGCACGCGTTGCGGGCGGAAAACGCGCGCTTTGCCGGTCCGTCGGGCGAGCTGACGCGCTGGATGAAGCGCATGCCTGAGCTTCCGGCCGAGCGCCGGCGCGAGCTGGGAAAGCGCGCCAATGAACTCAAGCAGCGACTGCAGCAGGCCCTCTCCGAGCGCATCGAGGGGCTGCAGCGGGCTGCACGGGAGGCGGAACTGTCGGGGCCGCACCTGGACGTGAGCCTGCCCGGGCGCGGCCAGCCCATCGGCCGCCTCCATCCCCTGAGCCAGACGCGCAACGAGCTTCTGCGCGTCTTTTCGGCCATGGGATTCGACGTGGCCGACGGCCCCGAGGTGGAGCTGCACGAGTACAACTTCGATCGCCTGGGCTTCCCGCCCGACCACCCCGCCACCGACATGCAGGACACGTTCTTCGTCGACGTGGCGGCCGGTGATGCCAACGCGGGCGGCGCGGGCGTTGGCGCCGGCGACGACGGCCGCGCGTCGGTGCTGCTGCGCACCCACACCTCCACGGTGCAGATCCGCGAGATGCTGCGCCGCAAGCCGCCGCTGGCGGTGGTCTCAGCCGGCGCCACCTTCCGCCGCGACGACGACGCCACCCACTCGCCCATGTTCATGCAGCTCGAGGGCTTCATGGTCGACGAGGGCGTGAGCTTCAGCCAACTCAAGGGCGTGCTCACCGCTTTCTTGCGCCGCATTTTCGGCAGCGACCTGCCGGTGCGCTTTCGCCCCAGCTACTTCCCCTTCGTCGAGCCCGGCGGTGAAGTCGACATGGGCTGCACCATCTGCCGCAGCTATCAGGGCCACGACGGAAGCAGCTGCCGCGTGTGCAAGGGCAGCGGTTGGATCGAGATCCTGGGCTGCGGAATGGTCCACCCGGTGGTCTTCGAGGCCGTGGGCTACGACCCGGAGCGCTACACGGGCTTTGCCTTTGGCGTCGGCGTCGACCGTATCACCATGCTGCGCCACGGCATCAGCCACGTGGGCCTGCTCTACGGCAACGATCCGCGTTTTCTCGAACAATTCTGAGGGCCTCCGACCATGCGCGCATCCCATCGATGGCTAGAAGAGCTGGTCGGCGCGGAGCTGGACCCGGGCGAGGTGGCCGTGCGCCTGACCGGTGCCGGCATCGAGGTCGAGGACCAGCAGAGCGTCGGTGAAGGCCTCGAGGGCGTTGTGGTGGCCGAGGTACGCGGTCGCCGCCCCCACCCGGCGCGCGAGAAGCTGCAGCTGGTGACCGTCTTCGACGGTGCAGGCGAGAGCGAGGTGGTCTGCGGGGCGTCCAACGTGCCCGAAGCGGGCGGCCGCGTGCTGTTGGCACAGCTCGGCGCCAAGCTGCCGGGCGGCTTCGAGATCGCCGAGCGCAAGCTGGGCGGCGTGGTCTCGCGCGGCATGATCTGCAGCGAGGTGGAGCTGGGCATCGGCGCCGACGAGGGCGGCATCGTGGTGCTGGGCGACGACGTGCAAGCCGCGCCCGGCACCAAGGTGGCCGAGGCCCTGGGCCTCTACGACGTCATCTACGAGCTGGGGCTGACCCCCAACCGTCCCGACTGCCTGGGTCACGTGGGGCTGGCCCGAGAGCTGTGCGCGCTGCTCGGCCACGACTTTCGCTGGCCCGCGCTGCAGCCGGTGCCGGCGCTGCTTGCACCCGGAGAACTGCTGCCCCAGGAGCAGGCCCTGTTCTCGCTGGGGCTCGAAGCCCAGGCGTCAGTGCAGGGCGGAGCTCACGGTTTTGCGCCCGTGCGCGTCGAGATCGACGAGCCCGAACGCTGCCCCCGCTACGGCGCGGCGCTGGTGGCTGACGTCACGGTGGCGCCCTCGCCCTTTTGGATTCGCCAGCGTCTTTTTGCACTCGGCATGCGACCCATCAACAACGTGGTCGACGCCACCAACCTGATCCTGCTCGGCTTCGGCCACCCGATTCACGCCTTCGACTACGATCGCGTGCAGGGCTCGCAGATCCGCGTGCGACTGGCGGCAGAGGGCGAGTGCATGACCACGCTCGATGGTGAAGAGCGGCGGCTGCGCGGCGACGACCTGCTGATCTGCGACGGTGAGCGTCCGGTGGCCCTGGCCGGCGTGATGGGCGGCGAAAACTCCGAAATCGGCGACGAAACGCGCCGCGTGCTGATCGAGTGCGCCTATTTCGACCCGCGCTCCATCCGCCGCACCGCCAAGCGCCTGGGCATGCACAGCGAGTCGAGCCATCGCTTCGAGCGCGGCGTCGACCCGGGCGCGGTGCCGCGGGTGCTGTCGGCCTCGGCGGCGTTGATCGCGAGTCTGGCCGGCGGCAGCGTGGTGGAGCAGGGCCTGGACATGCATCCGCGGCCCCAGTCGCCGCGCCGGGTGCAGCTGCGGAGCGAGCGCCTCGAGCGTCTGCTGGGTACCAAGATTGATACTCCCGAGGCCAAGCGCCGGCTCGAGGCCCTGGGTTGCAGCGTGAGCGTCGAGGGTGAGGGTCCGGCGCAGCAGCTGGCGGTCGAGGTGCCCAGCCACCGCCCCGATCTCGGGCTCGAGGTGGACCTGATCGAAGAGGTGGCGCGCCTGGGCGGCTACGACGCCATCCCCACCGAGCTACCCAGCATCCGGCCCTCCGAAGCGGGCACATCCGAGTCGATCCGCTTCGTCGAGCGCCTGCGCGACGCGGCGGCTGCGGCCGGGCTCAGCGAGGCCATCAACTACTCATTTCTGTCGGACCGCGAGCTTTCGGACGCGGCCGCTCCGGCGGCGAGCGTGCGGCTGCGCAACCCGCTCTCCGAAGAGCGTTCGGTGATGCGCACGTCGCTGTTGCCAGGGCTTCTGTCGAACCTGGGACGCGCCCAACGCCAGCAGGTGCAGCGTTTCGCCCAATTCGAGCTCGGAAGGGTCTTCGTCGGCAGCGTGGAGGAAGCGGGCCAGCGCTTGCCCGCCGAGCGCCACGAGCTGGGCGTGCTGCTCTGGGGCGCCCGCGATGCCTGGTTTGCCGAAGGCGAGGTCGCCGATTTCTACGACGCCAAGGCTGTGATCGAGGCCATTGTGCGGCGCGTGGCGGGATTGCCTATCGACACCGTCCTCGACTCCGAACTTGAAGCCGAGCGGGCGCTGCACCCGCGGCGGCGGGCGCGCATCCAGGTCGGCGGAGCGGCCGTTGGTGTGCTCGGCGAGCTTCATCCGGGCGTGGTCGAGGCCTTTGAGCTCGGCGGGCGCCCCATCTACGCCCGCATCGAAGTGCCCGCCCTGGCTGCACAGCTCTCGGCCTCGGGGCCGGCACGGGCGCGCGAGCTGCCGCGTTTTCCTGCGGCCACGCGCGACCTGGCGGTGGTGGTGGACGAAGCGGCTGCCGCCGGCGAAGTGGGGGCGGCCCTGCGCGAAGCGGCCGGCGAGCTGGCCGAGAGCGTGGTGCTTTTTGATATGTACCGCGGCGACCAGGTGCCGGACGGCAAGAAGAGCCTGGCCTTCCACGTCACCTACCGCGACGCGGCCGCGACGCTCACCGACAAGAAGGTGGACAAGGTTCACGCCAAAGTCATGCAGGCGGCTGAAAAGCGCTTCGGGGCCTCGGTCCGGCGCTGATCCAGGGGGTGCTTGCCCGGCGGGGGCGGGGCTGCAAGCGAGGCGGCTGGGTACGTCCAAGTAGGCGTTTTTAGTCGTCTTTTTTCGATCTAGTCTTGTGCCGGGCGAGGTGCTGTGGTTGATTAAAACCGCTGGACCGGGAGGCATCGATGACCAAAGCCGAAATCATCGATTGCGTGTACGAGCAGGTGGGCGGCTTCTCGAAGAAGGAATCGGCGGAAGTCGTCGAAGCGGTCTTCGACGCCATGAAAGAGACGCTCGCCGCCGGTGACAAGGTCAAGATCTCGGGCTTTGGCAACTTCGTGGTACGCGAGAAAAAGCAGCGCATTGGGCGCAACCCCCAGACCGGCGAACCGATTCCCATCAGCGCGCGCAGGGTACTGACCTTCAAGCCGAGCCAAGTGCTCAAAAACGTGCTCAACCCGCCGCGGCGCGGGCGCGACGCGGGAGCTGAACTCATGGGCGGCGCCTCCGAAGAGGTCGGCCTCGATGGAGGCGGCGCCGAGTGAGCACCACCCCACCGCGGCGCCGTGGTCGTAGCAAGGGCCCGGCGGCCGCGGAGCTGCCGGACAAGCTTTTCTTCAAAATCGGCGAAGTGGCGGACATCGTGGGCGTCAAGCCCCACGTGTTGCGCTACTGGGAGGGCGAGTTCGCGGCCCTCAAACCTCTCAAGACGCGTGGCTCCCACCGCATGTACCGGCGGCGGGACGTGGAGCTGGCTGTGCTGGTGCGGCGGCTGCTGCAGGACGAGGGCTTCACGATCGCGGGGGCCAAAAAGCGCCTGCGTGAATTGGAGCGCGACCGGGTCAGCAGCGAGCCCGACCCTCAGGCTGTGGTCGAGGTCGACCTGCGGGCCGACCTGTTGGCCCTGCGCAGCGAGCTGCGCCAGTTTCTGCAGCAGCTCGACGCCGAGCTGGCCGGTGACGGGCCCCAGCCCGATCGCCAGGTCAAGGCGACCGTCACGGCCTCGGTCCCGAGCACGGTGCCGATTCGCGTGCCGCGGCGTTGAAGCCGGCGGGATTACGCGCTTCCACGGGTCGCAGGGCGCCTTAACACTACGGTGTCAGGGTAGCGGCGGCCCTCGCTTGTTCAGGGGATTTGTAGGCTTCGTCGGCCGTCTCGAAAGGGGCCCACCCTGCCGTCGACGTCCGCCAAACCCTACAAATCCCCTGCCCGGCGCGATCTTCCTCCGCTACCCTGACACAGTAGTGTTAATCGCTTGCCTGTGGGCGCTGAAAGTGTATGGTCCGGGTCCCCGAAATCCCCCACATGCACAGCTCTGGTCGGGGCGTGGCGCAGTCTGGTTAGCGCACTAGACTGGGGGTCTAGGGGTCGGAGGTTCGAATCCTCTCGCCCCGACCAACCTTTTCCGGCCGCGGTGTTTCTGGACACCGCGGCCTCTTTTCAGGGGCGCGAGCCCCGAGACAGCGACCGGCATGGCTGAACGGCCCGTACTGCTGCTGACCAACGACGACGGCATCCAAGCCAAGGGTCTGTCGGTGCTCAGGCAGGCGCTGTTGCCGCTTGGCCATGTGGTGGTGGTGGCCCCGGCCCACGAGCAAAGTGCCAGCAGCCACGCCATTACCCTCGACCGCCCCTTGCGCCACGTGGCGCACGCCACCGACGTCCATTCCATCGACGGCACGCCAGCCGACTGCGTCTACCTGGGGCTCTTCGAAGAGCGCTTCTTGCCCAGGCGTCCGGACGCCGTGATCTCGGGCATCAACCACGGTGTCAACCTCGGCACCAGCGTCTACTACTCGGGCACGGTCGCTGGTGCCCGCGAGGCGGCCCTGCGGGGCATCCCCTCCATGGCCTTCTCGAAGAACGGCGACATCGAGCTGCCGTGGATACCGTCGCTCGTAGCTGACATGGTCGAACGCCTGCTCCGGGCCGAAAAGCCAGCCAGCCACAGCCTCCTGATGAACGTGAACTTCCCGGAAGAGACCCCGGCGGGCATCAAAGTCGCGCGTGTGGGACGCCACGTCTACGAGGAAAGCATCGTGCCCCGGGTGGACCCGGGCGGGCGGGAATACTTCTGGATTGGCGGTCGCGTTGCCGACTACGGCCAGGTCGAAGACTCGGACAAGCGCGCCGTGGACGCCGGCTACGTCTCGGTCACCCCGCTGGCGCTCGAGCCCACGGCGGACGAGCACCTGGACGTGGCCGCCTACATCGCCGGGCCGGACGCGGTGGCGGCGGCGACATCCAAGTCGTAAAGGGAGCGAGGGCATGACCCAGCAACGCATCGACTTCATCCGCGACAGCATCCGTGACATCCCGGACTTCCCCAAACCGGGCATCGTCTTTAAAGACATCACCACGCTCTTGGCCGACCCGCGGGCATTCAACATGTGCCTGGACCTGATGGCCGAGCGCTACGACGGCCGCGACATCGACGCCATCGTCGGCATCGAATCCCGGGGCTTCATCTTCGGAGCGGCGTTGGCAGCGCGCATGCGCAAAGCCTTCATCCCGGCGCGCAAACCCGGCAAACTGCCCTCGGAAACCTTCCAGGTCGAATACGAGCTCGAGTACGGCAACGACGCCATCGAAATCCACCGCGACGCCATCCGTCCGGGCGAGCGAGCCTTGATCGTCGACGACCTGATCGCCACCGGCGGCACCGCCTGGGCCACCGCCCGCCTGATCGAGCGCCTGGGTGGCATCCTGCTGGGAGCGGCCTTCGTCATCGAGCTGGAGTTTCTCGAAGGCGCCCAACGCCTGGCCCCGGTCGAAACCTATTCGCTGGTCAAATATTGAACCCGCCGATCGCGCGGGCTAAGAAAGCCCCATTGCTCCCGTAGCTCAGCTGGATAGAGCAGCGGCTTCCTAAGCCGAAGGTCGTAGGTTCGAATCCTACCGGGAGTGCCGGTTTTTCGGAGTTGTTCGGGGTGAGCCGTGCGAACGAAAATCGCATGGCCGCCAACTGGTCCTTGCGATTCGCGCGAAGGTGCAGGTTCGGTGATGGCTTTTCGGCCAGCGTGAACGCGGGTGCGGGTTGCTGTGCTCGTCGCGATTTGGGGGGAGTTCTTTTGTAGCGGTGAGGTGGCCTGTCCGTCGTCCGGGCGGTCGGGCTCGTGCTCGGTCCCCGCGGGTCCCCCCCGGACTCGCGCGGACGGCCAGTCGCCGATCGCGACGGTGTCCAGCCGGTGCTTGCCGAATGTGGCCCCAGCGCCGCCGCGCTCAAACACAGGCCCCCCCACGGGGCCCTGCGCTCGAGCCCGCCCACCCGGACGACTGGCGTTGTGGCGTCATGCGGTGTGTGGGCGGTCCTGGCGCAGGCGAGTTTGCTCCGCTGTCCCGGCAGGGTGAAAAAGCTGTCAGGACGACTTCGTTTTCGCAGGTCCTCTGCCTGCGCTGAGAAAGCTGCCCGCTCCGGCGAGCGGCCAGAACGCATTCGCAGCAGGTCGCGTGAGCCATTTGCAGCTTTCTTTCCGCCTGGCCCGGCAGCTGTTCGAGGTGACCGCGAATGTTACGGCCCGTTTGTCGGCACGCTACCCTGGTGTGACCTGGCAGAGCGCGCGGCGGAGGTCGGCGATCAGGTCCTCGGCATCCTCGAGGCCGACCGATAGTCGGATCAGGTTTTCCGCGATTCCGATCTCGGCGCGTTGCTCTGGCGAGAGTTCGTAGAAGGACATGAGCGCCGGTTGCTCCATCAGGGTCTCTACGCCACCCATGGAGGGGGCCAGATTCGGGAGCGTGCTCGCGTCGACGAAGCGCGAGGCGTCATCGAGGCCGCCACGTATGTGGAAGCTGACCATGCCGCCATAGCCCCGCGTGAACAGCCGGTTGGCTACGGCGTGGTCGGGGTGGCTGGGGAGGCCGGGATAGTATACGCGCTCGACCGCCGGTTCCGCCTCGAGGAATGCCGCCACCCTCGCGGCGTTTTCGTTGTGCTGCTTCATGCGACGTCGGCGCCGGCTTGCGGTAGTCTTCGGGAGGGCAACGCTTCTTGGTACGGTAGAGGCGGGCAGCCACGGGAATGGCGTACATGGAAGCAAAGTTCCATGGCTTGGGAACGCAAACACATAGGATGACCCAGCTGTGGCCGAAGGAGAAAAACTTCACCAGCGAAGCACCACGGCCGTAGTCGGAGTCGACACCCCATCACCGCCGCGCCAGGCAAATCGTGGCTGAAGTGCTGCGGTCAGAGGTGGTGATGGCACGGACGCGAATATCGGATGAACCGCGCCTTCAGCCAGCACCCTACAACCCAAGCACCTCCGCCGCGATCACCCGAAGCTGCCGCGCCTGTTCGGTCCCCAGCTCCCACGGCACGTACTGGCTTCCGCGCGGGTCCTGTCCGGTGATGGTGCCGAAAATGATGCATGCGGCCAAATACGATCCTGCCCACGTAGGGTGGGCGAGGTCGGCTTTGTAGAGCTCTAACTCCGGGTGTTTTCCCAGGGTGGTCAGAAACGCGCGGCCGACCGGGGCGAGGCGGCCGCCGTGGCGCGTGACGGCTTCTCGATAGGCCTGGCCCACCCGGGCGGCCATTTGCTCGGCGGTGTGCAGCTGGGGGTGCGTTCTGTAGAACGCTGCCGCGGCCGGGTGACGTGGCCAGGTTTCGTAGTAGATGGGTTCGGCGCCGCCGCGGCGGCTGAGGTTTGCGAAGCGTTCGATGTATTGCTCAAACTCGGCCGGGCGGTTGACCGGTCGCAGGCTGTGGTCCTGGAGCACCACATGGCTGTAGCGGCCGCGCAGGATTTCTTGCCGAAGCTCGCGCGCGCGCCAGTGCATGCGCAGGGTGAAGCCGGCGCGCGCCCGGCTGTGGCTCTGCAGTCGCAGGCCGGCGCCGCGGGCGAGTTTGCCGAGCATGCGCGGCATGACGTTGAAGCGGGTGTAGCTGTTGCCCAGGAGCAGCACCCGCGCTGGTGCACCGGACGCCGCCGGCAGCGTAGTGCTCGTGTCGGCCTCAGCTCGGGCGCCGTCTGCAGTGGCGATCAGCCAACCGCAGGTCAGGGCGCAGAGCAGGAGCAGGCGAAATAGACACTGACGCATGGGCGATCCATAGGATAGCCGATCGCGCTGCCGTTGCGCCCGCTCAGAAGCCGAGCCAGCCGCGGGGTTCGAGGGTGCGCGTGCCTTGGCGGACTTCGAAGAAGAGGGCGCTGGGGGAGAAGTCGCTGCCGATGGAGCCGATGCGCGCGCTGCGCGAGAGGTCGTCGCCGACGCGGACCTCGACCGCGCCGAGGCCGCCGTAGACCGTGTAGTAGCCGTCGCCGTGGTCGAGGATGACCAGCCGCCCGTAGCTGCCGTAGTGGTCCGAGAAGGCGACGCGGCCGGCCGCCGCAGCGCGTACCGCCGTGCCTACTGGCGCCACGAATTCGAGGCCGGGGCCGTCGCTCTCGCGGCGGCGGGCGCCGCGCAGCTGCATCTCGCCGCTGATGGGGCTGGCGAGCTTGCCGCGCTGACTGGCAAAGCCGGCCACGGGCGCCGGGTCGACCAGGCGAATGCCATAGAAGGTGCCGTCGCCCGAGGGCTGTAGGCCCGTGGCCGCTGCGCCCGGGGCGCCCGGCAGGTCTTCGGCGCTCGCGGTGGGGATGGGGGCGCGGCGACCGCCACCCTGCTGCAGCTCCGCCAGCCGGCTGCGGTTTTGCTCCAGGGCCTGGGAAAGCTCCCGGGTGTCGGCGCGCAGGGTGCTGCTCTTTTTGTGGAGCGTCGAGAGGCGCTGCCCCTGGCTTTCGACGATGCGGCGCAGGCGCGTGACGCGTGCTACGTGGCGCAGCAGGGCTTCGACACCGCCGCCGATGGGCGCGACGCCAGCGCGCGTGATGCGGTAGAGCGCCCGAACTTGACCCTTGATCGATTTGCGCAGCGCCTTCTGTTCGTGGTCGACCGCCGATAACTCTTGGTCAAGGCGCTGCTTGCGGGCGTCGTTGGCTTCGATGGCGTCGAGCAGGCCGGCGATTTCGACGTCGCCGCTGACGCCGCCGAGCTGACCGTGCACCCGGGCTACTTGCGCCGGCGCGATCAGCAAGAGCGCCAGGAACAGTACCGCCAGCGCTCGCTTCCAGGCCTTGCGTGTGTCGCCTCTGCTCATGAATTTCGCCTCCGGCTGAGCCCGCTAGATCGCCAGGTAGCGGCGCAGGGAGAGGGCGCTGCCTGCCGCCCCTGCCGCCGCCCCGCCGAGCACCATGGCCAGGGCGATGCCGGGCGAGAGGAAGACCGTGTGCACACCGGTAATGGTGCCCAGCGTGGCTTCGACCGCCCCGCGGGCGCTGAAATAGGCGATCACGAGTAGAAGCAGCGCCAGGATCGCCGCGGCCGTCGCTTGAATCAGTCCCTCGAGCACGAACGGGCTGCGCACGAAGGAGTCGGTGGCACCGCAGAGCTTGAGCACTTCGATTTCGCTGCGGCGGTTGGCGACGGCCAGGCGGATGGTGTTGCCGATGATGGCCAACACGCAGATCAACACCAGCGCCGCCAGCATCGCCACCGCCGACTTGCCCGTCGACAGCAGGCTGCCGAGCTGGGCGAAGAGCTCTTCGTAGGTTTCGACTTCTTCGACCGCACCAAAGCCGCGCACGCGCTCGACGATGGTCCTCATGCGCTCGCTCTTGGCTTCGCTCTTCAGGCTCACTTCGAGTGATGCCGGGAAGGCCTCGTCGGGCAGCGTCGAGGCTTCCACCGAGATGTCGCTTTGCTCGACGAATTCGCGCTTGGCGTCGGCGGCGCTCACGTGGCGCACCTGGGCCACTTCGGCGAGGCTTTCGAGCACCAGCTGCAGCTGGGCCACGTCGCCCTTCTTGGCGTCGGCGCTCAAATAGACGGTCATGTGCTGGGCGCGACTCCAGCGGTCGGCCACGCGCGAGAGGTTTTCCACGCTCAAGAGCGCCGCCCCCAGGCAGAGAAAGGCGATCACCAGGCTGGCGATGGCCACCAGGTGCAGCCGCAGGTCATCCCGAAATCCTCGCTTGGCGCGGGCCAGGGCGGTCCAGAACTCCATGTCATCACTCCTGTGGCGGGGGGCAGGGCAGGGGCTGTGGTGCTCGCAGGGGGGCCGGCATTCAGGCGCTCATCTGGGTGCGGGCCGACCAGGCGCGCAGTCCGTGACTGGCCTCGATCAGGCGGCCTTCGTCGATCACGATCAGCCGATGGGGCGACGACGAAAGCAGCGAGTGATCGTGGGTGGCGAAGATCACCGTGGTGCCGCTGGCGTTGATCTCTTCGAAGAGCGTCAGAATATCGATGGCCAGGGCAGGATCGAGGTTGCCGGTGGGTTCGTCGGCCAGGAGCAGCGCCGGCTCGGTGACGATGGCGCGGCCGATGGCCACGCGCTGGGTCTCGCCGCCGGAGAGGTGCCCCACCCGTTCGTTGCCGCGACCGGCCAGTCCGACGCGCTCGAGGGTTTCTGCCACGCGCGCCCGCACCACCTTGGGCGGCGTGCCCAGGATCTCCAGGGCCACCGCGACGTTTTCGAAGATGGTCCAGTGGGGAACCACCTTGAAGTCCTGGAAGACCACGCCCAGGTTGCGGCGCAGGTAGGGAATCGAGGACTCGGTCAGGCGCGAGACGTCGCGCCCGCTGAAAACGATGCGGCCGCCGTCGACCGTGTGCTGGCGGTAGATGAGCTGAAGCAGCGTGCTCTTGCCGGAGCCGCTGGGGCCGGTGACGAAGATGAATTCTCCCCGCTCCACCGTCAGATTCACGTTGCGCAGGGTGGGAATGTCGCGCCGGAAGTACTTGTAGACCTCCTCCAGCACGAGAATCGGCTTGGCTTGCGAGCGGTCACTGCGGCTGCGGAAAAACGAGATCGGGCGGTCCCGTCCCTGGCGCGGATCCTCTGGCATGCGTCAGGCTTAACAGGAGCCGCCCGTTCAGCCAAAAAACAGGCAGGCCGATCAAAAGGGCGCCAGCGGCCCCAGCTGGTCACCGGGGGCGTAGTGCCAGCGCTGCCACGGCAGCGGCATGGGATCGGCGGCCCACGGCACCTGGAAGATGCCTCGCAGCACGCGCTCGGCCAGCTTGCCGTGGGGTGAGAAGCCCCAGATGGCCTCCTGGGAGACGTCGTCCAGGTTGGCGTAGTAGCGCCAGACGAAGAAGCCGCGCACGCGGGGGTCGGAGGCGGCGGCCGAGGCGATGGCCAACAGCGCCCGGGCCTGTTCCCACTCGTCGACCTGTACGCCTTGCATGGAGTCGGGCCACAGCCAGGGCTCGACCGCCGAGTCCCGGCGCGTGGTGTATCCGATCTCGACCAGCACGATGGGCCGTTCGAGGGCGTCGCCGATGGCCACCAGCTGCGCCACCGCCGCGTCGGCCCTCTGCCTGTAGGTGGCGTAGTCGGCGCCGCCCCGGTCGGCCAGGGGATAGAAGGCGTTGACGCCCACCCAGTCGAGCTGCTCCCAGAAAAGCACGCCCTCGACCTCATCCCAGTTCGAGGAGTAGGTCAGCGAGCCCGGGAAGCTTCGGCGCACTTCGGCGATCAGATCGGTCCAGTACTTGCCGTAGCGTCCGGACCAGGACTTGCACTCGACACCGATGGAGAGGGCGTCGGCGCCGAAGGCGGCCGCATCGCGCGCCCAGCGCAGCAGAAACTCGCGATAGGAAGCCTGGTAGGCCAGCCAACCCTCGGGGCTGCCGGGATCGATCTCGCCGCGCCAACCGCCGCTTTCCACCCACAGGTGGGGAATGACCAATACCCGCAGGCCGCGCTGGCGGGCTTGGGCGATCATGGTGCCCACCGCCGCCCGATTGCGTTCGTAGTCCTCCTCGAAATCCATCAGGATCTCTGTGCTGTCGAGGTTCCACAGGCGCCCGAAGGGAGTGATCGAGATGGCGTTGGCGCCCAAGCGCACGAGTTCGTCCAGTAGCTCGGCGCTGTAGGCGGTGCCGTAGCCACGGCCGGGTTGCTGCGAGGATTCGATGGGCCCCACGGTGACGCCGCGGATCGCCGGCTCGGCCTCGAGCGCCCCGCTGCGATGCCAGCCGTGGGCCCCGTTCGGAAGAAGCAGGGCGATGGCGACCGCCACCGCGGTGCCGATTGCGACTGCGAAAGGGGGAGGGCGATACTGGCTGCGAGGCTCCATGGGGGCCGCCGGATCTTCGGGGTAAGCGCCGGCCCGCTCAATGGAAAAGCATCGGGCACACGGGAATTGCTCCGGAACTGGAGCCTGCGCCCAGTTGTCGTAGGATCGTGGTGATGGCCCACAAGGGACAAGCGCAGCCGCCCGGTCTCGGGCTGGCCGGACCGCGGGAACTGTTGCTGCCGGCGTCGGTGTCGCTGGCCTTCGTGCTCTACTACCTGGCCCAGCTACCCTTTTATGTGGTCGCGGCGGTGGTGGCGCCCACGCTCGTGCTCTACGTGGCGGCGCCGGCCTGGGCGGCCCACTCGGTCGAGCGCTTCGACCGCGACGTGGTGCGTCTGCTGGCCAGCGGTCGGCGTCAGGCGCTGCCGGCGCGCTACCGGGAGGCCCTGGGCATGCGCCTTTTCGCCGTGCCCGGGGTCGCCGCCGAGCGCCGCGCCCTGGTCGCCGCCGAGACCGGCCAGCACGGGCGCGCACGCGATCATTATCGGCGAGCGCTGCACCAATACGCGGGCAAAGCGCCGCTCAGGGTGCTGCTGGGCTACGCCCACGCCAGCTACGAGGTTGGCGATGATGGCGAGGCCATCGGCGCTTTCCGCCGACTCCTCGAGTCCACCGGCGAGCTACCGGGCGTGCAGCGCAAGCTGGCCCACTCCCTTTTGCGGCGCGGCAGCGATCTGGAGCAGGCCCTGGGGCTGGTCGAGCGGCTGGCCGGTCCCGATCGGGCCGAGCGCGAGGCCGATGAGCTGACACTGCTCGAGGCCCTGGCCCACGCACGACTCGGCGATCTCGAACGCGCCGCAGGCCTGCGCGAACGGGCCGAAGCGGTGGAAGGCGAGCTGGCCGAACGCCTGCGCGCTGAGCTTGCTGAGGCGTTGGACGGGCAGTAAAAAGCCGCCGCTCGGAGTGGGCCGTTCAGCATCCGGGGCAGAGCGCAGCGGCGCAACCCGCAGGCCCTTAGCCGCCGGCTTTTTTCAGCTCGGTCAGCACCAGCTTGGCCACGGCCTTGAGCGTGTCGAAGACGCCCACGCCGGTGGGGGCTACCGCCTCGAAGTCGGGCACGCCGGTGGGGTTGAGCTCGGCGCGCAGCTCTTCGATCGGCAGGATGCCCGGCATGTCGCGCTTGTTGTACTGGATGACGAAGGGCAGGCTGTCCAGTGAGTAGCCCTGTTCGGCCAGGTTGTTGCGTAGGTTCTCGAGTGACTCCAGGTTAGCCTCGACGCGGGCCATCTGGGAATCGGCCACAAAGACCACGCCATCGACGCCCTTGAGGATCAACTTACGGCTGGCGTCGTAGAAGACCTGACCGGGAACCGTGTAAAGGTGGAAGCGGGTCTTGAAACCACGAATTTCGCCGAGGGCGAGAGGCAAGAAGTCGAAGAAGAGCGTGCGCTCTGTCTCGGTGGCCAGCGAGATCATCTTGCCGCGGGCACCGGGATTGGTCTTGCCGTAGATGTACTGCAGGTTCGCCGTCTTGCCGCACAGGCCGGGACCGTAATAGACGATCTTGCAGTTGATTTCCCGCGATAGGTAGTTGATGAATGACATACGTCGGCCGACTCGTCAGTCGTTGAAGAGGTTGTCGATGTCGTCGTCCGTGATCTCTGCGAAGACCGCGTCCTCTTGGCTCGAGGACTTCTGGGCCAACGTCTGAAAGATTACCACCAGCTGCTCGCAGGCCTTTTTTACACGCAGCCTGACGAGACCGAGGCTGGTCTTCTTGTCGAAGATGACGACCAGGATGACCCGGTTGTCGACCAGCTGGATGTGAATGTTGGCGTTCTCACCCTCGTGAAACTGGGTGGTGAACTCGTTTTCGCGGAGCAGCTTCGCCATGCCGCCGGTGGCGGCGATGTTGCCGGCGGTCAGCGAGGCCAGCGAGGTCGTGTCGATGTGGTCGGCGTCGCCGCCAGCGGCGATCAGCTGGCCGTTCTTGTCGATGATGAACGCCACCCCGGCGTTTGCCGCGCGCACCAGGCTCTCGACGATCCCCTGGATCTGTCGGAACTCCTCTTCGTACATCACCATTTGCGGCTCAGGCATCCATTTCCTCCGCGGGGCTCCGCGCTACAGCATACCGGGGGGGACGGCTCCACGACCAGCTGCGCCGGTACTGGGGCAGGCCCCTTCTGGAGTCGGTCCTCGAATTATCGGCATCGATTCGGAAGGTTACAAGCTCCAATTTCACGGCGGGGCCGACGCGCCGGGCTCGGTCGCCCGTGGGATGCGCCCATTTCTCGCTGCGATCAAGCCCTTTGTCGGTCGCGGTATGGCTCGCGCGGCCTGCTGTCGCCTCCCTGACGCTAGCGTCCTGTGTCGGGGACATTCCTCCCCTGGGAATGGCGATGGTGGCCGGTGCGCTCCAGTGAATCGGCGATTGCCCATCGGCTCCAGTGTCGTCTATGGTAGGCGCGCGCAGGGAGATGACCATGGTTTGTACGCCTCGATTCGCCAATTTCCGCACCATCCACGCCGCCCTCGGCTGCCTGTTTCTCACAATGCTCGGCTGCGGCGGAGGAGGCGCCAACGTCTCGGCTGGCCCGATGCCCGATGGGGGCAACTGGACGGGCGTGTACTTCTCGCCGCAATACGGCGAGATGCACATGGTTCAAAGCGGCACCGACATCCGTGGGACCTACAAGAAGGACGAGCGCTCGGGCACGCTGCAGGGCGAGACCGACGGCAACCTGATGCGCTTCGAGTGGAAGGAATTCAAGGCCATGGTGAGCAATCGGCCCCAGGAGACGGTGGGCCACGGCTACTTCCACTACATGATCGATCCCGCCGACGGCAGCCACGTGCTCAAGGGCCGCTGGGGGCTCGACGACGACGATTCCGGCGGTGGCGAGTGGAACGCCTACCGCTCCAAGAGCCGCGAGCCCGATCCCGACGCCCTGGTCGGCAAGGAGAGTTCGGGCGGCGAAGGCGGCGATTACGAGGACGAGGAAGAAGAGTCGGAGGACGAGGGAGACGACGAGATCTTTTGAGTCTCACTCCCGATCCGCGGGAAGTTCCGAACGCCCTCCGAGGGCCAGATAGCCGAAGAGCAGCACCGCCACCACCGCCGCGAAGGCGAGTTTGGCGGCGTAGGGAATCTGCGGCTCATGCACCTGGCTGATGGTGCCCTCGATCAGGCCTGCCACCACCAGGATCGGCATTCCTCCCAGCACCAGCGCCACTGCCGTCCGGGTTTCGGCGATGAGGGCGTCGCGGCGGCGGCGCCGCCCGGGCAGCCATAGCCCGCGGGCGATGATCAGGCCCGCGCCACCGGCCACGCAGACCTCTGTCAATTCGGGCACCCCATGGGGCAGGATCCAGGCCCAGAAGAAGGTGCCGAGCTGCTCGCCGTGGTACTGCATCGCGAGCGCACCCAGGGGCACGCCGTTGTAGAACAGCAGCGCCAGTGTGCCGACGCCGAAGGTCACACCCAGGGCGAAGACCACGAAGCTGACGCGGATGTTGTGGGTGAAGAGAAAACCCGAAAACGCGGCGGCCTGGTCGGCTTCGGCGCCACCGCCGTCGACTTCTTCGCCCGAAACGCGCTCGCCCGGGGTGTGGGCCTGGTGCTGTTCGGGGATTAGGGCACCCAGCGCATCCGGATCGCCCGCTACGGCGACGGCACCGACCAGCGCGCCGGAGAAGAGCACCACCGCCGCCAGCGCGATGGCGCGCCACTCGCGCCGAAACAGCCGTGGGAAGCCGTGCGTCAAGAAGCGCAGCAGGCGGCGATCGGCGCGCCGGGGCCCGGCGTGCATAACCGCGTAGCTGCGGGCCACCACGTCGTTGAGGTAGTCGATGAGGCTCGCGCTCAGCTCCTCGGTGCGCGCCCGGATCAGATCGCTCGAGACGGAACGGTAGAGCTTGCCGAACTCGCGCGCCGCCGCCAGGTTCAGGGCCCCCAGGCCTCCGTGCTCGACGCGCCCCAGCAGCTCTTCGAGGCGGCTCCAGCTGGGGCTGCGCTCGGCCACGAAGCGATTGACGTCGAAGCCCTGCACGCGAGCAATCTAGCACGGCACGGCCAGGCCACGGCTCGCACCCGTCCACGTCGAGGCCGATCCACGGTAGCCTTCTGGGGTGCGCGACCTCTACACGATCCGCACTGCCGAGAACGTGAGCTTCGATTTCGAGCTCGCCGGACTCAGCTCGCGGGCGCTGGCCTGGGCCTTCGATATGGTGCTCATCGTCAGCGCGCTCTTCGCCCTGGGTATGTTGGCCGGCATCTTCGGTATCTTCCTGGGAGGTTTCGCCCAGGCGCTCTACATGGTGGCGGCCTTCCTCGTGCAGTGGGGCTACGGCACGTTGACCGAGTGGGCCTGGGGTGGGCAGACCCTGGGCAAGCGCATCGTGGGCGTGCGCGTGCTGCAAAGCGCGGGCACGGCCATCACCTTCGCCCAGGCTGCGATCCGCAACCTGGCGCGCGTGGTCGACCTCTTGCCCCTATGCTACGGGGTCGGTGCGGTCGCTGCGCTGATCGATCGAAAGGGCCGGCGCCTGGGGGATCTGGCGGCCGATACCGTGGTCGTGCGGCAGCGCCGGAGCCCCCGCCCATCGGCTGTGATGGCCCCGGTAGACCGCTACAACTCTTTTATCCGCGACCCGGCCGTGGTGCACGCCAGTCAGCGTGTGACGGCACTCGAGCGGGAGGCGATGGTGGGGTTGGCGCTGCGGCGCGAGAGCTTACCGCTGGCGGTGCGCTACGCGCTCTTCAGCCGCCTGGCCCGCCACCTGGAGCAGCGGCTCGGGGTCGCGCGGCCCGACTTCTTCTCCGAGGAGCGCTTCGTGTTGAATGTGACGGCCGTGGTGCTCAGCGGTGGTGCCGAGCAGGGGGCGCCGCCCGGCATCGCGGCGGCCAGTGCCCGCGGTGGCCTTAGTTGAAGCTCTGGCGGCGGGCCGGGGTTTCGGCGTCGGCGAAAAAAATCGAGCAATTGGTCCACTCCGACTCGCGCATGCGCGTGCAGAGTTCGGCCAGGTCGCTGTCGGAGTCGACGACGTTGCCAGCCATGGCATTGCCGGTGGCTTCGTCGAAGCTGCAATCGTCCATGGCGATCCAGCGGCCTTTTAGATCTTCGTGCTGACAGATCTCTTCCCAGGTCATACGGGTCATGGGGCCTCCGTGTGGTTTCGATGCAGCTGGAGCCGGGATTGGGTCGATTGCAGACGCCGCTCGCGCCAGGGGCACGCTGGGGGCGTCATGGGGCCTCGATGGCCTGGCCCGGCCGGGCCGCCGACGATGGCGTCCACACGTCCACAAGGGGGAAATGGTCAGGTTGGCCGCGCGGGCGTCATCAGGGCCGGTTGAATGACTTCAGCTGCTCGCTGCTCGCTACTCCAGGCTTGGACGGTGTGACTCGTTAAGCTGAGTGTTCCGGACCCCGGGGGCGGGGTGACTTGAGTGTCACTCAGTGATCCGGGGAGCGCAAGTCATTGGTCTCAAAGAGGTGCGAGCGTGTCCGAAGGGGAACCACCCGATCGCCTGGACACGACTTCCCGGTGGGAGCATAAGGATAGATAATCATTGAGATATCGTTCTTTGGGATGTCGAAGGCTTGGAGATTTGTTATGACCCCGTTTGGGGGCATTTTTGGGGCGCGAGATACGCGCCGGCGAGGCCCTCTGCGTTGCGGTAGCCGCGGCACCATGCCACACTGTGGGTCATTGCTTGGCATTGTCGTGTGGCCTGAACCCGAAGTGGCGGCCGCAGGCGGTTCGGCTCCGCGCCGGCCCGCACTCCCGCCCCCAGTCCGCCGGTGGCGCGCTATGCGGAGCGCCCTGGCGCCGCTCGTATTGCTCGGCTGTTCGGCCGGTGATGCTGGCGATGCCTTGGGTACGGACGCGTCAGCAGCCGCGGCGCCCGATGCCGACACGGCTGCCGTGCACGCGCGTTTCGAATTGGGCGAGGGACCGCTGGCCCAGGGGGCTGTGCCGTGGCCCGATGATCTCTACCGCGATACGGAGGGGGTGATTCGGCTCGAGGCGGCCGACGGCCGCGGCGGTCCGCTCTCCGACGCCATGCTGGCGGCCCAGGCCGAACTCGACGGCTTCTCGATTCGACCCACGGTGTACGTGGAGTTCGACGGCGCCCTCGATGCCGATTCGCTGCCAGTCGACGCTGCGGCCTCGCTCGAGGCTGGGGCTTCGGTCTTTCTGCTCGACGCCGATACCGGCTCGCCGCGCGCCTTCGAGCGGGTGCCCATCGAAGCCCGGCTCATCGACGATGGCCATACGCTGAGCCTGCGCCCCGCCCACGGTCGTGGCCTGGCGCCGGGCCGCCGCTACGCCGCGGTCGTCACGCGCGCCCTACGCGACGCCGAGGGCGGGCCTGTCGGCGCCGGACCGCGCTTCGCCGAGGTGCGCCATCCCAATTTCCCGCTGCAGACGCCCCAGTTGCGGCGTGCGCGCGAGCTGTACACCCCGGTCTTCGAGATGCTCGGGGCCGACGGGCTCGAGCGCTCCGAAATCGTCGCCCTCGCGGTCTTCACGGTGCAGTCGCTGGGGCGCGATTTGGCCGACGCCCGCGCACTTTTGTGGGAGGAGCCGCTGGTGGCACCACCGACGTTGGTGGAGGTGCTCGACCGCGCGGCCCTGGAGGCGGTGCTCGGGATGCCGGCGGCGGGCAGCGTGGGGCTCGATGCCGAGGGCGGCGTGCCCCACGAGCACATCGGCTGGATGGTTCACGGCAGTATAGGGTCGCGCAATCTGTTATCGACCACGCCCGCAGAGCACGGTCGCTTCGAGCGCAATGACGCCGACGAGTTGCGCATCCGTGGCGATCAAGAGGTGCCTTTTACGCTGTGGTTGCCCAGGCGCGGCGAGACCGGGGCGCTGCCCGTGGTGCTGGTGCAGCACGGCCTCTTCGGCGAGCGCAGCGATGCGCTGGCGCTGGCCAACGCGCTGACGGCGGCCGGCCATGCGGTGATCGCGGTGGACGCGCCCTTCCACGGCACCCGCCCAGGAGGGAGCGACACAGAGGCGCGTTTCGTCGGGCTCGACCAGCCCGACGGCTTCGGCGACGCACCCGGCGATTTCGTCGGCAGCCAAGGCGGGAGCGCGGGGATCGTTCCCTTCCACCCCTTCCTTTACCGGGACGCAGTGCGCCAGGGGGCGGTCGACCTGATGAGCGTCGTGCGCACGCTGCAGCTGGGTGACTGGAGCGAGCTGTCGGCAGCCGATCCCGCGCTCGCGGACCTGGAGCTGGCCACCTCGCAGTTGGGCTTCGTGGGCATCGACGTGGGCGCCGAGATGGGGGTGATGCTGGCCAGTCAGGAGCCAGCGGTGGGGGCGCTGGTGCTGGCCTTTGCGGGAGGGCTGGCGGTTGAGGACTGGCTGGCGGCGCCGCGCCGTGGAGAGTTACTGACGCCGCTGCTCGAGGCCCTGGGGCGGCAGTCGCCTGGGCTGGATGCAAGTCCCGATTCGCCGCTGCTATGGCGCGAGCTGGACAGCTGGCGGGGACTCTCGGCTGCCGGCTCGGCGCTGGCCCACGCCAGTGCCCTGCGCCGGCTTCCGGTCAACGTGCTCGCGCTCGGCGCCGCCAACGACGAGGTGGTGGCCGGTGGTGGCGGTGAGGCCCTGGCCGATGCCCTGGGTGCGGCCCTGATCGCCGGCGAGCCTCGCTATGTGCCGGAGCTGCCCACCGACACCCTGCGTTCCGGCAACAGCTTTAGTGGCAACTTCATCGTCGACAGCGAAGCGGTTACGCGCGCTTACTATCGGTTCGAGCCGGCAGGGCATCGGGTGCTTTCCCACGCCAGCGACGAGCTGCGCTACGAGCCCGCCGAGCAGTCGCCCTTCGAGCTGCGCGCCAAGCCGCTCGCGCTGGAAAACCCCATCGAGGGCGCGCTGATGCAGGTGGCCTTCTTCTTCGAGTCGTGGGCCGCCTGTGAGCGTCCCGAGGAGAGCAGCATCTGCCCGGCGTCGGTGCTTTTGCCCTGAGGGCCTGCGAACAATCGCGGCTCAGAGCGGGATGTTGCCGTGCTTCTTGGGTGGGTTCTGATCGCGCTTGTTCTTGAGCATCTCGAGCGCGGTGATGATGCGCTGGCGCGTCAGGCGCGGGTAGATCACGGCGTCGATGAAGCCGAGCTCGGCCGCCTTGAAGGGGTTGGCGAACTTGGCGCGGTATTCGTCGACGAAGTTGGTGCGCGCCGCGTCCTTGTCGCTGGCGGCCTCGATCTCCTTGCGATAGACGATGTTGACCGCGCCGTCGGGGCCCATCACCGCGATTTCGGCGGTCGGGTAGGCGTAGTTGATGTCGCCGCGGATGTGCTTGGAGCTCATGACGTCGTAGGCGCCGCCGTAGGCCTTGCGCGTGATGATCGTGATCTTGGGCACCGTGGCTTCGGCGTAGGCGTAGAGCAGCTTGGCGCCGTGGGTGATGATGCCGCCGAACTCCTGGTCGGTGCCGGGCAAGAAACCCGGCACGTCGACGAAGGTGATCAACGGAATGTTGAAGGCGTCGCAGAAGCGCACGAAGCGCGCGGCCTTGATGGAGGCTTTGATGTCCAGGCAGCCGGCCAGGGTCTGCGGTTGGTTGGCTACGACGCCCACCGAGCGGCCGTTGTAGCGCCCGAAGCCGACGATGATGTTCTGGGCGTAGGAAGCCTGGACCTCGAGGAAGTTGCCGTCGTCGACGCTGCCCACGATGACCTGGCGCATGTCGTAGGGCTTGTTGGGATTGTCGGGGACTAGCGTGTCGAGCTCGGGTACCTCGCGGTTGATCGGGTCGGAGGTCTCGAAGAGCGGCGGGTCCTCCTGGTTGTTGGAGGGCATGAACGACAGCAGCTGGCGCGTGGTCTCGACGCAGACTTCGTCGCTGGGGCAGGCGAAGTGGGCGACGCCGCTGCGCGTGTTGTGGGTCACGGCACCGCCCAGGTCTTCCTTGGTGACCTCTTGATGGGTGACGGTCTTGATGACGTCAGGCCCGGTGATGAACATGTAGGAGGACTTCTCGACCATCAAAATGAAGTCGGTAATCGAGGGGCTGTAGACGGCGCCGCCGGCGCAGGGGCCCATGATGGCGCTGATTTGCGGCACGACGCCGGAGGCCAGCGTGTTGCGCAGGAAGATGTCGGCGTAGCCGGCGAGCGAGGCGACGCCTTCCTGGATGCGCGCACCCCCCGAGTCGTTGAGGCCGACCACCGGTGCGCCCACCTTCATCGCCAGGTCCATGACCTTGCAAATCTTGCTGGCGTAGGCGCTGCTGAGGGAGCCGCCGAAGACCGTGAAGTCCTGGGCGAAGACGAAGACCTGGCGGCCGTCCACGGTGCCGTAGCCGGTGACCACACCGTCGCCGGGGATCTTCTGTTCTTCCATCCCAAAGTCGGTGCAGCGGTGGGTGACCAGGCGGTCGAGTTCGACGAAGGATCCCTCATCGAGTAAGAGGTCGATGCGCTCCCTGGCGGTCAATTTGCCGGCGTCATGCTGCTTCTTGATCCGGGCTTCGCCGCCGGCTTCCAACGCGCGCTGGTTGAGCTCGTCGAGCTTGCCAAGTGGGTCCGAGGATCCGGTGTCGTGCGGCATGGCGCGCAGGGATAGCCGACAACGCGGGGCAGTGAAAGGGGCAATGGGCCCGAAATCACGGCCGACCAGATACCCGGATTTGGGGCTGCTGTGGCCCTTGCCGGTTGCCTTTTGCCAGTCTTGAAGGCATGAAGCGGGGTCAATCTGCTGAGGCCCTCGGATTTGGGTCGCGGCCAGTCCGGGAGCGACCGCGTTGGGCAAGCACAAGTTCGCGATCGAGGACCAGGAATACGAGGTCGAAGTAGGAACCCGACAGGGCACGCGCGTGCCGGTGACGGTCAACGGCCGCGCCTTTGACGTGGAGCTGAAGTCGGCGGCGGCCACCATGGCCATTCGCAGCGTGCGGCCGGCCCCGGGGCCCGCTGCCGGTTCTGTCGCCCCCGCGCCCGTCGCCGCGCCCGTCGCCGCGCCCCCACCGGCCGCGACTACGGCCTCCAACGGTGGCGGTGCCGGGTCGATTCGCGCACCGATGGCCGGCCTGGTGCTGGCCGTGAAGGTGAAGGTTGGCGATGCGGTCGAGGTCGGCACCGAGGTTCTGGTGCTCGAGGCGATGAAGATGGAAAACGCCATCATCACCGACACCGCGGGCACGGTCAGCGCCATTCACGTGCAGGCGCAGCAGACCGTGAACCAGGGTGACGTGATGGTCGAGATCGGCTGAGGTTGCACGGGGGGAGCCCGGAGCTGCGAGGCCGGGGGGCGAGTGAGAGATGCGCTACGGTCGCGCGATCCGGCTGCGCGGGTACTAGATGTGCTCGGCGGGAGTGCTGAGCCGATGATCGGGGTCGATACGATGGCAGATGCAAGGACGGCCTGCGCCGGAATACACCGTGTATTTCAAGGGGACCGGACGCCGCAGCTGGCGCCGTAGCGGTCCCGAGAGCGGATCATGACTTCCGCCGAGCACATCTAGATGTGCTCGGCGGGAGTGCTGAGCCGATGATCGGGGTCGATACGATGGCAGATGCAAGGACGGCCTGCGCCGGAATACACCGTGTATTTCAAGGGGGCCGGACGCCGCAGCTGGCGCCGTAGCGGTCCCGAGAGCGGATCATGACTTCCGCCGAGCACATCTAGGCCATGATCAACGCGAGCGGTGTTGCTTGGCGCGGCCGGCGACGGCCCAGGCCGATGGTTGGCGCTGCTCGGGGACGCGCGCGGCCTCGGGCTGGGCTTCAATCTCGAGGGCGGCGCCGATGACCGCGATGGTGGCGGCGTCGATGCCGCCACCATCGGAGGCGCTGCTGCTGCCCGACGCAGCGGCGGCAGCCGGGCCAGGGTTGGGGCTGCTCGCGCTCTGGCTTTCGTCCTCCTCGAGCCAGCGGATCACGCGGCCCGAGGCCCACATGGCGAATTGGATCAGCCACAGCACGACGAATACCGCGAAGAAGCGGAAAACGAGCGTCACCAACGCGTAGTTCCAGTCCAGGTCGGGCTGGGCGCGCGAGGTTATAAGCTCGAGAAATCCATCCATGACACAGGCTGCTTCAGCGGAACATCGCGATGAACATGCCGGCGGCGGCGGCGGTGCCGATGACGCCAGCGAGGTTTGGGCCCATCGCGTGGAACATCATGTGGTTGTGGGGGTCGTACTTGAGCCCCTCGACGTGGCTGACGCGGGCGGCCATGGGAACGGCGCTGACGCCGGCCGAGCCGATCAGGGGGTTGAGCTTGGACTTGGGCGTGATGCGGTTGAGCAGCTGGGCGGTCCAAATGCCACCGGCGGTGCAAAAGACGAAGTCGACCACGCCGAGAGCCAAAACCACCGCCGGCTTGCCGTCTCCGAAGAAGGACTCAGCGTCCATGGTGGCGCCCACGGCCAGGCCCAGGAAGATGGTGACGATGTTCATCAGGGCGCCGCCAGCGGTATCCACCAGCCGGCGCACCACACCGCATTCGCGCATGAAGTTGCCGAGCATCAACATGCTCATCAGTGGGGCCACCGCCGGGATCAGCAGGCAGACGACGGCGCAGGAGATCAGCGGGAAGAGAATCTTTTCCTTCTGCGACACGGGCCGCAGCTGATCCATTCTGATGGTACGCTCCTCGGGCGTGGTCAGCAGCCTCATGATCGGTGGCTGCAGGATGGGCACCAGCGCCATGTAGGAATAGGCTGCGATGGCGTTGGGGCCGAGCAGGTGGGGCGCCAGGGCGTTGGTCAAATAGACCGTGGTGGGGCCGTCGGCGCCGCCGATGATGCCCGTGGCGGCCGCTTCCTGCAGCGTGAAGCCAAAGAGCAGCGTGCCCACGAAGGTGATGAACACGCCCAGCTGGGCGCCAGCACCGATAGCCAGCACTTTTGGATTGGCTATCAAAGGCCCGAAGTCGGTGAGCGTGCCCAGGCCCAGGAAGATGACCGGCGGCAATAGCTCCCACTTCAGGCCGTACTCATAAAAGACGGCCAAGAACTCCGGGTGTCCCCCTTCGGTGTGGCCCATCAGCGGCGTCAGCGGGAAGTTCACCAGGAAGATGCCGAAGCCGATGGGCACCAGCAGCAGCGGCTCCACGTTCTTGGCCACCGCCAGCCAGATGAAGAAGAGGCCGAACGCCCACATCAGCATATGACCCCAACCGACGTGAGCGAGGCCCATCTGGGTTAGGAAGATCTTCTCTATGATCTCGACGAGTTGGGCCGTCGTCATGGATGTGCCAGCGAGCCTTCGGCGGTGGGCGCGAGTGTGCCCGAGCGAGCGAGCTTGTATCCCGTCGTGTCAGTGGCTGCAACCCGGCCGTCGCGGCGCACGGGCCATGGCAGGCTCAGCGCAGAGGGCGCAGCAGAGCCAGCAGTCCGCCGATGGCTGCAACTACCAGGTAGGTCAGCAGCACTTGCAGCGAAGCGCTCAAGGCCACCGCGCGCGACACGCCCAGGCTGCCGTAGAGCAGCACCATGGCCGCGTCGCGGGTGCCGGCGCCGGCCACGGTGAGCGGGAAGAACACGGCGGCGAAGGCGACCGGCGCCAACACCATCGAGTCCAGCAGCGTCACCTCGGGGGCCAGCGGGGCCATCAGGCAGTGTGCGAGTACGGCCACCAGCGCCTGATTGCTGATCGAGACCAGCGCCGCCAGGGCGAAGCGACCCGGGTGACTGAGGGCGGGCAGTGCCGAAAGCAGCTCGCCGAGGCGTCCTGGCAAATAGGCCGCCAGGCGCCGGGCCAGGGCCAGGGCGGCGATGGCGGCGGCTACGGTCAGCAGCCCCAGCCACAGCACCCGGCGATCGAGCATGCTGTCGAGGGCCGGCAGGCGGTGGATGAGCAGCATGGTGGAGACCAACGCCAAAAGCCCGAGCAGGCCCACCACGCGCTCGACGAAGACCACGGCCACGCCGCTGAGGGCGCCGCCGGGGCCGAAGGCATCGCGCGAGACCAGGCCGCGCACCACGTCGCCGCCGACCGCGCCGGGCAACATGTTGTAGAAGAGGCCCACCAGCTGCAGTCGCAGCAGCCGCGCGAAGGGCACGTGCTGGCCGCCGTAGGCGCCGATCAGAAGCGACCAGCGCAGGGCGCCGATGGCCATCACGCACAGCAGGATCACCGACGCCAGCGGGATGCCCCAAAGCGGGGCGCGGGCGAAGGTCGCAGCGAGGGCGCCCGTGTCGACGAGGGTCAGCAGGTAGGCGAAGACCGCCACCGTCAAAAGCGCCTGCAGCGCCGGCAGTGCGCGCCTGGGATTCATGCGCCGCCGCCCGCAGCGTGCCGGCGGGGGCTCGCCATGCTCATGGGCGGCCTATTGGCTTTCGACCAGCTCGCGGTAGGCCTGGGCTGTCATCAGCGCTTCGAGCTGGCTCGGGTCGCTGGGGCGGATGGTTAGCATCCAACCCTCGCCATAGGGATCGTCGTTGACCAGCTCGGGGCTCTCTTCGAGGGCGCCGTTTACCTCCACCACTTCACCGGCGATGGGCGCGAACAGTTCGCTGACGGCTTTGACCGACTCGATGTCGCCGAAGTGTCCGTGGTTTTCCAGCGTGGTACCCGGCTCCGGCAGGTCTACCAGTGTCACGTCGCCGAGCTGCTCGACCGCGTAGGCGGTGATGCCGATGCGCACCAATTCGCCATCGGCCTTCGCCCACTCGTGGTCCTCGGTGTATTTTAGATCGTCTGGGAAGTTCGGCATCGTCAGCTCTCACGCTTGTAGAAGGGCGTCGGCACGACCATCGCATCGATCACTTTGCCGCGAATTTCAATGCCCAGGGGGGTGCCGCGCTTGGAAAGGGCGCGCGGGACATAGCCCAGGCCGATGTTCTTGCCCAGCGACAGGGCGGGGGCGCCGCTGGTGACGCTGCCGATGGCGGAGTCCGGGGCTACCGGATCGACGATGGCGTAGCCCCTGCGGGCGATGCCGCGGCCGCGCATCTCAAAGCCCACCAGCTTGCGCTCGGGGCGGGCTTTTTTGATGGCGACCAGGGCGTCGCGTCCGAGGAAGTCGCCCTTGTCGAGCTTGACGCACCAGCCGAGGCCGGCTTCGTAGGGGTTGGTGGTTTCGTCGATGTCGTTGCCGTAGAGCATCAGCCGCGCCTCCAGGCGCAGCGTGTCGCGGGCGCCGAGGCCCACGGGCGCGATGCCCTCGGCTTCACCGGCTTGCAGTAGCTTGCGCCACAGGGCGGGCGCCGCCTCCGGTGGGCAGAAGAGTTCGAAGCCGTCTTCGCCCGTATAGCCGGTGCGGGCGGCGATGGTCGGCGAGCCGAGCAGCGTAAACTCGGTCAGGCCGAAGCGGGGCAGGGTGGTGGCGGTCTCGGGAGCGCCCGCGGCCCGCAAAACCGCTTCGGCCCGCGGGCCCTGCAGGGCGATCAAGGCGTAGGCGTCGGAGCGGTCTTCGAAGCGGCAGCCCGGGCCGTCGGCGGGCGCGAAGTGTGCGCGCATCTTTGCGCGGTTGCTGGCGTTACAGACCACCATCACGCGCTCTTGGGAGAGGCGGTAGACGATGAGATCGTCGAGGATGGTGCCGCCTTGGTTGCACGCCAGGGTGTAGCGGGCCTGGCCGGGCTCGAGGCCTTTGATATCGCCGGTGACCCAGGCGTCGAGGCTGCGGGCGGCGCCTTCGCCCTCGAAGAAGAGTTCGCCCATGTGGGAGACGTCGAAGAGGCCCGCAGCTTGCCGTACCGCCTGGTGCTCGCGGGTGATGCCCGCCGGGTATTGCACGGGCATTTCATAGCCCGCGAACGGAACGAAGCGTGCGCCCAGGGCCTGGTGCGCCTCGTGGAGGGGTGTGTGTTGGGGGTCGGGGCTCACGGCGGCGCGAAGATAGCCCGGATGCCGCCGCAAAAAAAATCGGATCGGCGGGCCTTTTTGCGCAACCGAGCGGGGCGCCGGCCGATATCAGGAACATGCACGTACTGGAAGTTCATCGGGACAGCGGAGCGCTGCACAGGCGCCCGCTCAAGGGACGTTCGCTCGAGATCGGTCGCGCCGGCAGCTGCGACATCGCGCTGGAGGATGCCGGGCTGGCCGAACGCCATTGGCTGGTGCTCGAGCGCGGTGGAACCGTGGTCGTGCACGACGTCTCGGGGGCCGCGCGCAGCCGGGACAACGCCCATGTCCTGGGCCTCGACGACCCATTTCCCCTGGGGCGCGATCATGTTTTGGTGCGGCGCGCGGTGTGCACCAGCCCCCATCGGCGGGGACTGGACACCGGAACCCGTTCGCTCGGGATCAGCGAGCGCCGCAGGTTGTCGATTCTGCTGCACAGTGGCGGTGACGCGCGGCTCGTGGCGGTGCGGGAGCGTCCGCTGCACGTGGGACGTGGGCACGACAACGACCTACGCGTGCAGGATGACGCGGCCAGTCTGCGCCACTGCCGCATCGAGCCCTCGGGGGCGTCGGTGCTGCTCAGGGATCTGGACAGCCGCAACGGGACCTATCTGAACGGTGCCAAGGTGAGCGTTGCGGAGTTGCGCGACGGCGACGTCTTGCGCGTGGGGCGCAGTGAGCTGCGACTGGTGGGGCACGTCGCCGCCCACGCCGAGCGCGGTGGCAGCAGCGAGATGGTGGCGGCCTGTCCGCGCATGTTGGGCGTGATGTCCGAGGCTCGGCGCTATGCGGCGTTGCCGTGGCCGGTCCTGATCCGGGGCGAGAGCGGCAGCGGCAAGGAGGGCATCGCCCGACTGCTACATACCGCAGGGCCACGCCACGGCGAGCCGTGGGTGGCGCTCAATGCCGGCGGCATTTCCCAGGATCTGGTCGAGTCCGAGCTCTTCGGCCATGAGCGCGGGGCTTTTACCGGGGCCTCGGGGGCGCGCCGCGGTGTCTTCGAGCAGGCTGACGGGGGCACGCTCTTCCTCGACGAGATCGGCGAGCTGCCGGCGTCGAGTCAGACGCGCCTGCTGCGCGTGCTCGAGACCGGCGAGGTGCGGCGCATCGGCGCCGAGAGCGGGCGCAGCGTCGACGTGCGCATCGTCTGCGCCACCCATCGCGACCTGCGGGCGCTGGTGGCGCGGGGCAGCTTTCGGGAAGACCTTTATTACCGGCTGGTGCGGCTCGCGGTCGAGGTGCCGCCGCTGAGGGAGCGGCCCCAGGACATCGAGCTGCTTTCGCAGCACTTCCTCGCCCTGGATGCGGAGGTGGTCGGCCTCAAGGTGCTCAGCGAGCAAGCCCTCGAGCGCCTATTAGCCCACGGTTGGCCGGGCAACGTGCGCGAGCTGCGCAACGTATTGTCGGCGGCGGCTGCACAGACCACGGCGCGGCGGCTGGAGTGGGAAGATATCGAAGGCGCGCTGCGGCGCGTGGGGGCAGGAGGCCGGATTCCGGTGGCCCACCTGCGGCGCGTGCTCGATCGCCATGGGGGCAACCTGGCGGCTGCGGCGCGCTCGCTGTCGATGCCGCGCACGACCTTGCGGGACCGCTTGAAGGAGGTGGATCGGGAGGACTTGCTGGAGGGTGAAGAGGCTTCGGGGTGACGCCGGCTCGGTCATGGCGAGGGCGCGCCTTCGGCAGGCGCGCGACTGACGTAGAGCACCGGGCTCTGCGTGTGGAACGGACCTGCCGCACAGTCGGCTTCGTTTGCGGGCTGGGAGTCATCGCAGTCGCGGAAGTAGTTTCCGCGAAGCCAATACATGCCGGCGTCGGCGGCACCCAGAGACAGGCCGTCGACTGCCAGCGTCTCGAAGGGCATCACCTTGCGGGTCGGCCCATCGCCGCTGCAGGACGGCGCCTCGCTCCGATCGACCGCTTCGCCCTCGGGCCCGACCAGGACCAGGGAGGCACAGCCCGGTAGGTAAATGGGCCTATCGCTCGGATTGATCCATATGGGGGTGACCGTGCTGCCCATCGCGTAGGGACCCGGCGCAAGTAGCAGCAGCGCACCACAGCGATTGCCGGCCAGGCATACATCTTCGATGTGTTGCGGACAGCTGCGGAGATCGGCGGCCATCGTACGGCAGTGGCAGGCGCAGCTGTCGGGAGCGAAGCACGCGTCGCCGCCGCTGTCGACCTGCTCGCAATCACAATCCTGTCGTGCCTGTTCGGCGTGTTGTAGTGCGGAGGCGCTCTGGCTCGCCGTGCAGACGGCGCACGGCCGACAGTCGACGGGGCACGTCGAGCCCAGGCTGGCGGTGCGACCGGAGGAGACTTCGCTGCAATCGCTTTCGCCCAGGTGGTTCACGGTGGCAACGCAACAGCGTTCACATCCCGCTTCATCGTGGCTTGTACAGCCCTGGGTGAAATCGAAGGGAAGGTCGAGAACGACTTCAGGCGGTGATGGAGGATGAGACTTGGCGCAGCCCCAGCCCCAGGCCACGAGCAGGAGTGCGAGGATCGCGCGTGTCGTCCAGGGCCTGGCGCGCTGCGGCATGGCGAGCAGAATTGCACGGGTCGTTGGGGCGGGCAACGGATGGCAAGAGCTGCCCGCAGAGGCAAGCCTGGCCTGAGCCTGGAGCTGGACCGGCCCGCGTTCATCGCCTGGAGGATGAACGCGGGCCAGGCGGTCTGCGGTGCATCAGGCGCAGGATGCGGCGGCTCACTTGCGGACGACGAAGCAGTGGGCACCGGCTGCGAGCGGCGGTGGGGTGGACGCGCCGTCCGGGGTGAGCGTGGTGCGCACTTCGGCTTCGATGGCGGCGACGATCGAGGGGTCGGCGCCCTGCAGGGTGGCGACCACCGGTGCGACGACCTCGTTCATGAAGCCCCAGTACTGCGCCACCGAGTGGCAGCGCATGGTGTCGCCGATCAGCTGCGACCGCTCCACCTGGAAGCCGGCCGTGCGCAGACGCGCCGCGAAGGCGTCGGGGTCGGCGCAGCGGAACATGCCGGGAGCGCCGGCAGGAGGTGAGGGGAAGTCCAGGTGGCGCTTGATGGCGCCCACGAGCGTGGTGATCCACGGGTTGTGTTGGGGGCCGGCCCAGACCGTGGTGGCCAGCAGGCCGCCGGGCTTGAGGACGCGATGCATCTCGCGCGCCGCGGCGTCCACGTCCGGGAAGAACATGAAGCCCAGGCGGCAGGAGATGGCGTCGAAGGAGGCATCGGCGAAGGGCAGGGCGCAGGCATCGCCTTCGCGGGCGACGAAGTTGGTCAGCCCGCGCGCCGTGGCCTTGCCCCGGGCCACCTCGAGCATGCCGCTGGATGCGTCGAGTGCGGTGACGCGACCGTTCGGGGCCCGCGAGGCCAGGGTGAGGGCGGGCTCGCCGGTGCCGGAAGCCACGTCGAGCACCTTGGCGTCGTGTTCGACGTCGAGGGCTTCGACGATGGCAGCTCCCTGTTGGCGCAGGAAGTCCATGGTGAAGTCATCCCACTTGTGCCAGCCGTGGGCGAAGCGGTTCCAGGACTTTTGCTGCGCGTGCAGGATGTCGGTGGCTCCGGTGGAAGGCTGGCTCTTTTCGGTGGTTTGCTGCGTGATTTGCATGGGATTTTCTCGTGTTTTCTTGGTTATGATGATTTTTGGTTTTTTGGTGTGCGGCCCGCGATCACTGAAGTCGGCGCACGCTCAGCGGGGTTGGGTTCGCGAGGGCGTCGGCCAGTGGGGAGCGGGCTTGGGCGACTTCGATGAGCTCGTCGATGACCTCGGAGGGGGCGTCTGCGTCGACGCGAAGGCCGACGCGGACGTTCTGGAAGCCGTTGCGAATCTCGGGGTTCAGGCCGAGTAGGCCGTGCAGGTCGACGTCGCCTTCGAGGGTGGACTCGACCGAGCGGACCTGGATGCCGCGTGCGGTGGCATGGATGACCAGGCTCGAGCACAGGCAGGCTGCCAGCGCGTGCAGGGCGTGGGCGGCCGGATTGACGGCCGCGTCGTTGCCCAGTAGCACCTGGGGCTCGTCGCTCTCGAGGACGTGGGGCTCGGCGTGCTCGTGACGTTGGCAGGCGCCGTCGAAGTCGCGGATCGTGGTGCGGTTGTGGCCGCCGCCGAGCCAGTGGTTTTCGGCGCGGAACTGGAACTTGGCGATGATGGCCTCGTCCTGGATGGCGCGGACGGTGGCGGCCATGGCTTCGGTGTCGAGGCCGTTGAGGGTGTTGTTGGCGGTTTTGCTCATGGTGCTCTCCTTATGCGGGCTCGCGGCCCGTGCTTGCCTCGGGGACAGAGCAGTAACCGGGCCAACTCAAGCGGCTTCATGAAAGCGCAATGAATTCAGGTGGTTGCCACGGTAGCCGGGGGCTCCGGGCAGGCGCGAGATTTCGCGCACCGCGAGATCTCGCGTCAAGTCGGCGCGAGATCTCGCGTCGCGGATCCTAGGTGGCTGGTGTCAAACTAGCGGGCGTGGATCCCGGAGCGCCGTGACCCCGTGTGGGGCAGCCGAGGACCGAGGAAATACAGCGTCATTTTCGCAGCGGACTCGGATGGCGCACTCGGGGTTACGCCGCCCGGGAGGCGCGTGCGATCGTTTGACACCAGCCACCCAGAGCGGCGACCGGCTTGAAATCGCCGTAAATTCGCGAGGGAGAGCGGGTTCAGCGTGCCGCTACGGTGCCGCAGTCGTAGCTCGAGCTACTTCAAGGTGCCGTAGCGGCACGCTGGGCCCGCTAAACCTGTGAAGTGATGGTGGTTTCAAACCGATCGCCGCTCTAGTCCCAGCGCCAGCAGGCGCGAGCGCAGCGTGGAGGGCTTCATGCCGAGCAGTGCCGCGGCCCCGTGCTTGCCGCCGATGGCGCCCCCGCAGCGCTCCAGGGCCCGTGCGATGTTGCGCTTTTCGAGCTCGCGTAGCTGCTCGAGGGTGAGTACGGCGGCGCTTTCGACCGGGGGCGCGGCGGGCCGCGGTTCGGCGCGGGCAGCTTGCTCGGCGCTGGGGTTCGGCAGCGCGGCCGAGAGGTCGATCGTGGTGCCGCGGGCGGTGATCACGGCGCGCTCGACGATGTTGACCAGCTCGCGCACATTGCCCGGCCAGGGGTAGCTTTGAAGCCGGGCCAGGGAGAAATCGGAGGGCGGCTCGAGGGATTTGCCCATGCGCTCGGCGATGCGATGGGTGAAGCTGCGGGCCAACAGCGGAATGTCATCGGGCCGCTCTCGCAGCGCCGGCACGCGGATGGGAAAGACCGCCAGGCGATAGTAGAGGTCCTCGCGGAAGCGGCCGGCCCGCACTTCGTCCAGTAGATTTCGATGCGTTGCGGCGATCACCCGCACACTCACGCGGCGGGTGCGCGAACTGCCGACCGGTTCGAACTCTCCCGACTGTAGGACCCGAAGCAGCTTCGGCTGCAGCGACAGGGGCAGCTCGCCCACTTCGTCGAGGAAGAGCGTGCCGCCGTCGGCGAGCGTGAAGCGCCCCTCGCGGGCGCGGGTCGCTCCCGTGTATGAGCCGGCTTCGTGCCCGAAGAACTCGCTCTCCAACAGGTTCTCGGGGATTGCTCCACAGTTGACCTTCACGATGCGGCGCTTGCTGCGCGGACTCAAGGCGTGCAGGGCGTCGGCCACCAGCTCCTTGCCAGTGCCGGTCTCGCCGGTCACCAGCACGGTGGCGTCGGTCGCGGCGACCTCGTCGATCTGCGCGCGCATTTCCAGAAATGCCGGGCTCTCCCCCAGCATGCCGATGGATGGCTTTTCGGCCGAGAGCGCGGCACGGAGGTACTCGGTCTCGCTCGCGAGTAGCTCGATGGTGCGCTCGGCATTCAAGCGCTCGTTCACGTTGCGCAGGATCAGCGTGTAGAAGGGGTGGCCATATTTATCCTCGGAACGCGACATGGAGGCTTCGGCCGGAAAGTCGGTGCCCGACGCGTTGCGCCCGGACAGGCCTCCGGCGACCCAGGCCGAACGCTGCCCCTGGGGGCGGGCGTCGAGGGCGCGTGCGAGCCCGCGAAGCTTCTTCATCGAGTCGGGCGCGAGCAGGCGGGCGAAGGGCTTTCCGAGCAGCTCGGTCTCGGGGACCTCGAAGACGCTCGCGGCCGCAGCGTTCGCGTGGGTGACGTGAAAGTCCCGGTCGAGGTCGACGATGGCGTCCATGGCGCCGTCGATCAGGCGTGCCAGCTTGGCCTCGCGCAGCCGCAGTTGCTCTTCGGCTCGCAGTCGGCGCAGCTCCGCGCCCGCCCGCGCGGAAAAGACGCGAAAGAGCGACTCCAGGCGGGGCTCGGCCGGCATCGGACGCTGGTCGAGCACGGCCAGGTGCCCCAGCACCGAGCCATCGACGTCGAGCAGCGCCATGCCCATGAAGCTCACGGCGCAGGTCTGTCGCACGACAGCGTTGTCGGGGTAAAGGGAGAGGATGTCGTCGGCGATGTGGATGATGGAGTGCTTGGTTTCGACCACGCGCTCACAGGGAGTCCCGGCGATGTCGTAGTTAAAGTCGGGGATGAACTCGCCACCCAGGTACATGCTGTAGGAGTGCAGGCGCTTCTCTTCGCTGCGCCAGTCGGTGACCCAGGCCCCGTAGGTGCCGATGGTGGAGCATAGACTCCGCACCAGGGTGGCGAAGAAGTCAGTGCCGACTTCGCCAGCGGTGCCTTCGGCCACGCCGCGCCACAGGCTCGCTTCGTCGAGCGCGGCGAAACGCGAGGTGTTGGCGAAGGACTCTGGCACGGTCCGAAGCTACCACGGAGTTGGTGTCGATAGGCGTCGGTCGCTTGGGTGCGGAGCCAAAACTGACGTCATCAGGCCCAGCCCTGTGGCAGCTGCGCGCCGGTTGAAACGCGGCAGCAGCTGCCCGTGCTGGCGTCTCCGGGCTGATTCGTAGGTGAGGGCAAGGGCACGATGCCCCTGATAGCCCGGCTCGCGAGCGCAACATGTGCGACGATGCAGCCGAAGCTGTTGCCTTGCTGCAGGGCTCCGGTGGTGGCGCCCACGGTGACGAGTCTGGACAACAAGTCCGCCGCCCTACGGATACGTTTCCGCCCGCGCGTCTTCGCAGGTGTAGCCTTCGTCGCGCACGTTTGAGACCTTCTTCATGTCGAAGGTGGTCGACTTGATCTCCAGCATGCCGACGGCGTCCTGGTCGTCGATCCAGTCGATGACGTCCTGCGAGCAGGCGCTTTCGCCGTCGCCGTTGACGCGCACGCAGCTGTGGAGCGTGAGTTCGAGGGCGAGCTGATCGCCGGGGCCCGGACCGCGGACGTCGCCGCTGATGAGGTCGCAGGAGTCGGCGGAGATTTGGCCTTCGAAGCGGCTGCGGCTGCGGATGGCCACGCTCAGTCGCTTGACGTCGCGGATGGTGAGGCCCAGGAAGCCGTCTCCGCCCGCGGGCGCCCAGTTGTAGGGCAGGCGGTCGGCGTCGGGGTCGTCGCGCGGGCAGACGTCGGAGGTGCCCGCGTAGGGGCGCGGGCCGGCGGGATCGAGCTCGACGGGAGTGGAGGCGTTTGAAGGCGGCACGACGAAGCTCGTGATGCCCTCGGGGCCGCCGAAGGGCATGGTGCTGTCGGGGTTGAGCCAGTAGGCGCCGTTCACGCCCGGCGAGGCGAGCGTTCCGACGTCGTTGCGGGTCAGCGGCCACTCGCCCAGCGGATCGTCGAGGTGCAGGCCGAGCACGGTGGCGCTGTCGGGCGTCATGAAGGCCGCGCCCGGGATGGCGCCCGGGATCATGATCTCCTGCAGCACGGTGGGCATGGAGGCGCTCTGCCAGAGGTCGTTGGCCATGTACTGGGCGTAGGCCTCGGCCGCGCGAATGGCGCCCAGGCCGCTCCCGCAGAGGTCGGGTGTGGGTTCGCCGCAGGGTACGGTTTCGGATAGCAGCGTGCCGTCTTCCAGGTAGGTGTGGTAGCGGATGCCCCAACGGGGTTCGAGCACCGGGCCCTCACCGCTGTCGTCCAGCAGGTCGACGCCGAGGTAGTTGAAGACGGGCCAGGAGAAGTCGGGGACGATGCGCACGGCGTAGGTGCCATTGAGGTCGCAGACGCAGGTGCCATTGACCTCCATGAAGCCCTCGTCGCAGGCGCAGCTGTAGGCGCCCGAACCGGGAGTTGAGTCCTGGGTGCAGGTGCCGCGCCCGTCGCTGCAGGGATTTTCCTGATCGAGGCATTCGTCGAAGTCGACGCAGGTCTCGCCGTCGCCCTTCCAGCCCGGGTTGCACTCGCAGGTGCCATCGCCGCTCGCGTCGGTGCACGAGGCATTTTCGTCGCAGGTCTTTGTGCCGCACAGGAGCGAGGTGCACATGCCGCCTTCTGGTGGCGCCACGTAGTCCTCGTCGCAGGTGCAGACGTAGCTCGAGCCGCTGTCGCTGCCGCAGCTGCCGCCTTCGCCGCAGACGTTGCCATCGGTTGGTTCGCAGCTTCCGTCGACGCAGCGGTCGCCGCTGGTGCAGGCCAGGCCGTCGTCGCAGCTCTGGTTGTCCGGGGCGTTGGTGACGACGCACTCGCCCGAGTCCGGGTCGCAGGCGGAGTCTTGGCACTCGCTGCCCTCGCAGACCACCGGCGTGCCGGGCTTGCACTCGCTGGCCTTGCAGACGTCGCCCTCGGTGCAGGGGTTGCCGTCGTCGCATTCGAGGGTGTTGTCGCTGCGCACGCAGCCCGCCACCGGGTCGCACTCGATTTCCGTGGTGCAGACGTTGCCATCGTCGCAGTCGTTGATGATGTCGGCTCCCGTGCACTCTCCGGACTGGCAGGTCTCGCCGCCCATGCAGAGGTTTCCGTCGTCGCACTCGCCACCCTCGTTGGTGGGTTCCTGGGAGCAGGTGCCGTCGCTCGGATCGCAGACGCCGATGTTGCAGTCGTCGTAGGAGTCGAGGCATTGCTCGAGCGTGCCGTAGCAGGTGCCGGCGGCGTCGCCCTGGCAGACGTCGTCGCTGGTGCAGGCATTGCCGTCGTCGCAGGGGGCGCTCTGGCCGGTGCCGTCGTGGACGCAGCCGGCGCTCGCTTCGCAGCTGTCGACGGTGCAGGGGTTGTCGTCGTCGCAGGCGCTTGCATCCTTGCCGACGCAGGCGCCGCCGACGCATTCGAAGCCGCCGTAGGCTTCGCTCGCGCTGGCGCAGAGGTCTGCGCTTTCGCAGTCGCTGCCGTCTGCGCTGTCGGCATAACTGCAGGTGGATCCGTCTTCGCAGGTGGCACCGCTGGCCTCGTGGCAGACTCCGGGGCTGTCGCAGGCGATGGCGCAGCAGATGCCCGAGACGCAGTGGCCGCTGCCGCAGGCGCTGTCTTCTTCGCAAGCGGTTCCGTCGTCGGCCTTGCAGGCGCCGTCGCTCAGCGTATGACCGTCGGGGCAGACGCACTGGGCGGTTCCGGTGCTGTCGTCACAGACCTCGGGAGCAGGGCAGTCCAGATCGGCACAGGCGCTGCTGTCGGTGTTCTGGTCTCCGGCGTCGGCCTGGGTGCCGGCGTCACCGGTGCTGGCGTCACCGTCACTCGATGTGCCGGTGCCGGTGCCAGCGTCGTCCGGAGTCGGCGTCGAGTCGCCGGTGCTGTCCATGTCGGTTGCAGTCAGCGTCGAGCCGCCGTCGCCATCACCTGTGCCCTTGTCGGTCGCCGGGTCGGCCGAAGTGTCGCCGGTCGTGCCGAGGTTTCGCGATTCGCCGCACGCGCCGCTCACACTCAGTGAGGTCATGCAAATCAGGAGCCAGTACCATCGAGCCATCGTTGTGACCTCCACCAGGAACCACCATCAAAGGCGATATACAACTCCGAGCGACACGATGTCGAATGCGCCCGTGTACTCGCCTGCGTTGACCACTGCGCGTGGCCGATTGTCCGTGCTTACCGGCGCGATTTGCTGGTAGGCGGCTTGCCCATCTTGCTGCCCCTGTCCTGGGACGGCCGGATCGCTGAAGACCACGCCGGAGTCGGTGCTGCCGATGCCGCCGACGCGCTGGTCAAAGCCGCTTCTGGGGTCGCCGCCGGAGTCTTGTACCAACTGGTGGTCACGGGGCGCCACGACCACGCGCGGCTGCTGGATGCGCCCGTAGGCCGCGATTAGATCGAAGGCGCCGAAGCGCAGCGCCACACCCAGGCCGGCGCCGAAGCGCTGAAATGCGAATGCATCGATATTTGCGTAGTCCGGATCGACGCCGCTGGACTCGTAGAAGACGCCCGCGTGGGCCATCAGTCGCTTGGGGATCAGGCTGTAGCTTCCCCCGAGGCGCGCGACGAAGGCATCGCGTAGGTGGCGGTCGACGCCTACGCGCTCCAGGTCCTGCTCGCGCAGGGTGACGCTCGGTTCGCTCGTGCCGTCGGCGTTGTCGAAGCGCAGACTTACGTCCTGGCCAAATTCGAAGAGGGTCTGGCTGGCGCGGGCATTGAGCTGCAACGAAAGGTCCAGCTCCACGTCCCAGAGCTCGCTCTCCATGGCGTCGCGCGCGTCGGGCTCGCCTTCGAGCAGCTGGGCCTCGGAGCGGCCGGCGTAGCGAATGCCCGCGGTGATCGTCCAGGGAAAGCCGAGCTTGACCCGCTCGAGATCGATGGGGTCGTTCTCGGTGGGGATGAGGCCGCGTTCGGCGCCTCCGTTGTAGGCGCTGGTGGTGAAGGTGGCTTCGCCGGATCCGTCCAGGTCGTCCACCAGGCGCACCGCGGCCATCACGTCCAGGGCGGGGATGGGCTTGGCGTGGGCGGCGAGCGTCAGGGCGGGCACGAAATAGTCGCGCGCCGAGAGCTTGCCCATGACGTCGTTGTGGGGCGAGGTGCCGGCTTCCAGGCTCTGCACGGCGTAGGTGTCGACGTCGGCCATGAGAATCTGCAGCG
Source organism: Myxococcales bacterium (assembly GCA_029880325.1). Classification (GTDB taxonomy): domain Bacteria; phylum Myxococcota_A; class Polyangia; order Polyangiales; family JAFGIB01; genus JAOUOP01. Next base: position 14,253 of record JAOUOP010000013.1, on the reverse strand, counting down.
CGACTCCCAGTGAGAAGTCGGGCCGGATGCGGTAGGCGAGGCCTGCGGTGGGGTTGAGGGCGAAGTTGACTTCCTGTTTGACCAGCTGATAGCGCGTGGGCGTGGGCCTGGGGCCGTCGGGGGTGACGATGCTGCCATTGGCGCCGCCCCACTGCAGGCCAACCAGCATGGTGGCGCCGACCAGGCCCGCGCCGAAGTAGAGGCGTGGCGCGAGCTTGGCGGCGATGGCCAGGTGCGGTACCGGCAGCACGGACGCCGAGTTGCACACCCGGTCGAGATGGTCGCTGGCGTAGCTGGCGCCCGGCACGGGCTCGCCGTCGGCGCTCAGCTCCAGCTCGGTGGTGTTGCCGAAGCGGGTGTCGGCCTCTTCGTAGACGCCCCAGCCGTAGTAGCCATAGGGCTGTACGCACAGGTCGTTCCAGGGCACGTCGAGGTTGGCCATCAGTTGACGGCCGGAGAGCCAGGCCAGGCCCGCGGGATTGTGCTGCAGCGCCATGGGGTCGCTGGGACGGGCGGCCACGGCGCCGGCGCGCGCGACCGACTTGGTGCCGCCGGGAAGCAGCTCGAGGCCCCCGGCCCGCGCCTTTGTGGATGAGCCGAGACAAAGGGCGAGGGCGCAGAGCGCGAGCCCGGCGCCAAGACGCACACCATGGGGGCGCGCATGGGGGCGGAGGCTCAATTCGGGGCCATGGAGGGGCGGCGTCATCGCTTCAGCAGGGCTCTTCATCAGGGCCGAGGGAAGGGCGGCAGCACGGTGCGTACCGTCTCGCAGTCGATCGCGTCACCGAGCTCGCCGAGCTTGATCATCTCGAAGGTTCCCGGGTTCCACTGGGTCTGTTCCTGACCGTCGAGCAGGTCGACGTCGCCTGGCTCGCAGGGCGACAGTGTGCTCCAGGCCGCAGGCTCGCAGTTGGGGACCCAGCTGTTCCACTCGGTGACCGCCGGCGGGTTGACCGCCGGCACCATCATGCAGCCCTGGACGCGGGCGTCGGTGTACTTGCTGACGACGTCGCCCACGATGCGGGTGCAGCTCTCGAGCTTGCCCTCGAGGTGATTGATCATGCGCAGGGCCGTACTCAAGCAGGCCATGCGCTCGATGACTTCGATGCCGCCGGCGGGGGTGGTGCCGAGGCGGACCGGAAGATAGTCGTAGGTGCGGGCCGCGTCGGCGGTGCTGGCGTGGGTTTCGGCGCTGGTCGGACTGGGCCAGACGGTCACGCCCGGGACGCCGTCGTCCTCCACATCCACCCAGCGTGCGCCATTGGTCTGGTCGGGGCCCTCGCCCACGTTGTCGCGCGAGGCGGGGAAGGGGCCCAGGGGATCGTCGAGGGCGATGCCGATCAAGAGGGCGTCGTCGGGGGTCGTGAAGTGCGAGCCGGGCACCGCGGCGGGCTGGGCGAAGCTTGCTCCGGCGACCAGCGAGGTGGCGTCGTAGGCGCTCAGGGGCACGATGCCGTTGTAGACCTCGTCAAAGATCAGGGGGTCGCCGTAGAGGTCCGGCGCCCGGTCCCAGCCGCATTCCTTCTTTTCGACCACGACCTGGTCGCCGTCGTAGCGGTAGCGGTGCAGCTCCCAGCGCGTGGCCACATCACTGCCAGCCAAGATCGCGGTGATGCCGCCGGTCGCGACCTCTTCCCACATCGCGCGCACGTCCTGGCGCAGGCCCCAGAAGCCCGAGAGGTCGCAGTAGCACTCCGAGCGCGGGTCGCCGGTGAGTACGTCGCCGCAGCTGCAGCTGTAGCCCTCGGGCAGGTCGATGCAGATGGCATTTGCACCGCAGTCGTTGAGCGTGCTGTTTGCGCACTGATCGACGTCGCGGCAGACAGTGCCGTCGCCGGCCCAGCCGTCCGTGCACTGGCACTCGAAGCCCACCGGATCTTCTTCGGGGTTTTTGTTCACGCAAGTTGCGTTTTTGTCGCAGTCGTTAAGGGCGTCGTCGCTGCACTCGTCCAGGTCCACGCAGGCGCCGCTGCCGTCGCGGGTGTAGCCGGCGTTGCACTCGCAGAGGTAGGAGCCCGCCGTATTGGTGCAGCGCTGGGAGGCGTCGTCACCGCAGGGGTTCGAGCTGCTCTTGCACTCGTCGATGTCGCGACAGACCTTGCCGTCGCCTTCGTAGCCCTGCCTGCAGCTGCACTCATAGCCCGGGTTGCGATCGAGGCAGTCGGCGTTGGGATCGCAGCCGCTGCCGGCCAGGGGGCCGCCAGCGCATTCGTCCACGTTGACGCATAGGCCCGAGCTGCGCGCAAAGCCCTGCTTGCACTCGCATACGAAGCCGCCGACGGCATTGATGCAGGTGCTGCTTTGCCCGTCGCAGACCGGTGGGTCGGCGGCGCATTCGTCGCTGTCCGCGCAGTCGCCGCCGAGCGCCAGGTCCTGGTCGGGGCCGGCCTGGAATCCCGGGGCGCAGGCGCAGCGGTGGTTTTCGTCGCCGTCGTCGATGCACTGGGTGTTTGCGCCGCAGCCCAGATCTGCGCACCAGGTCTGCATGGTGCAGTCGAGGCCGTCGCCGACATAGGGGGGCGCGCAGCGGGTGCAGGTGGCGCTGTCGCCGGGACCCACCTCGCACAGGCCGTGGCCGTCGGCGTTGCAGCGTGTGGCGTCGGCCTGGGCGAGCGTGCACAGATCCTGGCAGCCGGCTTTCGGGTCGCCGCCGAAGCTGGCGTTGCAGGCGCAGTCGTGGGCTCCGCGGGTGTTGATGCAGTGGGCGTTTGCGCCGCAGTTGAATGCCGGCGCGCTGGGATCGCATTCGTCGATGTCGGTGCAGCCGAAGCCGTCGCCGCTGAAGCCCGGCTCGCAGCTGCAGCCGAAGCCGCCTTCGGTGTTGCCGCAGGAGGCGTCGGGGTGGCAGGTGTTGGCGGCGCCCTGGCACTCGTCCACGTCCGTGCAGGCCGCCGCGTCACCCTCGAAGCCGACGGCGCAGCGGCAGCTGAAGGTGCCGGGTCGGTTGAGGCAGATGGTGCTCGGGCCGCAGTCGTTGTCGGCGGCGCTCTCGCATTCGTCGACGTCGGAGCAGCTGAAACCGTCGCCTTCGAAACCGTCGAGACAGCTGCACTTGGCGGTGCCCCCGCGGTCGTTGCAGCCGGCGTTTTCGTCGCAAGTGAGCTCGGCGCAGCTTAGGCCTGTCTCAACTTTGGCGTCGGGCTTGGCGCCCGCGTCCTGGCCTTGCTCTTCGGTGGCCGGCGACCATGGCTGGCTCAAATCGGCGCCGACCTGCGGGCTGCGGCAAGCGCCGAGAGCGAATAGGGTGGCGAGCAGTCCCGCCATTGCGTGGCTGCGGCTACTCGCCACTGCCGGTTGGATACGGCGATGCGCCCGCGTCCCACCTTCGACGGCGAGCGCACTGAAACTGCAACGACGCGCGCTCAACACGACCGCTTAAACCTCCGGGGCGTCCGGCGCCTCACGACGCGCACGTGGGGGGGGGGTTGCTCATGTCCAGACCATCGCTCCGAACGCGGACACTAAGCGACAACGCCGACTGTCGCGAGTCCCATGGACTGGACTCGGGGCTTCAGTGTCGAGTCCGGTGGACCGCGGACTCGAATGCGCCGCTTGTCTGTGAGGCGTTCTGCACAACACGGGGGCTGTGAGCTGGCGTGCGAGCGATCGATGGCAGCGCCCCGCTGTTTCATGGGCGCGAGCAAGCGGTGCACGCAATCGCGTGCCGGCGCGTCCTAAAACGGGGCTGCGTGGCCGCCGGTAGCGCCCCGCCGTCTTATAGCGTCGGTGGCCGCGTGCCGTTGAAGCGCTGCACCGTGGCGCAGGTCGCCACCGCGGTGCAGTCCGGATTGCCATTGTCAGCGGGGCGGTGCGTCACGTCGCCCATGATCAGGTCGCCGTCCAGGCTGCCGTCGATGGTGGAGTTGATGGTGAAGGTGCAGTTGCCCATGGTCGCCGAGCGCGTACCAAAGAGCGTCAGGCTGAAGCTGCTGCCATGGACTTCGCCCGTGTAGACGTGGCCGCCGAGCACGAGATCGAGCACTCCCGCGACCGGCCGGCCGACGTCGGCGGTGACCCGGTTGTCGTCCTGCGTGATCACCAGCGGAATGTTCATGGTGGTCTGTCCCACGGTGAAGTTTGGGTTGTTGCAGCTGTCGGATTCGTTGGTGAGTGCAATGGTGTACTGACCCGCGAGCGCGACGGGGGCGTCATCGCCGCATGAAAGCAGCCACGGCAGGCAACCCAGCAAAAGCAAGGCTTGGCGTTTCATCACGACCATTGTAGGCCCAAAGATGGCGGAAGTCAGAGGCGGCATGCGCCTACATGTCACTGCGCCGCGACGGCCGGCAGGTTCGGCAGCGGCCATTGGAGCCTGTCGTCGTCGTCGCTGAAGCTCGTTTCGTACCCCGTCCTGGTGCCTTCGGCGTGCCCCGCCTCGATGTTCGCGGGCTGCCGGTCGATGCCGTAGCGAGCCGCATCGCGGCGTCCCTCGCTGACCTCGGCCGGCTGCCCCCTGCCCCCGCAGCGTGCCCTCGCGCCTGGCCGTCCGGGGTGTGCGGGCCTACGCCCTGGCCCCCGCCCCCCACCTCCGGCGCAGCTGCTCGCCGATGCGCTCCACCGTGGCCTCGCGTGCGTCGAGCCGAAGGTCGACCTCCCGTTCGCCGCGGAAGAAGGTGCGCTGGCGTTTGGCATACAGACGCGTGGCCCGTTTGATGGCTTGCCGCGTCTCTTCGAGGGTGAGTTCACCCCGCAGGTGTTCGCACAGCTGCCTGTAGCCGACCGAGGACAGCGGTCCGATGTCCAGACCGTGGCGTTCGACGAGGAGGCGCGTCTCCTCCAACCAGCCAGCCGCGAGCATTTTCTCGACGCGGCCGCTGACCACTGTGCGATGGACCTCGAGGGGCAGGTCCAAGAGCACGTGGAGGCCCCGGTAGCGGCGCTGGCCTCCTCCGTGGTGCTCCCGCGCGGTGCCCAGGGGGCGGCCGGTTTGGGCGTGGTACTCGAGGGCTCGGACCACGCGGACCATGTCGTTGACGTGGATCTTGGCCGCAGCCAGGGGGTCGACCGCAGTGAGCTTTCGGTGGGCCGCCTCGCGGTCTTCGTGCCAGCGCGCTTCGAGTTCGGATCGTAATGCAGGGTTAATTTCCGGGGCTGACAGCAAGCCGCTGAGCAACGCGCGCAGCCACAGGCCGGTGCCCCCGGCGATGACTGCCAGCTTGCCGCGTCTGTGGATGTCGGCGATGGCGGCGTCGGCCAGCTCGGCGAAGCGGGCGGCGTCGATGCGCTGTTGGGGCTCGAGAATGTCGACGAGGTGATGGCGCACGCCGCCGAGTTCGGCCGCCGTGGCCTTGCCCGAGCCGATGTCGAAGCCGCGGTAGACCTGCACGCTGTCGGCGCCCACGATTTCGCCGTCGAGTGCGCGGCATAGCTCGATGGCCAGGCGCGTCTTGCCCGTGGCTGTAGGGCCCATCAGGCATAGCAGTGGCGCGCGGTCGGTTGCTTGGGAGGACATGCTGGCTGCGGGCGCCGGATCGCGCAGGTCTTTGCCACGGGGTTTACGTCGCGCTCCGGGCAGGACTAACCTATGGCCATCATGTTGGGAATCGCAATGACTACACCGCTGACAATTGGAGGCACCACCCCGAGCGGGTAGGTCGGCGATTGTCGTTTTTTGCATCCCAGGTGCACAGCGGAGCAAAGCCCGGCCGACTCGGCTGGGCTTTTCGCGTTTCAGCGGCGCAGCTCGCCCGGTCACGGCCATCGATGGAGATGGAGCGAGACGATCGCATCTTCCAGAGCAACGTGCGTTCCGAGCGGGACCTGCCCCTGCGGCTTTGCGAGTGCGGCATGGTCTACCGCTATGAGCAGAGCGGCGAGCTTTGCGGCCTGAGGCGGGTACGGGCGCTGACGGGCTACGGGCTGAGCTGGACTATAGCGACGACCGGCTGGCGGCCAAGGTGCGGCGCGCCGAGGCCCAGCGTGTGCCTTACGCGCTGGTGGTCGGCAAGCGTGAAGCGGAGCGGCGCGAGGTCAGTCTGCGGGTGCGTGGCCGTCCCGGCACGCCGCCTCGGGCACTTGCGCTAGAGGCTTTCGTGGAGCGCGCGCGGGCGAAGAGGCTACGCGTGTGCTCGCCTTGGGAGCCGGCTGAGGATTAGCCCGCGGCCCGGTTCCTCGCCGCCAGGCTGCTTTCGAGGCTGGCCAGTCGCTGCCGCAGCTGCTCGTTGTCGCGACGCAGGGCGTTGAGTTCGTCGCCGGCTCTGTCCCCGGCGGTGCTTGCTTCGGCTTCGAACGCCCGAACCTCACTGGTCTCGAGTTCTTGGACTTCGCCGGCCTCTACTTCCATCGCCTCGACTCCGTCGTCGGCCGTGGGAAGCGGCGGAGGTGCCGCCGCTTCCGGTGCGGCTTCGGCCTGGCCTTGCTCCAGCGTTGGCTGTGGTGCGCCATCAGGTCGGCTTTGCGGTTCGGCTTGCTCTTGTACCTGTGGCGACCTCGCCGCGGCCTGGCTTTCGGCCTTGGCCTTGGCCGCTTCGATCGCCTTCATGTAGGTCTCTTCGAGCCTGATCAAGGCTTCGCCGGCTTCGGTCGAGTTGCCGCCGCGGCTGCCGTCGAAGGGGCTGAACTGCAGTCCCACCATGTCCAGCATGTCCACGTAGACCGGGCGCACCCAGCGCACCTCGGCACGTAGCTGCATGGGCCCGGACCAATCCCGAACGTGCAGCGATAGGGTCACGCGCTGGCCCACTTCGTATTGACCGTCGGTTTCGAAGCACAGGCCGCCGCGGCTGATGTCCTTGACGTTGTCGAGCTGGCCGCCCCGGCGGGGCAATAGGCCAAAGAGGCTGCGGTTGCCCACGGTAACGAAGGTGCCCGGTGCATCGAAGCTGTAGTCGCCGATGCCCACGCGCGCCCCGTCGATCTCGAAGCGAGGGGCGCGGCGTCGCTCGCGTCCGCTCGGTTGGTGGGCGACCTCCGCGTTGGATTGCTGTTCACAGTCGGCTTGCATCATGGGCCTTCGCTCTCCTTGCTTCCGCCCCGCGGGCTTCGTGCGTTCAGGACGCAAAGCCCGTGCCAGTCGCCACGGCGCGACCTGTGGGGAATTTTGCCTCCCAGAGGCGCTGGCCGTGGTCGAAATGGCCAATGCGCGGGTGCCGTCGACCACAGCGGTCCGCGGCGCCACGCCGGCATCATCGGAGGCTGGCCAACCTACGACCGCCGAGCCTAGGAGACTGGTGTCAAACGAGCGTGCGTGGATCTCGGAGCGCCGTGACCTCGTGGGGGGCAGCCGAGGACCGAGGAAATACCCGCTATTTTCACAGCGGACTCGGATGGCGCACACGGGGTTACGCCGCCCGGGAGGTGCGTGCGATCGTTTGACACCAGTCTCCTAGAGCGGCGATCGGTTTGAAACCACCATAGCTTTTCGGGTTTAGCGGGCCCAGCGCACCGCTACGGCGCCTCGGAAGTAGCTCGGCTACGACTTCGGCGCCGTAACGGCCCGCCGAACCCACTCTCCCTCGCGAATTTACGGCGATTTCAAACCCCGGGGACGCTCCCGATGTGGCGGGGGAGGTTGCGCTCGGCACCGGCCGTTGTCGGCGCTGGTGCCTGAAGGGTGCCTACCTTCGCTTCGGCGTCTTGATCGGCTTTGCTTTGGGCGGCTTCGACACGAAGCCCAGGCCCTGAAAGATACGGCCCTTGAACTTCAACTGGGGTTGCAACAGGTGGTCGCCGTAGCGCAGCGTCAGTCGCGTCGGCGCTTGGGCCCAGGCGCGGTGGCGCCCGAGCGTGAGTTCGATGACTGCGCCCGGTGCGTGCTCGACGCCGTCGATCTGTACAGGCTTGCTGGCTTCGATGGTGTAGGGGCCGTGCAGGAGGATTTCGAACTTGGTCGGCTCGGGCTTCAGCTCGCCGAGCTTCTTGCCGGCGACCCACACGGGGCCCCAGTGGTGAATGTAGTTGCTGCGCAGCAGGCCGAAATCGCTCCGCAGCAAGCGGTACTCCTTGCCGCCAGCGAACCGGTGGTCCAGGTTCAGTTGCAGGGAGGAGAGGTTGGCCAGCACCATGCGCGGCTGATGCTTGAGCAAGATCTCGTGGAAGATGGGATTTTTCGCGTCGCGGATGCGCTTGAGCATCAGCGTCGACATCAGGGGGCCCACTTTGGGAAAAGAGGACACCATGCCGCAGCGGTCGATGTAGGGCGTGGGCTGCGGAAAGATCTGGTGGACACCGTCTAATATCGTACGCTGAATGCTGATGTGGTCGTCGCTGTTGAGTTCGAAGAACCGTCGGGCGCCATGGTGCAGCGGTGCCACGAGCAGTGCGAGCCCGAGGATGAAGAGCAGGGGCGTGTGCCGGGTCCAGCGCTCCAGGCGGTCGACCAGTACGCCGCAGAGCACCGCAGCCAGTGGGATGATGGTCACGTAGAAGTAAGGGAAGGCATTGCGGTAGATGACGAGCGTCAGTAGCGGAGCGGCCAGGGCAAGTAGCAGCAGGCCGCGCAGGCGCGCTGGGCCGCGCAGGTGCAGGGCGTCGGCGTAGGCCGTCATCGTGCCGACGAGCAGTAGACCCCAGAACGCCACGTCCCAGCGCAGGGTCGAAAGAAGCGTCTTGCCCTGGGGCAGGATCGTTTCGGCGTCCATGAGGCCGGCTGCGCGTCCGAGAAAGCGCCGGGTGGAGCTTGCGCTCTCGGTCTCCACGCTCAAGCCGTGCAGCAGGAGGAGTACGCCAAATGAGCAGGCGGCTGCGATCGCGCAGGTCAACGCCTGGGTTGCCACGCGCCGCCGCGGCACTTCACCGAGGGCCCACTGGGCGAGCACGATCGCGAGCAGGGTTGGCGCGAAGACGGCGAACTTGATCGAGATGAGCCCGCCCAGCGCGAGTGCAGCGCCAGCGGCCGCGCCGGCCAGGCGATTTCCCGGCAAGCACACGAGCAGTGCCGCGGCGAGGGCGGAGCAAAGCGATAAGAGCGGATCGAAGCGAAACGTCTCGCCGTGTCGCATCAGCATGGAAAAACTCAGGCCCGAAAGGACCGCGAAGAGAGCCCCGTTGACACCCAGCAGGGTTCGCCCGAGGGCGAAGATGCACAGGCAGGTTGCGATGCGCACGCCGAAGAGGGCTTTGCGCGCGGCCAGCAGCTGGTCGACTTCGTGGCCTTTGACCGAGGTCAGCCATGCGAAGAGTTGGACGTGGAAGGTCTGCAGCACGCGGGTGAGTTCGCCGCGCTGGTGCTGGTAGATCTTGTTGAGGTAGTTGAACTCGTCCCAGTTGAGGTTCAGGGACTGGGTGTCCAGTTGCAGCTTCAGCCCCAGCACGACGCCGATCGAGGCCAGCAGCAGCAGCGTGCCGAGCCAGCGCTCCCACGCGTGTCGCCAGGGGATCGGCACAGTTTGCATGGCGCGGCAGACTACCGCACGCCCGTGGCACGGCAAGCGCCGGCGAGGGCCGGCGAGTTTTGCCCAAGACTACCGACACAGGTGACTGGGTGGCTGGTGTCAAACGAGCGTGTGCGGATCCCGGAGGGCCGTGACCCCGTGTGCGCCATCCGAGTCCGCTGCGAAAATGACTCTGTATTTCCTCGGTCCTCGGCTGTCCCACACGAGGTCACTGCGCTCCCGGATCCACGCACGCTAGTTTGACACCAGTCTCCTGGAACAACTGACATGGCTGGCGTTCATCCCGCGCCACCGCCATCGGATGGCTCGGGCCGCCTGGCCGGCGTCACCATCGAGGGCGGAACGCCGGTCGGGGTGGATGCCCACAGTCGCCCGCCGCCGTCCGTTTGTAGGCAGCGTGGAGGGCAGGGCGTTCGGAACTTGCACGGCGTCTTCAGCCGGGAGCCGGGCGGCGGACTCTGAGCGCTGCGCTGGGGCCCGCCGGCGGCGGCGCTGGATTCCCCTGTGGTCGCTGGCCACAATCGCCCCATGCTTCGCTCTTCGCGAGTCAGCCCGCACTGGCTGCTGGTGTTGGTGTTGGTGTTGTTGTGGGCGTGCGGCGTCGGCGAGTCGGTCTCTCCGCTTTCGCGCAGGCCGCAAGGCGCGGTGCGGCAGCCGCCACGGGCGTCACGGTGGCCTGAAGCCGATGCCCTCTTCCGTCGCGACCCGAGCTGGCTCGGCGGCGACGCGGCGGTCTCGGTAAGGCTCGATGCCGAGCGGGTGCTTTGGCTATTCGGCGATAGCTTCGTGGCGGCTGCAGGCGAGCAGGTCGCGTCTCGATCCGGCCGTCGCGGGGCGGTGATGGTCCGCAACAGTGCTGGGCTTCAACGGGGTATGGACCCCACGACGGCGTCCATGCGCTTTGTTGTCCGCGACGGCCCCGCCTCCTTCATCCCCGAGCGTGGTCGGCGTTGGTACTGGCCCCAGCAGGGGATCATGCTCGATGGCGCCCTGACCCTCTTCACTTACCGGCTGGAGCCGGCACCGGAAGCGCCGCTGGGCTTCCGCTACGACGGCTGGGAGGCGCTGCGTGTCGATGATCCCAGCGGCGAGCCCGAGCGCTGGGCGCTGCGTCGCCTGCGGGTGCCTGACCTCGCCCCGATCGAGATGGTGGGGGTCGCGCTTTTCGAGGCGAGCGACCACGTCTACGCCTACGGCGTGCGCGAGCCCGGGGATCACGCCATCTACGTTCTACGCTGGTCGCGCGCCGATTTCGTCGCCGGGGCTCTCATGACGCCAGAACTCTACTGCGGCCCGTCCATGGGCTGGGCCCGCGGCCCGCCGCGGCCGGTGGTCGAAACGGGACAGACCGAATTTTCGGTCGTGCCCGGCCGTGACGGGCGCTTCGCCATGGTGCACGGCCTGGGCTTCGGTGCGGCCACAGTCGCCCTACGCACGGCTCCATCGCCCGAGGGACCCTTCGGCGAAGCCGTCGAGGTCTTCACGCCGCCCGAGCGCGGGCGCCGCTCGATGTTGATCTACGGCGTGCGCGCCCATCCGGAGCAGGGCGGCGAGGGGCTCCTGTTGACGTACAACGCAAACAGCCTCGACGTTGCGACGCTGCTCGAGGACCTCGACCTCTACTACCCCCGCTTCGTGCGGCTGTGGCCATGAGCCGCCCCCCGCGGCCACATCACGAAGCGGCTACCGGCGGCCCGTCGCGGCTGAGCATCAGCGCCAGAACTCGGCGCAGCGAGCCTGCGACCACGGGCTTGCTCAGCTGGGGAACGCCGGTCAGCTCCTTCGCCAGCAGGTCAAGGTGCTGGTAGCCGCTGACGAACGCGTAGGGCACACCCCTGCGGCACAGTTCCCGCGCGATGCCCTCGCTGGTCCCGTGGCGAACATTGACGTCGAGCAGGGCACAGTCGACGGGGCATCGTGTCAGGGCTTCGATGGCTTCCTGCGAACTCGGGTAGGGGCCATCGACGATGCAGCCCAGGTCTCGCAAGTCCGCGATCATGCCGAGGGCGACCAAGTAGTCATCCTCCACGACGAGAATCCGGGTCCCGGCGAGGTCAGGGGCCATCATACCTCGATAGAAAACGGCTGCTGTCGGGAAGACTTGAGGTGCTTCAGTACTTCGCGAATCGGTCGTTCACTGGGTAAAATGCACCAAGATTCGGCGAACCCTACAATGCTGCCTTTGGAGGGCTTCGGCCCCGTGGGCGACTGGTGGCGTGCCGTCATGAATCCGACGGCACCCGTCGCGGCGTGGCGGTCCAGTCGGCTGCGCCGGGGGGGCTCCCCATGAGCCGTCTGCAGGGCTCGACTGTCAAGCTCGGCCTGATGCCGCCGCTCAGCGGTGTCGTCGAGATCTATGGCTCCGAAATCGCCACCGCCGGCAAGATCGCGTGTGCGGAGGTCAATGCGGCGGGTGGCGTTCTGGGGCGAGAACTCGAGTTGGTGATCGAGGACGACGGCAGCCTGCCGGAGAGCGCGGCGCGGGCGGCCGAGCGGCTGGTCGAGACGCACCAGTGCGTCGCCCTGATCGGCAACTTGCTGTCCAACGCTCGCATCACCGTGGCCTACCGCATCGCCGAGCCCCGGCGCATTCCCTACCTGAATTTCTCGTTCTATGAAGGCAGCATATCCAGCCGCTACTTCTTCCATTTCGCCGCGCTCCCGAACCAACAGATCGACCGCATGATCCCTTACATGAGGGAGCGCTTCGGCCAGCGGGCATTTTTCGCGGGCAACGACTACGAGTGGCCGCGGGGCTCCATCGACGCGGCGAAGCTGGCGCTGTGGCGCGCCGGTGGCGTGGTGGTCGGCGAGGAATACCGTCCTATCGGCGTCTCCGAGCAGGACGTGGAGGCCCTGCTCGGGGAGCTAGAGGATGCGCGGGCTGACTTCTTCGTTCCATATTTTGCGGGCACCGATCAGGTGCGACTCCTGACTCGATTTACGGAGAAGGGGCTGGGCGACCACATGGCCGTGGTCATGGGGCACTACGATGAGGTGATGGCCAGCCATCTCAGTCCGGAGGTGCGCCGAGGATTTTTCTCGAGCAACACCTACTTCATGAGCGTCGACACCGAGCAAAACCGCAGCTATCTGCGGCAGCTGGCGCGCCAGCCAGGCATTACTGGCATCTGGCCGGACGGCAATGGCCTGATGTCCAACTTTGGTGAAGGTGCTTACGTCTGCGTCAAGGCGTTTGCCGCCGCTGCCAACGCCGCGTCGTCTGTGGACCCGGAGCCTCTGGTCGATGCACTGAGGACCGTCGAGGTCGATGCGCCCCAGGGCCATGTGCGCATGGATCCCGTGACCCAACATGCCAGCGTCAATACCTATCTGACCCAGTGCGAGAGCGACGGCTCCTTCTCCGTGATCAAACGCTTCGGCTGCATCCCGCCGCGTATCCCGCCACGCTACCGTCATCTGCAGGGGAGCTTCGCTCCCAATGTCGAGGAACGCGTTCGGCTGCAGTCGCGGATCATGGAGCAGATGTCGGAGGCGGTGCTGCTGGTTCGTATCGACGATGGGACGATCCTATACGGCAACCCCGCCTTCGAGCGCATGTATCGCTGCTCGTTGGAAGAGATGCATGGGGTTCACGTGTCGTCGCTGTATGGAAAGGACCGGGTTGCCGCAATCGCATTTGCAGACGAGCTGTGCGACACGTTGCGGCGCAAGGGGGGCTGGCGTGGGGAGTTCGAGAGCGTGCGCTGCGACGGCGAAACCTTTTGGTGTTCTGCCTCGGCTGACGCCTTTACCCATCCGCGCTTTGGCGAAGTTTGGCTTGGGGTTCATGAGGATGCCAGCGAGCGAAGGCGGGCCGAGCTTGCCGCCCAGCAGAGCGAGCAGGAGATTCGCGTTTACGCCAAACTGCAGGAAGTTCTGGTGCAGGAGGTCAACCATCGAGTCCGCAACAATCTTGCCGCGATTCTTTCGTTGATCGGCGCGCAGCGTATCCAGCTGATCAAGGAGGCGCGCGACCCTCTCGAGTTACTCGAGGAACTGGAGCACCGGATCCGCGGAGTGGCCGCCACCCATGACGTCTTGATGGAAAATCGTTGGCGGGCGCCGGCTATTGATGAACTCGCCAAGCGCGTGGTCGAGGCCGCTTCACTCGCCGGACAGAATCGCGGTGTGCGGGTACAGGTGGAGGTCGAGCAGAACGACGCGCGCGTCGCCGCGCATCTGGCCCATCACCTCGCGATGGTGCTCGCGGAGCTGACCACCAACGCCCTCAAGCACGGCCTCGAAGCCGACGGCACGTTGAAGGTCCGCGTTTCATTCGAGCGCACGGCCGAGCACATGGTGCTTCACTTCCGCGACGGCGGGCGCGGCTTCAGCGAGCCGGTCCTGGCGGGCATCAGAGCCTCGAGCCGGCTCGGCATCGGACTGATCGAGGGGCTGACGCGACACAGCTTGCTCGGGAAGCTGGAGCTTCATAACGACGCCGGCGCGCTCACCACCCTGCGCTTGCCACTCTCTGTTCTCGAGGCCGAGGCGCACGCAGCGGCTGCGGCCGTATGAGCTCGGGGAGAGTTCGGTCATCCGAAAAAGGCGCGGCGCGTGGTGCACGGGGCCCGAAGTGTTCTCAAGGTCCCTGGCGACCAACCCGTGAACCATGAAGGCCACGTCGGGTAGGAGACCGGTTTGAAATCGCCGCAAATTCGCGAGGGAGAGCGGGTGCAGCGTGCCGTTACGGTGCCGAAGTCGTAGCCGAGCTACTTCGAGGCGCCGATGCGGTGCGCTGGGCCCGCTAAACCCGCGAAGTTGCGGTGGTTTCAAACCGATCGACGCTCTTAGGAGACTGGTGTCAAACGAAGCCTTTTCCCGTCTCAGGAAGAAAGTCGCGGCTCGGCTGTCCGCAGGGCGGAGCCCTCGGGCGGAAGGCTGAGGGGTGAAAATCGGCTGCCGAGCAGGCCGCGGG
>JAOUOP010000156.1 GCA_029880325.1 Myxococcales bacterium | reverse complement strand
GTCGAACATCGAGAAGTGCATCTCGGGGCGATAGACCCAGTTGTATTCGCCAGCGCTGCTGTCGTATTTGGGTACCAGGACCGGAACGTAGTCGCCGGGGCGCTGTCGGAGTGCACCATCGCCAGCGGCCTCTCTGACCTGGGGATCGCAGCTCTCTTCCGTTGGAGTCCAGTAGCAGATCTCGGTCAGCGAAAAGCTCGGTTTGGCGGGTTGCGCTCTTCCCGTGAAGTCGACCGGGCTGCTCAAGGGCTGCGCATCGACGTGTACGTAGAAGTGACCGGCCTGCGAGTTGGCGTCGCGCAGGCGCAGGATAACCGAATGCTTGCCTGGCTCCACGGGAAAGAAGCCGCTTGGCCACTGTTCAATGCCTGCGGCGATTTCTGTGGTGACGCCTTCGACGTCCTTGCCCTCGTATCTCACCCAGGTGGGGGCGACTGCGGCGTCGGTGCCGGCGTCGGGTTCGGTGGCGCTGGTACCGCCATCGGGTAGCGGATAGACCGCGATGCGTTCTTCGGCGTTAGCGATGGCCAATCTCGCCAGCCGAGCGGTGTAGCCGGGCAGGCCCGTCGGCAGCGGCGTGCCGTCGTGGTCGAGCCACTCGGTTTCGATGCGTACATGGATGTCGCTGGTCAGCGAGGAGCCTTCGGTGCCGATGAGGTAGGGCTCGTCTTGGTTTTTGTCCTGCGCTGAAATGCGGTAGGCGCGAACCTTGAGGTTGGGGGGCTTGAGCTCGATTTCGAGGGTGCCGGACCCGCCCTCGGGTCCGATGGTCCAGCCTTGGCCAGCTGTGGCTTGCAGCGTGGCTCGTGCCGTGCCGATGTAGCCGGTGGCTCGATTGATGACGATGACGCGCAGGGCATCGCCCGGGCTCAGGGCTGCGGTGCGGCCGCTCGGGTCGCTGCTCGTGTCGTAGTCCAGCTCGAGGCTGTCGCCGCCTGCCACGCGTTTGAGGGCCCCGCTTTCGCTGTCGTAGTAGAGCTGGTCGGCCAGGCCCGACCACAGGGCGTCGTCCCTCGCGCTCGTGGTGAGTTGGTCGCCGATGTAGGTTCCGCTGTTGCCGCGCTGCACCGGACCGCGAAAGAGGCTGGAGATGCGCAAGCAGGCTTTGCCCTCGCAACTCGAGTCGATCACCCCTGAACCCTTGGTTGCGTAGAGCGAGCTAGACACATAGGCCAGGGCCTCACTCGGATTCATGCCCCAGCGAGAGCCGATCAGCTTGTCGTCGGCCGCTCGATAGACAAAGACCTCGCTGTCGCGTAACTCGTAGTCTCCAATCGCCTGCAGCAGTCCAGCGTGGCCGCTCGGCGTCCCGCCTTCACCGAGGCTGTAGACGGTGTCGCCTTCGAGGAAGCCCCCTTTTTGGGGATCGTTGCGCCACTTGGTGAGGTCCTCGAGCATGTGTCCGGCAGGAAGCGGGCCGGTCCAGTAGACAGGCTGGTTGTCGCTTGTGAAAACAGCTCTCACGTCCAGCATGGCCGCTTCTATCGGAAAGTTTGCATAGGCGGTGAAGGTGGCCTTCGCTTTGCTCTCGTAATACCAATCCAACCAGGCCGTGCTCAGGAAGCTGCCGGCAATCGTCATCTGCGGCTCGGTAAGGTCCGCCTCGGTGCCGCTCCCGTAGGGCAGAAAACTGGGGTCAGCGACCGCGATCATTTGATATGTGGCTGAGACGCGCGGGTTGGGGTAAGCGGTCGGAATCGTTGCGTAGACCTTGAACCAGGAATGGCCGATGCTATCGATGAGGATGTCTTCGAGCCTGTAGCGGCCGGTTGACGAAGTTGTCGCTTCGTGAAGACCGTTTGCGCTGCCGGTCATGATCTCAGCGCCTGCGATCGGCGACCAGACCGTGTCGATCCGATTTTCGTCCTGCCCGGCGGCCATGACACCCGGCGAGCACCGCGAAAATGTGCCGGAGGGAAAGAGGATCGCGCCCTCCGGAAACTCGGTGCAGTCGCTGCTCAACAAGGTTGGGCCGTTGGTGCCGTCGCTGGGTCTCTTGCAGTTGGGGTCGAGCGACTGGTAGACAGGGTCGTTGGCGTCCAGGGAGAAATAGGCGCTCTCGTAGCCCAGGCGGCAGTTGGCTTTGGCTACGACTTGTCCTCGACGGTCGACCAGGACTTGATAGGTCCCCGTTGTGGGGAAAATTTCGGACGGGGGGATGTCCGCGTTGAACGCGACGAGCGGCGAGGTGAAGTTCGGTTGCTCGGCGCAAGAGGGCACGGCCGATGGGTAGAGCTTGGTGCCCCAACTTGCGCTCGCGTCGAGCTCCGAACGTGTGAAAGCTCGCGTCGAGCCGCCGGGGTCGGCGCATGTGTAGATCGTCGGTGCGTCAAGCGCGCCATCTTCCGGGATGTCGGAGTGCAGAACCACGAGGCCGGGGGATTCGGTCATCGCCTGTCCCAGCAGGACTGCCATTTCGTTGTAGCGCTCGACCAGCATCGGAGTGGCGTCGATGTGCTCTCCAGGCCCCAGGTGCGGCTCGAGTTCATGCATGTTGCCCCAGAAGTCGTAGGCGACCCAGGTCTTCTGCGCTTCAGGGTCGTCAGCGCGCGTTAGCGTTCCGTCAGCCTTGCGCATGACCACGCCCGGCGTGGCGACGCGACCAGTGATGGTCTGAGCCGAAGCGGGTTTGGCGACAAAGGCGAGGCAAGCCGCGAGCACTGCGAGCAGCAGCCCTGTCACGCAATGGCGTGGTCCTTTTGTTCGACTATGTCGCTGCACTCGACCCATCGAATTCACCTACTGCGCGAGCTGCGAACGCAGCTCGTCGATGCTGATCTCGCCGGCACCATAGGCTGCCAGCGCTTCTTGATGAATCTGGCGGGCGGCGAAAATTGCGACCCCGACGTATTCCAGTCGTTCCAGATGAATGGCTCCTTCGCTCACCACAGCCTTCTGGGTTTTGTCCACGCGACCTACGCCGATGGGAACTAGCGTGAGCGAATGGGCATCGAGGCCGACCAGCACGACGCGGTCGAGCAGCTGCTGGACGTAGTCGTGGCTACCCCTGACCTGCGGCAGCTTCACGGTCACCTCTCCGATGCCCGCGACCTCGATCCCTGGTGGCTGTACGGCAAAGGCAAACTCGGCCGTGGCGCCAGGCTGTGCCGCATGACCGAGTTCCCGGAACTCCAACAACTGCACATGCACCAGCCCCTCCGCACGCCCATCCGGGAACTCCAGCGTCGCCCCGCTCAAGTCCATCTCCAGGTCCCCGAGCGCCAGCGACACGACGCCCTGTCCGGA